>NZ_FOHT01000016.1:0-107306 GCF_900111425.1 Draconibacterium orientale | reverse complement strand
TACAAAGAACGGTCAAACTGTGCAGGCTTGCTGCTAAGTTCGGTATATCTACTGTCATTACCTCATTATGCCCATTAAAAATGGGTGGACTCTCGCAATGACTCATTAAATCAGAACGGAGGGGAGTTTGGGCGCGGCTTTGCCGCGCCCAAACTCCCTATGCACTATTCAAATTACGTCATTGCGATCCGCCAGCCAGCGGAGAAGCAATCTTTTCTTCCTACTTTTCCTTCCAAATATAATAAAAAATGACTAAATTATAGTCGAAAAATTGACGAAAATATCGACATCTTGAATCGAAATATTGTACATATTGATCTGGACACCTTTTTTGTGTCGTGCGAAAGGCTGATGAACCGCGAGTTGATTGGTAAACCGGTGTTGGTCGGAGGTACCAGTGGACGGGGAGTAGTGGCGGCCTGCAGTTACGAAGCGCGGCAATATGGCGTACATTCGGCCATGCCCATGCAAATGGCCCGCCGGCTTTGTCCCGAGGCTATTGTGGTAAAAGGAAACAGCTCCATTTACAGCAAATTCTCCGATGAGATAACGGATATTATTAAAGAGGAAGCACCGCTTTACGAAAAATCATCCATCGACGAGTTTTATATTGATGTAAGCGGAATGGACAAATTTTACGGCTGCTACAAATGGGCGCAGGAGTTGCGTCAGCGCATTATCGATCAGACGCATTTGCCTATTTCTTTTGGGTTATCGACCAATAAAACGGTATCGAAAGTGGCTACAGGCGAGATAAAACCCAATGGTTATCAGCAAATTGAATACGGGCATGAAAAAGAGTTTCTGGCACCGCTGCCGGTAAAAAAAATCCCGATGGTGGGCGACCAGACTTACAAAATGCTGCTGAGCATGGGAATCCGTTATGTGAAAACCATCCAGGAGATGCCTATCGAGCTGATGGACAAAGTGATGGGGAAGAACGGCATTGTGCTGTGGAAAAAGGCACAGGGAATCGATAATTCGTTGGTGGAGCCTTATCACGAGCGGAAATCCATTTCCTCGTCGCTGACTTTTGAGAAAGATACTATTGATGTGCAGGCGCTGAAAAACCTGCTGCTGGCCATGGCTGAGAAACTGGCTTTTTACCTGCGCAACGGAAATAAACTAACGTCGTGTGTTACGGTAACCGTGCGTTACTCCGATTTCGATACCCGCACCCGCCAAAAGCGCATTCCCTACACCTCGCTCGATCATACGCTAATTCAGACTACGATGGAGCTTTTCGATCAGTTGTACACGCGCCGGGTTTTGGTGCGGCTGGTGGGTGTGCGTTTTAGTCATTTGGTGGGCGGAAGTTACCAGATGAAACTGTTTGAAGACGATACCAAACTGATAAATCTGTACCAGCGCATGGATAAGATCCGGAATCGTTATGGGCAAAATGCCGTGCAACGGGCCTCAACACTGGGAACCCGCGGAATCGGACAGATGGCAAATCCGTTTAACGGCCAGCCACCGGTAATTCCGGCACACCGGAGGATGTGAATTAAGTGATGATGATTAACGATTTAAGAATAATGAAGGAAAAAATGATCAGTGAGTAGTCGCAGTGTTCAGAACCAATGGCTAGTGACCAGTGACTGGAAACTGATTTAGGCATTCTCGCATTAAAGCATTTACGCATTGTTTATGTTACTAAACAGCCATACCTATTACAGCTACAAATTCGGCACACTTTCCATCGACGAGTTGATTGATGAAGCGATTGGAAAAGGCTACAATTCGCTGGTGTTGACCGATATCAACAATACTTCAGCCACCATTGATTTTATCCGCCGCTGCGAAGGAAAAGATCTGCGTCCGGTTGTGGGCATCGATTTCAGAAATGGCGCACAGCAGCAATATATCGGCATTGCCCAAAATAACAGTGGTTTTCAGAAGCTGAACGAGCACCTTACAATGCATTTGCACGAAGAAGCTGATTTTGCAGAACGGGCTCCGGAAATGGAGGACGTGTATTTTATTTACCCGGTTGGGAAAGTACCTCCAAAACTGTTGCACGAGAATGAATTTATCGGTGTAAAACCAACGCAGATAAGTAAAATATTTGGCGACTTGCGAAACCACCGGGAAAAACTGGTTGTGTTGCAGTCGGTCACTTTTCGCAATAAACGCGATTTTAATATCCACCGGCTTTTGCGTACGATGGACAACAATACGTTGTTGAGTCGCCTGCCTAAAAGCGAAGAAGCCAGTCCGGATGAGATTATGTTTCCGCAGGAAAAAATCAGGGAGGTATTTCGCGATTTTCCGGATATTATTGAAAATACACAGCGTCTGATTAACAGTTGCACCATTCATTTTACCTTTAAAAAAGCCAAAAACAAAAAATGTTTTACCAACTCACCCGAAGAAGATTTTGAATTGCTTACAAAACTAGCGAACAAAGGATTGAAATATCGATTTGGCAGTCCTTCGGAGGCTGTGGTTGCAAGAATGGAGAAAGAGTTGCAGGTGATCCGGCAGATGGATTTTGCCTCGTATTTTCTTATTAACTGGGACCTGGTGGAGTACGCCCGCCGCGAAGGTTGTTACTATGTAGGGCGGGGAAGTGGCGCCAACAGTATGGTGGCCTATCTGCTGCGGATTACCGATGTCGATCCCATTGAACTGGACCTGTATTTCGAGCGCTTTATCAATCCATCGCGGCAAAGTCCGCCCGATTTTGACATTGATTTTGCCTCGCGCGACCGCGATCATATTACCCGCTATATTTTCGACCGGCACGGCTGGAATCACACCGCACTGGTGGGAACCTACATCACTTTCCAGTACAAATCAGTAGTTCGCGAGCTGGGAAAAGTGTTTGGTTTGCCTACGCACGAAATTGAAAAACTGCAAAAGGTAAAAGATTTCAGCAGTCTTGATGATATTGGGAAACTGGTATTGCAGTACAGTAAACTGATTCACGGTTTTCCGAGCCATTTGAGTGTGCACTCCAGCGGTATTCTTATTTCCGAGGAGCCGATTAGTGCGTACTCGGCAACGATTATGCCGCCAAAAGGTTTTCCAACCGTTCATTTTAGTATGCTCGAAGCCGAAGACATTGGTTTTGCTAAGTTCGATATTTTGGGGCAGCGTGGTTTGAGTAAAATTCAGGATGCCATTCAGCTGGTGCAGGAGAATGCCGGTGCCGAAATCGATATTCACGACCTGAAAACGTTTAAGGAAGACCCGCAGATAAAAGAGCTGCTGAAGCATGGAAATACCATCGGTTGTTTTTATGTGGAATCGCCGGCCATGCGCATGTTGCTAACCAAACTGGAGGCCGACGATTACCTGCGTTTGGTGGCGGCCAGTTCCATTATTCGCCCGGGTGTGGCACAAAGTGGAATGATGCGCGAGTACATTTTGCGTTACCGCGACCGCAGTCGTTGTGTGGCGGCTAAAGCCGAAGCACCGGCACTTTATAATTTACTGAAAGAAACCTATGGCGTGATGGTGTACCAGGAGGATGTAATAAAAGTGGCTCACCTTTTTGCAGGTCTCACGCTGGCCGAGGCGGATATTTTGCGCCGCGGCATGTCGTGGAAATTCAAACAGCGCAACGAATTTGGAAAGATCAAAGATAAATTTTTCTCCAATTGTGCCGAACGTGGTTATGCCCACGATTTGGTAAAACGTGTGTGGGAGCAGATCGAGAGTTTTGCCAATTACGCCTTTTCCAAGGGGCACTCGGCGTCGTATGCGGTGGAGAGTTTCCAGGCGCTGTTTATAAAGGCGTACTATCCGTTGGAATATATTGTGGCAACCATCAATAACGGCGGCGGTTTTTACCGCACCGAATTGTATGTGCATGAGGCGCGCATGCACGGGGCAACCATTTTTCCGCCCTGTGTTAACCGCAGCGAAAAACAAACCGTGATTGACGGAAAAGTTATTCATCTTGGCCTGGGATTTTTAAAAAGCCTCGAAACAAATACCATAAATACTGTTTTGAAAGAACGTTACCGTGGTGGTTACTACCAAAATTTACAGGATTTTCTGGAGCGCGTGCCCATTTCGCTGGAGCAGTTGAGTATTTTGATCCGGATTGGCGCCTTTAATTTTACCCGGAAATCAAAAAAGGAACTGTTGTGGAATGCGCATTTTATTCTGTCGAAATCGAAAAAGACTGCACCCGAACGAACTTTGTTTAAACAGGAAGTGAAGGAGTTTAAAATCCCGGAATTGTATTATCATCCGCTGGAAAATGCCTACGACGAAATTGAGTTGCTGGGATTTCCGGTTACCTGTTCACCTTTCCATTTGCTGGAAAATATGCCCTTGCCGCCAACCACTGCCGCCGATCTGCCTTTTCTGATCAACCAGAATGTAGCTATTGTGGGAAGTCTGGTGCATGTAAAGCGCACCCGCACCAACGATGGCAAAATTATGAGTTTTGGCGTGTTCATCGATTTAAAAGGGCACTGGATCGACACGGTTCAGTTTCCGGAGATTGCCGCGCGTTACCCTTTTTCGGGTGGTGGGTGCTACCTGATAAAAGGGAAAGTGGTGGAAGAATTTGGTTTCCTCAGTATCGAAGCCGCCGAAATCTACCGCCTGCCCAACGAGAATATGGAAGAACCATCGACACGGTTAAAGGCACCGGACAAAAGTAAGTTGCTAAGATCGAATGTTGCTGAGGATGCGAAATTGTTAAATTGATAAATTGTATTGTGTCTCAATAGTTTTGCGCCATGCTTTAGCTTGGCGACAATAAATAGAAGAACAAAATGGCTTTAGCCTTTAATTCAAAGTTAAAGGCTAAAGCCATTTATTATCACATCAACTAATCACCGCACTAAAGTACGGTGCAAAAAAAACTTTAATATCTCTTTGTGGCTTAGTGCCTTGGTGTTTAAAATAAACCACCAAGCCAAAAACCACTAATACTTTTACACATATCTTTTCCAATTCAAATTTCTTCTAACTACATTTGAATGGGAGATGAAATCTGCGAGAAACAATATGGAAAACCTGAAAATAACCATTATACAACCCGATATCATTTGGGAAAATGCTAAGGCAAACCTGGAAAAATATTCAGGAATGCTGGAAAACATCAAACAAACTGATGTAATCATTCTCCCCGAAATGTTTACCACCGGCTTTTCGATGCAGCCTGAAAAGTTAAAAGAGACAATGGATGGTGCATCGGTAAAATGGATGCAACAAATTGCTTCGGATAAAAATGCAGCACTTATTGGAAGCCTGATTATTGAAGAAGCAGGAAAGATATACAACCGTGCGATTTGGGTATTTCCTGAAGGTAAAATTGAAACGTACGATAAACGCCATTTATACAGCATGGGGCAGGAGCATTTGCATTATGCTTCCGGAAAGGACAAATTAATTGTTGAATACAAAGGTTGGAAATTCTGTCCACAAATTTGTTACGACCTCCGTTTCCCGGTGTTTGCGCGAAACCTCGAGGATTACGACGTTGTATTTTATATGGCCAATTGGCCTTCGGCACGGCATCATGTCTGGAAAAACCTTCTTATTTCCCGAGCCATTGAAAATCAGGCCTATTGTTTTGGCGTTAACCGCGTTGGCACGGATGGCATCGGTTTAAATTATTTGGGCGATTCAGGCTGCATTTCACCCAAAGGTTTTCCCGAATTTATGGGCGACTCTGAAAGCATTCAAACCTATAATATCTCTTATTCCGAATTACACAATTTCAGACAAAAATTCCCCCTGCTCAACGATCGCGATACTTTCTCAATTTTGTAAGATTCTCTTTTTACCCTCAATCTCATATTCTTTAAACTAAAATTATAGTTGTTTTAATGGTAAGTATATTAGCTGGTTATGATCTTGTAAATACAAATAACTAAATATTTAGTTTGAAAACTAATTTATTAGTTATACTTTTGCACACATAACGGATAACTGAATGACAGCCATAAGCAAATGTTGTTTTACTGCTAGTGAACGGTAATTTTTAAGTAATAACAAAATTTGATAATTATGGAATTGAAAAAAACACAAAAGGCAGACCTGGAGGGAAAAAGAAATACTTTTTTCTTAGTTGGTTTAGTAGTCGCACTCGGAACAATGCTAGCAGCATTTGAATGGACAAGCTCACCAAAGAAAGCAGATTCTCTGGGAATGATTCAGTCGCTTGAAATAGAGGAAGAAATTATTCCGATTACACGGGAACCGGAAGTAAAACCACCGCCGCCACCGCCACCACCTAAAGTAATAGAGGTGCTTAATATTGTTGACGACGATATTGAAATTGAAGATGAACTCATAATTGAGGACACCGAAGCTGATGACGAAACAATTATAGAGGTGCAGCCAATTGTTGAAAATATGGAAGAAGAAGAAGCGGCCGTTGATGAAATATTTGTGATTGTGGAGGAGTCTCCTGAATTTCCGGGAGGCACGAGGGCTTTGTACCAATACATCAATTCACATGTTCGTTATCCGGTAATTGCACAGGAAAACGGAATACAGGGAAAAGTATATGTAAAGTTTGTAGTTGATGAGCAAGGCAATGTAAATAATGCAGAAGTGTTACGTCCGGTAGATGCATCGCTGGATAAAGAAGCGCTGCGTGTGATAAACAGTCTGCCTCGTTTTAAACCAGGTAAACAGCGCGGAAAACCGGTTAAGGTGTATTACAATGCACAAATTACATTTAGGCTGGAGTAAGCAATTTAAATTTAACCATTAATAAAAAGAATTATGAAGAACTTTGTTTTGATTATTTTGGGTTTATTTCTGACAATCAATGTGTTTGCGCAGGATGATAAGGAAAACGTATTTGTGATTGTTGAAGATATGCCTGTATATCCGGGAGGAGAGGAGGCTCTTCGCAATGACATTGCAGCGTTGGTAAAATACCCGGTTGCTGCTAAAGAGAATGGAATTCATGGAAAAATTTACATTACTTTCGTTGTAAACGAAGAAGGTAAAATTGAAGATGCAAAAATAGCTCGAGGCGTTGATCCATCCCTGGATAAAGAGGCATTGCGCGTTATGAATGCACTGGATAAAACCTGGAAACCCGGCAAGCAAAAAGGTGTTGCTGTAAAGGTAAGTTATACCGTGCCCATTAACTTTGCCCTTGACAGAGAAGCCGCAAAAGAGGAAAAAACATCACACGGAGAAGGTGTTAACCAAGTATTTTTTATTGTTGAAGATATGCCCGAATTTCCGGGTGGAGACGAAGCTTTGCGCGAATATATTGCCAACTCAGTTACCTATCCTGATGTTGCAAAAAAAGATAAGATACAGGGCAAAGTGTATGTTACCTTTGTTGTGGAAAAGGATGGTTCAGTAGGTGAAACAAAAATAGCGAGAGGCGTAGATCCATCGTTGGATAAAGAAGCACTTCGTGTAATAAAAAATTTGCCCCTGTGGAAACCGGGAAAACAACGTGGTGAACCTGTTCGTGTTCAGTACACGGTTCCAATAAATTTTGCCTTAAACTAATCGCGTATATTTCAACTGTACCTAAAATGATAGTTTATTAACTAAATTTTTAGGTACAGTTTTTGTAGTTTAGCAGAAATCAAAAATAAACGAACAAAATGAAGGAACTTACCAAGGCCGAAGAACAGGTAATGCAGTTGCTCTGGAAACTGGAAAAAGCATTTGTTAAAGACATTATAGAAGAAATGCCTGAACCGAAACCCGCGTATAATACGGTTTCTACAATTGTGCGCATTTTGGAAAAGAAAGGTTTTGTGGGGCACAACGCCTACGGTAAAACTCATGAGTATTTTCCTCTCATTTCGCGAAAAGAATATACCCGTTCGTTTATGAAGAATTTTATGCGAAATTATTTTAGCGGATCGTTCCAAGAAATGGTTTCGTTTTTTGCCAAGGAAGACAACATGAGTTTATCGGAACTGGATGAACTGATGGAGGATGTGAAACGCGATATAGAAAACGAAAACCGGAACACCGATGAATAATTTGGTAAATTTTATTATCGAATCGGGAATAAGCTTGTCGCTACTGGCGCTTATTTACGTGCTGTTTTTACGGAAAGAAACATTTTTCCGTTTAAACCGGCTTTTCCTGCTTTTTTCCATTTTGTTTTCTGTACTTCTACCATTTTTGCATTTCCGGGTTTACGCACCACAATCAAATATGCTGGCCGAAGTTACCGTAACACCGTATCGGAATGTTTTAGAGGCGGTTACCATTTACGGACAAGATCTGTCCGGCGCAATGGTACAATCTATCAGTTCAAGCAAAATTATCATTCTTATCTATTTATTGGGATTGATATTTTTTCTAGGCAGAACAATTTTTCGGATCATTCAGATTTTACTGATCATCTCCAAAAATGAGATTCAATACATTGATAATTATCGTTTTGTGATGGTTGATAAAAAAATCAGCCCATTTTCGTTTTTGGGTTATATTTTTATCAATCCAAACAGGAGAAAAGAAGCCGGTTACGAAAAAATGGTGACCCACGAAATGGAACACATCAAACAGGGACACACATTTGATGTACTAATTCTTGAAATTCTTACTGTTTTTCAGTGGTTTAATCCGTTTATGTGGATGCTAAAACGTGCCATCCGCGAAAATCACGAATACCTGGCCGACCATGCGGTTCTTAACTCCGGAATAAGTTCGGCTCAGTATAAACAATTGCTTTTAAGTCAGGCAGTTGGTGTGCAGCTGGATATTGCCAATAATTTCAATTCATCGCTGATAAAAAAACGGATTCAAATGATTTCAAAAATCCGTTCATCAAAATTGGCCAATCTGAAATATATTTTGGGATTTGTTTCGCTGCTGGCATTGGTTGTAATTTTTGCCTGCGAACAAAAAGAAGCCGTTCAGGTAAAAAAAGTAGAGGATAGTAACGATCGAAAAATCATCATCCGGTTGGCTGATGAGGGTATGAAACTGGAGGGTAAACAGGATGATTTGGAATTTTTACATGCCCTGCTAAACGACAAGAATAAATACGAATTTAATACCGATAGTACCGGCGCTGTTTTTCTGGTAAAAAGTAAAGAGCAAGAGCCGCGCCAGCTGGAGGAAAATGACCAGATATTTTTTATCGTTGAAGAAATGCCTGAATTTCCGGGAGGCGATTTGGCCTTGCGTAAATACATTGCCAGCTCGATCAAATATCCTGATATTGCTATTAAAAATGGAGTGCAGGGTAAAGTTTACGTAAGTTTTGTGGTAACAACCGAGGGCACAATTGCCAATGCAAAAATAGCGCGGGGAGTTGATCCATCGATAGATAAAGAGGCATTACGTGTGGTTAATTCCTTACCCAAATGGAAGCCCGGATATCAGCGCGGGGAGCCGGTTAATGTGAGTTATACCGTGCCAATCAATTTTGTTCTTCAGTAAATTTATACAGAAAAATACCTCTTCAACCGATAATACTAATGAATAAAAGAATATGCGATTAAATCTTTTAACCCTATTAATCATCATGTTGTGTGCTGTTGGCACCACAATGGCACAGCGCAAAATCGATCTGCTTATAATTGAAAAGAGCTACGATAAAGCTTTGCAAGAGATCGAAAAGGAGCTGGCTGCAAATCCTTCGGCTGAATTGTTTTATAAAAAAGGATTGGTTTATAAAAACCTGCAGGATTACCAACAAGCACTAGAGGCTTTTTTGAACGGACTTCAGCACGATGCCAACAATATTACAATGCTGGAAGAAACGGCCGAATGTTTTTCAATTTTGGGCAACAACCGCGATGCTGTTGCATTTTACGAGAAAGCGCTGCAGGTTGAGCCGAATAACCTGGCTTTGGCCGGAAAGCTCGGACGCGTTCACATTAATATGGATGACTATAAAACAGCGTTCAACGTTTTCTCCGGAATTTATGAAAAGGATTCGAGTAACGTTTACTGGAACAAACAGTTGGCGTATTGTTCGTACCGTGTTTTTCAACGCGAAAAGGCACGCGATCTGTACGAAAAAGTGCTTGAGGCGAATCCCCGCGATCATGGAACTTACATAAATCTGATACACTGTTATAACTGGAAAAAGGAGGCCAACGAAATAATGGCTACCATCGATTCAGGCCTGGTACAGTTTCCGGCTGATAAAGACTTGCTGTTTGAAAAGGCGATGTTCTTTTATAAAACAAAACGTTACGGGCCGGCAATGTTACAGTTCGAGAAATACCTGGAGCAGGAAAAACAACCGGCTTTTGAAACATTGATGAATTACGGTATTTGCACTTACTTTGCCGAGCAGGAAGCGAAGGCACTGGATATTTTTGGCGACTTAAAATTGCTCAATCCGAACGATCCGCTGGTAATGTACTACCAAAGTTTGTGTAATCGCAAACTGAAAAATTACGACGATGCCATTGAGCTGATGACTTTTGCAATTGAGGCAACAGTACCCGATTATGTGTCGGAAATGTATCATCACCTGGGTCAAATGTATGGTCAGCAACGACAGTTTAAAGAATCGATTGATGCATTGAAAAAAGCTTACGAACTGAATCCCGGGAAAACAGAAGTGCTTTTTGAAATTGCAACCACTTACGAAGAATATAACTCGAATAAAACGCTGGCAATGAACTATTATCGGATTTATTTGACTGAATCGGGTGAAGGTGCGAAAAATGCCATTTATGCATTGGAGCGGATTGAAAAATTAAAAGAGGATCTGTTTTTTGATGAATAATTTGGTGAAACCCAATTAATTTTCACCTGTTTTTTCGCGTACCAGATTGGCCAACTGAACCCGGCTTTTTACGCCGGTTTTGGTGAAGATCCGGTGGTTATGGTCTTTTACCGTTTGTAAGGTGATAAACAATTTATCGGCAATTGCTTTGTTCGATTTTCCGCTGCAAATTTCCTGAATGATCTCTGCTTCACGTTTCGATATTTCGTAAAAGCTGCAAAACGACTGAAAATCCATGTTCCCATTTTCGGGCGTGGTTTGATTGTTCAGGCGAATAATTGCCGGAAGAACCAGGTTGCTGGCAAACAAAACAACCAGGGCTATACAAGTAGAAATATATCCGAACCGGTTGAAAAAGAACATCACGCAGGAATAAAGTAAGGTGGCTGCAAAAACAATCAGTACCTGATTTTTGTCGAGTCCGCTTTCCTTTAACAAACCTGCGTCTTTTGTTTTTCTGAAAAACGGTAACAGGAAAAACAAATGCACCACCAGATTTAATACTACTAAAATCCGTACTACAAAAAGATCTGCATTTTCAGGCACATAGATATATTCTTTCTGAATGAGAAAAACCAGGGCAAAAGCCAACACTACAAAAGTAGGAAAGAAGGTAAAGATGAAGGTTTTTGTTAGCCGGCGTCCGTTGCAATTATTGGCAAATTTTAAAAGCATAAACCAGCTAACCACCATAAACGGTATTCCAATAATGGGTATAAAAACGGCCAACTTGGCACTTAGAGCCTCGCCAATATTTAAATCGGCAATAACCATCCGGAGGCTTATATTTCCCCATACTCCATAAAAAAGAAAGGAAAAAAGAAATATTTGCTGATACAGCAAAGTAGTGAAAATTGGCTTTTTGTTTTGCTGGTATTGCTGGTAAGCGAGCATTATTCCTAAAGCCGAAATTCCGGCAGAAACAATAAATGTAACGATGTATGCTAAAATTTTTATCCACATAAAAACTACTTAAGTAGTGCAACGCAATTTTACGCACTTTGCGCTTGTGGCGCTAACTACGAAAGTAGTGAAAAACCTAAATCCAACTTTAGTAGGAAGGATTTTTTTGAGATATGCAGTAGATTTGAATAACAATTACAAAAAACAATGTTCAGGCATCGGAAGGTGCCACTTAGAAAACAGAAAACATTAAAAACAAAAACATTAAAAACAAAAACAATGGAAAGCTTAAAGTATTTTAATTTGAGACCATCGGCAGGTGGAAGTTTTAGTTACGCCTGGAGAAAAATATTTGAAAAATCATTCCCGACACTTCTGGTGGCCGTAATAATTGTTGGGCTACTTAATGGCCCCGGCTATGGTTTTAAAGGCGAATGGAATGGAGGTGACTTTAATAACATTGGTTTATTTCTTTTTCCGATAGCTTTATTCGCACTGGCATATGGTTTCTTGTTTGTGCCTGTAATTAAATACGGCGAAAAGCGGCTTTTTTTAGCTGCCATAAGAGACGAAGAAACGGATCTGAAAGTAATGTTCGAAGGTTTTAAAACGCAGTACCTAAATATTGTTTTAGCCAATTTAATTGTAGCAGCATTGGTAACCGTAGGAATTTTTATGCTGATAATACCCGGTATTATTGTGGCATGCCGCCTGGCTTTTGTTCCTTACCTGGTTATGGACAAAGAACTGGATGCCATAAAAGCTATTGAAAAAAGCTGGCAAATGACACGCGGTTACGGTTGGACCATTTTCGGAATGGCCATCTTATCCTTCTTTATTTATATTGCAGGCTTAATCGTGTGTTTTGTGGGAGTCATTTTTTCACTAATTTGGGTTCATGCAGCATTTGCAACACTTTATGCTTCGGTTGACGGAGAAAAGGAAGATGACAATCCAATCCCAATTTTAGGAGTTAACGAAGTAGAAGAATAAAAAACAAAACATGTTCAAGCTTAGGGCCCGGATTTTTCCGGGCTTTTTGTTTTTATATAGTTTCGTTTGTGTATTTTGGCATTTCATTTCCACTAAAAAAATGAAGAAACTACTTTTATTATTTCTTGTATTTGCAACTTATGTCGCACAAGCTCAGTATTTCGATACAGGGCAGGATCCGGCATCGCTGAAATGGCGGCAAATTAATACCACAAATTTTCAATTGATTTATCCCGATTATTATGAAAATCAGGCGCAGGTTCTGGCTCAGAAACTGGAAATGGTTTACGATTTCGGGAGTTATTCGTTAAAATACAAGCCGGGTAAAATATCGGTAATTCTTCATACGCAAACGGTACAATCGAACGGTTTGGTGGCTTATGCTCCCAAACGGTCGGAATTTTATACCACACCACATCAGGGAATTTATCCGCAAGATTGGTTAGAACAGCTGGCTTTACACGAATTCCGACATGTGGTGCAAATCGATAAATTAAACGCCGAATTACCCAAAATCATTGAAGCCGTATTGGGAGAACAGGGAACTGCGTTAGTGTTCGGAGCTTATCTTCCGTGGTGGTTTATTGAAGGCGATGCCGTTGTAACTGAAACGGCATTAGGCAACTACGGGCGCGGACGATTCCCTTCATTTCTGATGGAACATCAGGCGCAGGTTGTCGATAACAAAACTTTTTCGTACGATAAAGCTTACCTCGGATCATTTAAAGATTACGTACCCAATCACTATCAACTGGGTTATTATCTGGTAGCTAAGTCAAGAGAACGATACGGAAGTGAAATCTGGGAAAAGGCAATAAAAAGAGTAGGAACGAAACCTTTTTCGATAACGCCT
The DNA here is from genome assembly GCF_900111425.1 of Draconibacterium orientale. Taxonomy (NCBI): domain Bacteria; kingdom Pseudomonadati; phylum Bacteroidota; class Bacteroidia; order Marinilabiliales; family Prolixibacteraceae; genus Draconibacterium; species Draconibacterium orientale. The sequence goes on along the minus strand of NZ_FOHT01000016.1, from coordinate 93,909 downwards.
TTTGATAAAGCGCTAAAATTGGAAACCGGTTTAGGAAAGGTGCAACTTTACGAATCGATATTCGACAGCCTGGCAACGGAGTGGAAAAATACCGATGCTCAATTTGTAGAACCTTCGTTAACACAACTCTCGCAAAAAAATAAAACCTACACCAATTATTTATACAAACACTGGCTTAACATTGATGAGTTGATTGCCTACAAAACGGGCCTGGATGTGATTCCCTCTTTTGTCAGGATTAACACGAAAACAGGAGATGAAGAACGCCTGATAATTCCGGGTTCTATTTTTGAAGAATCGGTAAATTTTGAAGGAGAATGGATCGTTTGGGCCGAAAAAATACCCGATGTTCGCTGGTCGCACAGCGGACTTTCACAAATTAGAATCTTAAACGCGAATACAAAAAAAATGTACTCTGTTTCGCCTGAATTTAAAGCATTTGCCCCGGTTCTCTCACCCAATTTAAAAGAAGTTGCAGTTGTTGAAACCGATTTTTCCAGTAAAAATTATTTAACGGTTTATGATATCTCAAGCGGAAAAATGAAATACCGCTTCCAGACTGACAATAACAATTATTTCTTTTCTCCGGTTTGGTTAAACCCGCACGAATTAATTTATGTGCTATTGGATGAGAACGGAAAACATATTGCGAAAGTCGATCTGCGAAATAATGAGCAGACTTTACTTCCGGGAACCGAACTGGGAAAGATTAAACAATTAAAGGTTGCAGGAAACAACTTGTATTTTATTAGCAGTTACTCGGGCAAAAATGCACTTTATGTGTACGATTTATTCAGTTCTGAAATTGAACAAGTATACGAACCTCGTTTTGACGTTGCTTATCCGGCCATTAACCCAAAAGGAACAATTGCATTGAGCGATTACACCGGAGATGGTTTTCGTATTATCGAATTTAAACCGAAAAAAACAATGGCGTTAAATGAGGTAATTCGCGGCAGCTGGCCACTTGCAAACTCCATGCAACAACAAGAACCTGGTGTTGTCGACTTTACGCGCGTTGATACTACAGAAGTGTTTGTGTCGCAAACCTATAACAAAGCAAAGCATCTTTTTAATTTTCACAGTTGGGCGCCTGTTTTTGTCGATCCCGACGATTATGAGTTTTTGCCCGGCGTAAGTTTGATGTCGCAAAATAAGTTAGGTACAGCATTTACCACCTTGGGGTATAAATGGGACACCAGCGAAAAAACAGGTCATTTTTATGGAAAGTACACCTACAAAGGTTGGTTCCCTGTTTTCGATTTCGAAGTAACGGGGGGTAAACGCGCATCGCAATATTGGTTAATTCGTGAGTACCAAAATCAGGAAGGCCAGGTGGTTAAAAGAGATACCACGCTCCAGGATTATAAATGGAATGAGACAACTTTTAATGCCAATATGCGTATTCCTTTAAATTTGTCGCAAGGAGCATTTTCACGCCTTTTGCAACCTGAAGTGGAATACCAGTTGGCACATTACGGTAAGGAACAGTCAACCCCGGATGAGTTTAACTCAGGTAATTATCAATCGTTATCGTACCGTTTGTACTACTACCAGTTGCTACGCAAAAGCCACCAGGATATTTACCCAAATTTTGGATTGGCCTTGGAAGGGAATTTCCGACACTCGCCCTGGCAATCAAACGAAATGGGGCAATTAGCAGCAGCGGCAGCTACCGTGTATCTACCCGGCCTATTGAAAAATCATGGCATTCGTTTATATGGAGGTTTGCAGGATAAAAGCTCCGGAAACCTTTTTGGATTCTCTGATGCGATCCGCTTTCCACGAGGATGGACAAAAATAGAAACCGAACAATTGCAATCCTTATCGCTAAATTATGCGCTGCCACTTATTAATCCCGATTTAAGTATTGGCGGAATTACCTACGTGCGTAGAATCAGTGCAACCTTATTTGCTGATTACGCAAACTTGCAAGGAGGTTACCATGGCGGTGATGCACCTACAAAATTTAATGTCGATATATCATCGTATGGTGTCGAGTTGTTAGGCGATGTAAATTTCTTCCGATTTTATGCTCCGGTAAAAATAGGAGTCAGAGCATCGTATCTTAAGGAACTGGAAGATGTTGGTTTTGATTTTTTACTGTCTGTTGATTTTAATTCGTTATAGACAAATTCAAAAAGTAACATCTCAACGAAAAACAAGCATTTTCCATTACTGAGTTGAAAATTGTGCTGATTTATCGCTGTTTTTTCTATTTCATTGTATTTGGCAACTGAGTTGTTTTAGTGTTAACTAATTAAATTCATGCAGTTTGACCAGGGTAATTGCTCTGTTTAAGCTTCTGAGAATACGCCATTTTTTCGTTTACGTCTAATTATGCGTAAATATTTAGCGCATTTTTAGCTAAAGCACAAAATGAAAAGAACCGGAGCTTTTTCAGATAATAGGAATAGAAATTTTGTCAGGCAGTAGATTTCGACATTCCTTATCGATGTTCGATTCCATTAGTGTCCACTATAAGTAATTTAAATTACTTGCAATAGTCGGAATGAAAGGCGACCCGGGAGACTGGATGGTGGTGTGGATAATTTTATAAAACCATAATTTGCTGTTATTGGCAGCGTAATGCAAAGAAGCGAAAGAATCTTTTTCATTAGCCTATTTGTAGTGCACACTTGTGATTCGGACTGATAAATTTTATTGTAATGTTCAGTATTCAAGTACACTCTTGTAAAATTCACAAGTAGTTATTTAAAAGCAGATAGAGATGTAAAATAATTGCAAAATAAGACGAATACATTTGTGTCACACTGGCAAATCTAAATAGATTACATATGTGTCATCTATGAAAATTGAATCAAAGAGTTAAGTTCATCTTTTTAAATTACTATTGCAGCTTATTTGTATATATGTAACAAATGAAGAGGAGAGTGTTTAAATAAATAAAGCCCTATTTTACAAAGTGGAATATTTACGCTGAAAATCAATATGTATAAATATACAAAGCATGTAAATTAATTTATCTATCTTTATTTTAGGATATTACATGTTTTACATGAAGTAATATACAGAATCAATACACTATATCAGCTATTTCGCATCAGCTATTTAAATAAAACACAGTTATAGCGCTCAATTCTAATGTATTACCAAGTACTTCTTAAGTGATTTATCGCCTTGTGAATACCTATTTGAAGTTTGTTATGTATTTACATTTAATTAAAAGGTGTTGTTAAATTCGAAAATAATATTTACATTTGTTTTTGAAGCATACACGAAGTCTGTTGGACGCATGACAAATGTATCTTTGCAACACACTTTTAAAAATGAAAGACCGAATTAAAAATTTTATCGATGCAAAAGGAATCTCAGCCGGCGAACTGGCTGCCGTTCTGGATGTGCAACGATCTAATATCTCACATATTCTTAATGGTAGAAATAAACCAGGTGCTTCCTTTATTGAGAAGTTACTTCTGGAATTCCCTGACTTAAACGCTCGCTGGCTACTTACAGGCGAGGGCGATATGTTTAGCGGAAAAGTATCAGTTGATGATAATCGGCAACAAATACTGCCAATAGCTGAGGAAACTATTAAACAGCAACCATTGACTGAAAAGCCAGCTAAGAAAAACATTGTACCAATAGTACCAGAGGAGAATAGTGAAAAATCGATGACTACATCAAATAGCGATATAGATAAAATGATTATTGTATATCGTGATGGTACGTTTAATATATATAACCAACGCTAAGAAATTGTATAGAAATGTATATCGTCAATAGAACATACCATTATATAGTATCACTTATTTATAATGGAGTTTTGCCAAACCGTGGTTAAATCGGAAGAAATAAACCGGGTGCGGGCGATTAAAAATACAAAAACATTTGTTTGTAATATGTTGTAGAGAATTGTAATCGTTATTACTAAAAGGTATTTGGCCTCCAAACGGTGGTTAAACCAGAGTAACAAAGAGGACTGTAACAATACGGTCCTCTTTTGTTTATGTGTAAATCCCTCAAGTTTACTTTTGTAATACATATTTGTAACTTGTCTGATTTGCAATCATCTAAACACAGGGAGCACAAAAGTAAATATTTTTACAAAAATAATCTGCAAAATGTTTGCATATGTGAATTAATGTTTTCATATTTGTAACAACAAAAGTAAACAACAATACGACAGGATGATTAAAACCATATAGATTCAATTTACAAACCCAATTTAAGTTGATAAATCCAGAAGTCGCTTGGCCACTATATTTAGTGGCCATTTCTGGTTTTCAGGAGTATGTTTTTTAAAAATTGAATTTAATTGTAAAAAAACTAAAATTCTGTTTTGTAACCACGAAATTTATAGATACATTTGTACACATATTAACAAAGACCCTTATTTTTTACCTAATTTAAATATTACATAGAAGACCGTTATTCAACGGTCTTTTCTTTTTGTGTCAATTCGTAGCAGTTAATTCAACAATTATTCTATTATCTTTGCGGCAAAATCAGAATACATGCCAAAAAAGTTTGTTAAAGAATTCAACGTAATTGAAAATAGTGCGCTAAACGCTACAAACTTTCTTATCAAAGTGCAATCGGATACCGAATTTCCGGTGATAAAGCCAGGACAATTTGTAAATATTGAGGTTAAGGAAGCGCAAGAAATCTTTCTTCGGCGCCCTTTTTCAATATTTGAGGTCGATTACGAGAATAATGTAATCTCGATGATCGTAAAAATACTGGGGCGGGGATCGCGAAAACTTACTGAGGTAAAAGTAGGAAGTAAACTCAGCATGGTTTACCCACTGGGAAAAACCTTTACCTATCCTTCATCTGACGATAAAATTTTGTTGATTGGCGGAGGCAGCGGCGTTGCACCAATGCTTTTCTTAGCCAAAGAATCGGGTTTGCCGGTTGAAAATGTTGACATTTTACTGGGAGCACGATCAAAAGAAGACCATATAAATGTAGATAGTTACAAAAAATATGCGAATTTACATTATGCTTCAGAAGATGGTTCGCTTGGTGAAAAGGGATTTGTTACGCAGCATTCTGTATTTACCAATAACTTAAATTCATACACTAAAATATATGCCTGTGGCCCGGATGGAATGATGCGCGCCATTGCAAAAGAAGCAAAAGCTGCCAATGTATTTTGCGAAGTATCGCTCGAAAACCTTATGGCCTGCGGTTTTGGTGTGTGTTTGTGCTGCATTGAGCCAACAACAAAGGGAAACCTGTGTGTGTGTACTGATGGTCCGGTGTTTAACATTAATGATTTGAAATGGTAGATTTAAAAGTAAAATTACACGATATAGAATTTAAAAATCCGGTAACACTGGCATCGGGAACCTGCGGTTTTGCGCGCGAAACCGCGGAATTCTTCGAACCCGGCCTGTTGGGAGGTTATTTTCTGAAAGGCACAACACTTAAAAACCGCGATGGTAATAACTACCCGCGAATGGCCGAAACCCCGTCGGGCATGTTAAACGCTGTGGGTTTACAAAATAAAGGCATCGATTACTTTATTGAAAACATTTACCCTGAGATTGTTGACTATGATACACAATTGATTATAAATGTAAACGGATCTACTGTTGAAGATTATATTGCATTAACTGAAAAGGTTAATGAACTGGATAAAATAAACGCCATTGAACTGAATATCTCGTGCCCTAACGTTAAAGAAGGCGGAATGGCCTTTGGTGTTAGTTGTCCGGGAGCAGAAATGGTTACCCGCGAAGTGCGCAGGGTTTACGATAAAACAATGATCGTGAAATTGTCGCCAAATGTTACCAACATTACTGAAATTGCCAAGGCTGTAGAAGGACAGGGGGCTGATGCAGTATCGTTGGTAAATACCTTTTTGGGAATGGCCATTGATGCCGAAAAAAGAGAACCACTTTTATCTACAATAACCGGCGGATTATCCGGTCCGGCAATAAAACCCATTGCATTACGTATGGTTTGGCAGGTTGCTAACGCTGTTAAAATTCCGGTTGTTGGAATTGGCGGAATAATGACTGCTGCCGACGCCATTGAGTTTATGTTGGCAGGAGCTTCAGTAGTGCAGGTTGGTACAGCCATATTTAAAGACCCGATGATTCCGGTGAAGATTGTTGAAGGCATTGAAGATTATCTGAAACGCCATAATATGCAGTCGGCCAGTGAATTAATTGGCGCTTTACAAGTGTAATGTACATTTATTTCCATGTACTTCTGTATATCACTTTTGTCATTCGATAAAATCTATCTGAGATAAATACTATTTAGTACGATTTTTCCCGATTTTCGCCTTTAAAATACTTTTAACTCTATTTTTGCACAAAATTAAAATTGCAATCTGAACATTTCAATTTTAGTTCTGTTGTATTAAGTGCAAATAGCAAAACAAAGATTTAAAGTATTTATTATGGCAAGTTTTAATATCGTTATGCCTAAACTGGGCGAAAGTATCCAGGAAGGCACCATTACAAAATGGTTCGTTAAAGAGGGAGACACTATTGAAGAGGATGATATGCTTTTCGAAGTTGCTACTGACAAAGTAGATTCAGAGATCCCGTCGCCGGTTGATGGCGTAATCACAAAAATTAATTATCCGGAAGATAGTCTGGTTGCAGTTGGAGAAGTTCTGGCTGTGGTAAGTCTCGATGGAGAGGTTGAAGAAACTGCTACAACCAGCGATGCACCTGCGAAAGCAGAAACAGCCGAAGCTTCGGTTGATAACAGTAGAAAACTTTCAAACCGTTTCTATTCGCCTTTGGTAAAAACCATTGCTCAAGAAGAAGATGTTTCGTTTGACGAGCTGGAAAGCATTGAAGGATCGGGCGTTGGAGGCCGCGTTCAGAAGAAGGACATTATGGCCTATCTGGAAAACAGAGACAGTTCTGCCGCTCAGCCTGAAGCTAAAAAAGAAAGTAAACCTGCAGCACCAGCAGCACCTGTTGCAGAAAAGAAAGCAGCACCTCCGGTTTCAGTGGGAGCAGGCGATACCGTTGTTGAAATGGATCGCATCAGAAAACTGATCGCTGACCACATGGTGATGTCGAAACAAGTGTCGCCACACGTAACTTCTGTTGTAGAGGCCGATGTTACGGAACTGGTATTGTGGAGAAACAAAAACAAAGACGCTTTCCAGAAAAAATATGGCGACAAAATTACGTTCATGCCAATTTTCACAGAAGCAGTTGCAGCTGCATTGGCCGAATTTCCAATGGTGAACTCATCGGTTAGCGGTGAAAAAATCGTAATGAAAAAAGATATAAACGTTGGAATTGCAGTTGCCAAGCCCGATGGAAACCTGATTGTTCCTGTAATTAAAAATGCAGAACAGCGCAACCTGGTTGGTTTAACAAAAGAACTGAACCGATTGGCTGATGCGGCACGTAACAATAAACTCGATCCGTCCGATATTCAGGGTGGAACATTTACTATTACCAATTTCGGATCGTTTGGAAATATTATTGGAACACCAATTATCAACCAACCGCAAGTTGCAATTCTGGCAACAGGAATTATTGAGAAAAAACCAGCCGTTTTGGAAACACCAAGCGGCGATGTAATTGCAATCCGTCACAAAATGTACCTGTCGTTATCATACGACCACCGTATTATTGATGGTGCACTTGGAGGCGCTTTCCTGCGTCGCATTGCTGATCATCTGGAACAATTTGATACAAACCGCGCAATATAATTTATTATGAAGGATTTAAAAGTACCAAAGCAATATACAATTAAGAAAACTCCGAAGGAGACGCTGGAAAATTGGTACCGGTTAATGAAAATTGGCCGTGCACTCGACGAAAAAGCACCCAATTATCTGAAACAGGCCATTGGTTGGTCGTACCACGCTCCTTATGCCGGACACGATGGAATTCAGCTGGCTATCGGACAGAATTTTGAGCAAAAGAAAGACCATTTATATATGTATTATCGCGATATGCTGACTGCTCTTGCGGGCGGAATGACATCGGAAGAAATTATATTAAACGGTATTTCTAAAGCTACCGATCCATCAAGCGGTGGTCGCCACATGTCGAATCACCTGGCAAAACCCGAGTGGAACATGCACAGTGTGTCGTCGGCAACCGGAAACCACACCTTGCATGCCGTTGGAACCGCCCGTGCCATTAAATATTATGGCGAGAAAGCGGTTTCTATCAGTAGCCAAGGCGAATCATCGGTTAGTGAAGGTTACGTTTACGAAGCGATTACCGGTGCCGATAAAGAAGAATTGCCTGTAATTTTTGTGGTTCAGGATAATGGTTATGGTATTTCGGTACCTAAAAAAGACCAGACTGCGCAACGAAAAGTGGCCAATAACTTTTCCGGGTATAAAAACCTGCGTATTATCCACTGTAACGGTAAAGATGTTTTCGATTCGATGAACGCCATGGCCGAAGCCAAACGTTATGCCATAGAGGAAAGCAAACCCGTATTACTGCAGGCCAACTGCGTGCGCATGGGGTCGCACTCCAACTCCGACGACCATTTGCTTTATCGTTCAGATTCGGAAAGAAACTACGTGGTAGAATACGATCCGCTGGCAAAATACAGAAGGTTGTTATTGCGTTACGAGCGATTTGCTGAAGAAGAGCTGAATAAAATTGACGAAGAAGTAAAATTAGAAATAAAAGCTTCGCATAAAGCGGCGATGGCTGCACCGGATCCCGATCCTGCATCGATTTACGATCATGTATTTTCTGATCCGTTTGTTTCGGAGAAATACCCTGAAGGATTGCATAACGAAGAAGGCGAGAAGACGAAGTTTATTACAGCACTTAACGAGACTTTAAAGGCTGAATTCCGTCATAATCCGGATACTTTTATCTGGGGGCAAGACATGGCCAACAAAGATAAAGGTGGTATTTTCAACGTATCAAAAGGCATGCAGGCCGAGTTTGGCGAGAAGCGCGTATTCAACGGCCCTATTGCTGAAGATTTCATACTTGGAACAGCAAACGGAATGTCGCGATACGATAAAAAAATCCGTGTTGTAGTTGAAGGTGCTGAGTTTGCCGACTATTTCTGGCCGGCAATGGAACAGTACGTTGATACCAGTCACGACCTGTGGCGATCGAACGGTAAATTTTCGCCAAATGTAACCATTCGCCTGGCATCAGGTGGTTATATCGGTGGTGGAATGTACCACTCGCAAAACATTGAAGGTTCGCTGGCAGCCATTCCGGGAGTACGTATTGTTTATCCGTCGTTTGCCGATGATGCAGCCGGATTGTTGCGTACATCGATGCGTTCAGAAGGATTAACCATGTTTATGGAGCCAAAAGCACTTTACCAGGATCCAAAAGCTGCAACTGTAGTGCCTGACGATTTTGAGGTGCCTTTCGGAAAAGCACGAGTTCGCCGTGAGGGTAGCGATTTAACCATTATTACTTACGGAAACACAACGCACTTAAGCCTTGACGCTGCTAAAAAACTGGCAGAGGAAGGAATTGCTGATGTTGAAGTTGTCGATCTGCGTTCACTTATTCCGCTGGATGAAGAAACCATTTTAAATTCGATTAAGAAAACCAACAAAGTGTTGGTTGTTCACGAAGATAAAGTGTTTGGAGGCTTTGGTGGCGAGTTAAGCGCACTCATCAACGAAAAAGGTTTTGAATACCTCGATGCACCAATTAAACGTGTAGGTTCGCCATTTACGCCGGTTGGTTTCAACCGTATTCTTGAACAGGCGATCTTACCAAATAAAGAGCGTATTTACACAGCAGCAAAAGAATTAATTGAATACTAAAAATCGGAAAAATGAGTAAAACCGCAATTATATACAGTTACAATACTCAAAAATCGAAAAAGGTAGCGGAAAAAATTATTGCTGCTTTTGGCGAGAAAGAGATTGAAGCAGTTAATGCTGAAGAGCTTAATAAAGAGGTGTTGAATAAATATGACAATTTTATTCTTAGCGCACCAACCTGGTTCGATGGCGAATTGCCCAACTACTGGGATGAGTTCGTTCCTGATTTGGAAGAGATGGACCTTAAAAAGAAAAAGTTTGCCATTTTCGGATTGGGAGATCAGAAAGGATACACCGAGAATTTTTGCGATGCCATAGGTTTATTGGCTGAAATACTTGAAGAGTGTGGAGCAACAATCGTTGGACAAACCCCGGTTGAGGGATATACCTTCGAAGCATCGCGCGCACAACGAGGCGATAAGTTTATCGGATTGCCGATTGACCAGGAAAACCAGGCTCGTAAAACAAAAGAACGGGTAGAAGACTGGGTAGCACAACTCAAAAAAGAGTTTTAAAGTTAATATTATCGATTTCAGAAAAACTCTTGCTATATAAGGTTTTTCTATTTGCATAAAGGCCGTTGGTGTTGACCAATGGCCTTTTTACATTTTCTATACATCTGATACAAATGTAATATTCATGAAAGGGCCGAATTATTTGGCTTTCATCAAAACTAGGCATGACCAACATATTCTATTGATTACAAATGTGTAATATATTCAGGTTACAAATGTATTCACTTTTGTAACCTGATTATAATCCATATTTACTGCTTCGCTTTTTTTGATATTTCTTGACAACTGATTAGTGACTTTAAAATACACGCAGGAAAACGATTTAATTATTGTTAAATAGAAAAGGGTTTTTAATAGCTCATTGTTATTAACTATTTGCTATATCGGTTAAATTGCCCGTTCATTAGTTTTCGGTTCGTATTAATTGATTAATTTTGTGGCTTCGAATTATAAAAAAATTTACCGTGCCTGAAACTAGATACATATTTGTTACCGGTGGAGTTACTTCGTCGTTGGGAAAAGGTATTTTGGCCTCGTCGCTGGCCAAGTTGCTACAATCTCGTGGTTACAATGTTACCATTCAAAAATTGGATCCGTACATTAACGTCGATCCGGGAACGCTGAATCCGTATGAACACGGAGAGTGTTTTGTTACCGAAGACGGAGCCGAAACCGACCTCGATCTGGGACATTACGAGCGTTTTTTAAATACTGCCACTTCGCAGGCTAACAACGTAACAACCGGACGGATTTACCAATCGGTTATCGATAAAGAACGCCGGGGTGATTACCTGGGAAAAACCGTTCAGATTATTCCTCACATTACCGACGAAATAAAACGGAGAATAAAAATACTGGGATCAAAAGGTAAATACGATATCGTGATCACTGAGATTGGCGGTACGGTAGGCGACATTGAATCGTTACCTTATATTGAAGCAGTTCGTCAGTTAAAATGGGAATTGGGAAGCCGTGCAATGGTTATTCACTTAACATTGGTTCCATACCTGTCGGCTACAGGCGAATTAAAAACCAAGCCAACACAGCACTCGGTTAAAATGTTGCTCGAAACCGGAGTTCAACCCGATATTCTGGTTCTTCGTACCGAGCACGATATTGAATTATCGGTTCGCCAAAAAGTTGCATTGTTTTGTAATGTGGGACTAGAGTCTGTAATTCAGTCGGTTAACGTGCCAACAATTTACGATGTTCCGTTAAAAATGTTGGAAGAAAAGCTGGATATCACTGTATTGAAAAAGCTTGGTTTAACCATTAACGAAGAGATTGATCTATCAGCCTGGAATGATTTCCTTGCACGTCATAAAAATCCAACACAAACCGTTGAAATTGGGTTGGTTGGAAAATATGTGGAATTGCACGATGCTTACAAATCAATTGCCGAAGCTTTGGTACACGCCGGAGCCGAAAACAGATGCAAAGTAAATATCAATTGGATTCACTCTGAAGAATTGAACGCCGAGAACATCGACGAGCAGTTGAAACCGATGAACGGAATTATCGTTGCTCCGGGCTTTGGACACCGTGGAATGAAAGGAAAAATTCTGGCAGCACAATATGCCCGCGAAAACAACATTACTTTCCTTGGTATTTGTTTAGGAATGCAGGTAGCTGTTATTGAGTTTGCACGAAATGTAATTAACCTGGAAAATGCAGACTCATCAGAAATGAATCCGAAAACGCCACATCCGGTAATCGACCTTATGGAACAGCAAAAAGGCATTACCAATTATGGTGGAACCATGCGTTTGGGAGCTTACGAATGTCGTATTATCGATGAAAACTCAAAAGTTAGCAAGGCATACAATAAATTAACGGTTCACGAAAGACACCGTCATCGTTATGAATTTAACGAAACATACCGTCAGCAATATATCGATGCAGGAATGGTACCAACAGGAATTAATCCTGAAACCGACCTGGTGGAAATTGTTGAAATACCTGAACACAAGTGGTTTGTAGGTGTTCAGTTCCACCCGGAATACAGAAGTACGGTATTAAATCCCCATCCGTTGTTTATTGATTTTATTAAGAACTCATTACCTGAATAATAGAAAATGGATAGAAAATCGATTATTGGAATCGTTCTGATCTTTGTAATTCTGGTTGTATTTTCATGGATCAACCAGCCATCGGAAGAAGAAGTTGAAGCTGCGAAGCAACGACGCGATTCCATAGCACAAGTTGAAGCACAACAAGCACTGGAGCTGCAGAAAATGCAGGAACAGCAAGAAATGCAAAATGCGGCTATGGAAGCCGACACTGCAGTTCAGAATCAAATAATGCAACAGAAAACAGAGGAACTTGGTGTTTTTGGAGCTGCATCAGTTGGTACAGAGGAGTTTACCACTCTCGAAAACAACCAGGTTAAAATCACCTTCTCCAATAAAGGGGGACGTATTTACTCGGTTGAGCTGAAAGATTATGAGCGTTATGACTCTACACAATTGATTCTTTTTGATGGTCCGGAAACACTTTTTGGTCTGAATTTCTTTGCACAAAACAGAAGCATAACCACTGATAACCTTTACTTTAATCAGGTTGGAGGTGCAAAAGATGTTGTGGTAAACGGTCCGAAAGTGCGTAAAGGTGACGAAGGCCGAATTAAGTTTAACAAAGAAAATCCGGGCGAAACCGAGTCAGTAACTTTCCGTTTGGAAGTTGCACCGGGTAAATTTATCGAGTATGTTTATACCCTGGCATACAACTCGTTTATGGTTGATTTTGATGTGAATATGCAGGGAATGGACAGCTACATTTCACGGAATCAATCGTATCTGAATTTTAGCTGGGCCTTTGATGTACCACGTCAGGAACACTATTCGCGATTTGGCGAAGACCGTTATACTTATATGACCTATAAGTTTTTTGAAGACGAGGTTGATAACCTGGATAAAAACAAATCCGACGAAGAGAACCTTTCAACAAGTGTTAAATGGATTAGTTTTAAGCAGTTATTCTTTAATTCAACTATAATTGGCGACGAAGCATTCCCAAATGCTATGGTACGTCAGGAGAAGTACGACTACGAAGACAACCAGAATTATCTTGGAAATTTCAGGGCCGATATTGCTATTCCTTTCAACGGAACACAAAGTGAAAAGATGGGTATGCAGTTTTATTTTGGTCCGAATCACTATCAAACCCTGAAACAATACGGGCTTGATATGGAGCGCCAGATCGATTTGGGATACGCCATTGTTCGTCCGGTAAACCGTTACGTTATCATTCCGGTATTCAACTGGTTACGCCGTTCAATCGATAATTTTGGTATCATCATTCTGCTGCTTACTCTGATGATTAAAGTGGTATTGTTCCCGTTTACCTACAAATCGTATATGTCGCAGGCAAAAATGCGTGCATTAAAACCTGAGGTTGACGAAATAAATGCCAAGTTTCCGGGGCAGGAAAAAGCCATGGAAAAACAGCAGGCAACAATGGCGCTGTATCGAAAGGCCGGCGTAAACCCAATGGGTGGTTGTTTACCAATGGTATTACAGATGCCGATTTTGTTTGCGATGTTCTTTTTCTTCCCAACTTCAATCGAGTTAAGAGGACAAAGTTTCTTGTGGGCGCACGATTTATCAACCTATGATTCGATTCTGAGCTGGGATTTTACCATTCCGTTAATCGGAAACTTTATGGGTAACCACCTGAGCTTATTTACGATATTAATGACCATTACAACAATCATTTCTACCAAGTTAAGCCAGTCGGCAACTACAAGCCAGGGAATGCCGGGAATGAAAACCATGATGTACATTATGCCACTAATGTTCTTCTTCCTGTTGAACAGTTATCCATCGGGTTTGAGTTATTACTATTTCCTTGCTAACTTGATTACTATTGGCCAGACTTATCTGATTCGCTCGTTTGTTGACGATGGTAAGATTAGAGCACAGCTGCAAGCCAATAAAAAGAAACCGGCGAAAAAGCAGTCGAATTTCCAGAAACGTTTGGAAGAAATGGCTAAACAACGCGGGGTTCAAGCACCAAAAAGAAAATAATATACCAGTTGTATAAAGCAAAGCCGGCTAAGAAATTTCTTAGCCGGCTTTTTTGTATTGATGTTGTGCTATGTTTTCGTCGTTAAAACAGTAATCCCAGGCTTACTGAGGCCATTTTGTTATGCAAATCGGCTTCTGATTTATATACTTCAACAAGTCCCATGTCGTAGTTTAAGCCTACTTGTAAAGCCTTTTGATTAAATACCGGAAACTCCATTCCCAGCTCCAGTCCTAAGCCGGCATCAAAATCTTTGGTATCGTTTTTCATATCAAAAGTTGCGTCATCCAGTTCTCCTTCAGCATCAAGCATGTAGCTTAAGTAGGGGCCAATAGCAAAATACAGACGTTGTCCCTTTTTAAACCCGGCTTTTTCTCCTGCCGAAAATTCAGCTTTTACCGGAAGCGATAAATACTGAAGTTTGTTCGTTACATCCATATCTTCTTCCGTAAAACTGCGTCCTTTTTGTTGATATTCCAAACCACTCTTTAAGGCAAAACCTTCTGTAATCTGGTACTTTCCAACAAAGCCTATAGTTGGGCTAAAGCGTACATCGCAATTATTTGCAAGTTCCAGTAAATCAGACTGACAGGCTGCACCTGCGCCAAATTTAATTCCATAACTCATTTGAGCTTTTGATGCCAGTGAAAGGCCCATAGTTAAAACTCCAACCAGTATTAGGCTGTAAAGTGTTTTTCCTGAATAATTTGTTTTCTGTTTCATCTTAATTTTGTTTTCTATTTAATATTGTTTTGTATTATTTGAACTATAACCTAAAATATTCGAATTATGATATAAAATTTTTTAGGTACAAATACCGTAAAAGAACATATCAATTACATTATTGATTTTTGTTATCGATTCCTCGCTGGTTTTCGATTTGGTTAATAAGGGAACTTCAAAACCAATCATACAGGTAAGAATCGCCTCACTGGTAAAATTGGCATCAACAGGTTTAAATTCCTTTCGTTTAATACCTTCGTTTATAATTCCGGTAATCATTTCAATCTCAAAATCCCGGTAATTATTCTGTATTTTTTCAATAAAAGCAAAAGTTGCCAAAAAATTGTCGTTTAAAGCGGTTGCCAGGTTCCCACGTTGCACAAATCGTTTCATTCTAATATTCACATAACTTCTCAGCTTTTCAACTGCCGAGTGCGTTGCATTTATTACCTTATTTATTTCGGCTATCAATTGTTTTGCTTCATGTGCAACAACAGCTTCAAAAACCTCTTCTTTATTCTTGAAATAATAGTAAAGCGAACTTTTTCCTTTTCCTGCAGCGAAAGCAATGTCGTCCATGGTTGTTTTTTTAAAACCATAATGTTCAAAAATTATTCCGGCTGCTTCAATAATCTGTTGTTTCGAGTTCGCGCTCATAAGTATTTCTTTTATTCGACGATTTTGGTCCAAATGTACAAGAATTTTTCATGATACTTATATTCTATCCCCTGATATGAGAAAATATTATTCTGAACTGTCAATATTAAAAAGTGAAACGAATTATGATATTTAGTTACATACTTCTGTTTAGGAAAAACTATTGTTTTCTATTTTTGCAGGCATGCAAAAGTTATACGTAATAGTATTATTGATTTTTACAGGCATTAACAGTTTTGCACAAGACGACCGATCGTTTGAACTCTGGAATAAAAATCAGGTTGAAATAGAACCCTGGAATAAAATAAGTATTACTGTTTCCGAAAAAATACATTATTCACCTAAGCGCACAACACTCGATTTAAAATATGGTGAAATTTTAGTCGGACACCAGGTTTTAAATTGGATGGAATATGGTGTAGGTTCCAGGTTAAGCTATACAAATCTTCAGGTTGGTGAGTGGTTGCCGGAAAACCGTCCGATGCTTTTTGTGAACCTGGGAAAAGACATTGGCAAGTTTGAATTTGATTTTTACAACCGTCTCGAATACCGAACTTACAAAGAATTAAATAATTACTTCAGATACCGACAGTCGTTACGTATGAAATTTCCGGCGATTACCGAGTGGGGATTGCAATTTTATGTGCAGAACGAATCGTTTATTAAACTAAATGGCGAGGGCACACATTTAGCTCGGTTTTATGCGGGATTTACAGCTTTTGAAAAGGAGCACCTGGAAATAAAAATTTACTATGCACTGCAGAAACAAGAACTGCAGAATCATTGGTTAACGGCTGATATTCTTGGCTTAAATTTGAGCTTCGATATTTAATACCGAGCTCCTGACGATTAAACTAAACCCTTAAGGTGCAGTCTAATCTGTTGATTTTTAGAATTAAAAACAGATAGCATGAAAAGATTAGCATTTTTATTGGTAGCAGTTCTGATAGGAACTACTGTGGCAATGGCCCAAAACAGGGGAGGGCAACGTCAGTTCGACCCTGAGGAAATGGCAAAAAGACAAACGGAACAATTTAAAACAGAGTTGGAATTAAATGATACGCAGGCCGAAAAAATGGAAAAGGTTCTGCTGAAGTCCTACAACGAAATGACAACTTTGCGCCAGGAAATGACCGGAGAAGAAGACCGCACAAAAATGCGGGAAAAAATGACAGAATGGAGAGCCAATCAACAGAAAGAGTTAAAGAAGATTCTAACCGATGAGCAATTCGCAAAATATGAAAAACTGATGGAAGAAAGAAGAGCCAACAGAAGAGGAAGACCTGGTGGTGGAAGACAATAAAGTTGAGAAGAATACACAAAAGGGATTGGCGTAATGTTGATCCTTTTTTTTGCCCCAAACTAATACCAATTTGTGGTCAATTTGGTATAAATCCCATTTTTTATGGCGTATTTTATGAATCATTTTTATCGGATAAATGACCGGATTTATTTTTACAATGAATCAAAAAAGGGTAGAAGCTTATAGCCAAAAGCCTTGTTCATTTTATGCACTGCGCTTTTTGCTTTCCAATTTCGCATAAAACAGACTGCTGTTTCATTGCAAACAAAAAAGCCCTCCGCTATTGCGAAAGGCTTTTGTCTCTGTCGGGATGACAGGATTTGAACCTGCGACCCCGTCGTCCCGAACGACGTACGCTACCGGACTGCGCTACATCCCGAATTGAGCCCGCTAATTTAAGTAAATTTTAAAAAATATGTTACTAAATTTCTTGTAAAATTTCAGGAATGTTGTTTCGTAAAAATCTACTATATTGAGCATAAATTCAATACCCTGAAAAATGAAAGATTTGGAGAAGGTAGAACTAAAGATAATCGGTACGATTTCCACACCACATAAAACCATTGCCAACATTCCAATCCAGTCGGTTGGGGCAGCAGCGTACACCGGCATCATTGAACTGGTACCACATTTAACAGCGGGATTGGAAGGACTGAAGGGCTTTTCGGATTTAATTTTACTTTATCATCTTCATCGTGTTGATGGCTATAAACTAAAAGTAAAACCTTTTATGGACGACAAAGAGCATGGTGTTTTTGCCACACGATCGCCCAAACGACCGTCGCCAATTGGTATCTCAACCGTTGAGTTACTCAAAATTGAAGGGAACAAAATCTGGTTTTCAGGTGCCGATATGCTGGACGGAACACCGCTGATCGATATCAAACCCTTTTTCAGGCAAGTGGATAACCGCCCCAATGCAATTTGTGGTTGGCTGGATTCGAAAGATGATGATTTTCCCGCCAAACAACGTTCAGATAATCGTTTTGCTTAGTTTTCTATTTATCTTTTTTACTAAAAATACCTTTAATTTTTTTCCAAAGCTGACCCTTTTCTTTCTCCTCAGCTTTAGCTTCAGGCCGGTCTTTCAGGTTTTCTGTCTCTTTCTTTCCAAAAATGCTGGCAAAATTAAAGCCGTGTTTTTCAATATCCAGCACTTCTTTGTATTCCGGCTCGTTTAGCATGGCCAGTAATTCCGGCTCCGGATCGGGGAAAGTGCTGTATTGCAGGTGCTCAAATTTTTTATCGTGATAAGTTTTATAAAAGAACTTCCCAACAATTGGCAAAGCCATGTATGCGCCTTGCCCATAGGTTGTTGTTCGGAAATGTACACGCGGATCGTCGGCACCTACCCAGCAACCCGTTACCAGCTCGGGTGTAAGACCGATAAACCAGCCATCCGAGTTATTTTGTGTTGTACCTGTTTTTCCGGCAAACTCGCCCGGGATTTTATAAACGGTACGGATTCCCCGTCCGGTTCCGCCGTCAACCACGGCTTCCATCATATTTATTACCGCCCTGCAATTTTCGGGTGAAACTACCGGCTCATAAGGTAAATCGTAATTAAAGGTTTCAAGCACTTTCCCGTTCTTGTCGGCAATTTGCAACAGGTAATTGGCTTTTACGGGTTTTCCATCGTTTACAATGCCGGCAAAAGCTTCCACCATTTCTTTTAACGATACCGAAGCCACTCCCAAAGCCAGAGAAGGATAGTCGGGCAGATCAGCCGAAATGCCCAGATCGCGCGCAATATCGATAGTTTCATCAATTCCGGCTTCCAACAACACATCAACCGAAACGGTGTTTAACGATTTTGCCAAAGCACCTTTCATCGAGTAGTAGCCGCCATATTCGTTGTGCGAGTTCCGCGGTGCCCAGTCTTTATATTCTTCGTAAACCTTGTATTGATTTACAAAATAAGTATCGGCCGAAATATCTTCTTCCAACGCTGCCAGATAGACAAACGGTTTAAATGTTGATCCGGTTTGTCGCGGCGCTGTAACGTGGTCGTATTTAAAAAAGCGGTAATCGATTCCTCCAACCCAGGCTTTTAAATGCGAGGAGTGCGGATCGATTGCAATAAATCCGGCATTCAGCATTTTCAGGTAGTGTTTTAATGAATCGAGGCGCGAAACCTCCATACTTTCAACACCATCCCAGGTAAATAATGAAGCATGCGTTTTTGCCGAATATTTTTTCAGTTCATCAGCGTAACTGTCTCCGCTGGTATTCAGATTCTGAATCGCACTTTTTAATACCTCCGGATTCTCTCGGAAAATATCTCTCGATTTCCAGTGGTTGTCGAATACCTTTTGAAGGTTTTTCATGTACTCTTTAACCGACTGCTGTGCGTAGCGCTGAAGATTGTAATCAATACTTGTGGTAATCTTCAATCCATCGGTATAAAGGTTATATGGTTGGCCGTTTTCATTCACATTGTCAGCGCACCATTCCAATAATTCGGGCTTTAAACGCTCCAGAAAATAGGGGGCGGGTCCCTGATTATACGAAATCAAACGATAATGCAATCCCAAAGGTTTTTCCTTGTATTTCTCTGCATCAGCTGCATTCAGGTAATTATTTTTCACCATCAGATCGATCACCACATTTCGCCGGCCTACGGCACGATCAGGATGCGTTCGCGGATTGTAATAATTATTGGCTTTTAGCATCCCAACAATCACTGCGGCTTCATGCACATCCAAACTTTTTGGCGATTTGGAAAAGAATCGCTCTGCAGCTACTTCAATTCCAAATATATTTTCAGCAAATGAAACCGTGTTCAGGTACAATGCCAGAATCTCCTGTTTATTATAAATACGCTCTAAACGATAAGCAATAATTGCTTCGCGCAGTTTATTTACCGGCATCGAAAATGGCCCGTAATCCACGCGCGGAAACAGGTTTTTCGCAATTTGCTGACTAATGGTGCTTCCACCGCCGGCAGCATCGTTGCGCAAAATAATGGACTTAAAAAGCACCCTCGCCAGGGCAATTTCATCAATACCGCGATGCTCGTAAAAGCGGGCATCTTCAGTGGCAACCAGGGCATTTATTACATTGGGCGAAATTTCGTCGAATGTGGCATAACTTCGGTTCTCAACATAATACCGGCCCAGTATTTTTCCATCGACAGAATATACTTCCGAGGCCAGCGGGTTATTAATCTGTTGTAACTGTGTTTTAGAAGGAACCGGGCCCAGAACGCCCAGAAAAACCAGGATAAAAAACAAACATCCGAGTAAGAATAATACTACGCCTGCTTTAAAAATAAAGCTTAGGAATGGATATTTTTTACCTGTTTTCTTCGATTTGCCTTTCTTTCTGCTCGCCGGCTTTTTGGTCCGGGAAGTTGTAATTGTTTTCTTTTTTGCCACGCAACAAAAGTATTATAAAAACTATGTCCTTCTTAATCAAACTTAATTGATTTGAAAATATTATAAACGAGGTTTTGTTTATATTCTAATTGTTAAACAATCATTTCTTTAACGAAATACCAGGTCATCATACCCGATGCAATAAGTTTTAGTAATGTCCCGGCTAAAAATCCCATAAACGATCCGAAGCCTGATTTTAAGGCGGCTCCCGAGTCTTTGCCAACGGTAAGTTCACCAACTACAGCTCCAACAAACGGACCGATTATTATGCCAAAAGGAGGGAAGAAGAACATGCCTATTACCAGGCCGATAATACTGCCCCAAACCCCACGTTTACTTCCTCCGAATTTTTTGGTTCCCCATGCCGGAATAAGGTAATCCAGTGCATAAACTACCACCGTAATTACAGCCCAAATAATCAGAAATTTTGAAGAGAACTGATAACGTTCGGTGAAATGCAGCAACAATAGGCCTATATAACTTAAGGGAGGTCCGGGAATGATGGGTAAAACGCAACCTAAAACTCCGCTGATAATAAAAAGTGCTCCTAAAACGATTAATAGAATGTCCATATTTTAAAATTAATTACGGGCGTAAAAATAGTGTTTCCTTTTTTTCGGGTTGAATATTTTCGGTAAACAAGCGCTTATCGCCGGCGTTTGCCAAACCACGGAATGCTTGTGAAATACATTAACACAATAGAAAGTGCCATAACAAGCGCACTCAGCAGCAACAGGTTATTACGCTCTAAAAGATAGATGGAATGTTCGCGAATTTGTTGCCAGTAGGTTACAGTTAGCAGCACCATTGCATTATTTATAGAGTGACCAATAATAGCAACAAAAATATTATTGGTGCGCAACATTAGCCAGCCCAGTAGCAGCCCCAGCAGAAACGTTGCCGGCATTTGCCACGGATTTAAATGAAACAGGGAGAACAAGAGTGCCGACATAAACACAGCAACAAAACCATTGTAATTCTTACGGAAGCCATTAAATATCAAGCCTCTGAAGATGAGTTCTTCTATAACAGGAGCAACAACGGCCACTTTCAGGAAAGCCCCCATAAAACCATAGTCGCCCTCGAAAATACGATCGAAAAGTTCCCAAAACCAGGGTGGGGCAGGCAGCAGCTTCTCAACCCATATATTAACATCCTCAAGAATATTATGTGCCCCCCAAAGAAATGTTACAACGGGAATAAAAACCAAAGGATTAAAAAGTTTAATGGGAAAGATCTCCAAAACCGGAGCTTTTGCCTTGCGAATGCCGTATAGCAGGATAAACACTACAGAACCGACTCCAAGTGCAATTTTTTTAACGGGATTATACAGGTATTCGGTGCCTTTGTAATAATCGATTACCGCCAACGGAAAATCAACAACGGTTTGAATAAATATGTAAAGGATCACCAGGTGAATGCCCTGTAAAATGGTTGGATAATATTTAACGCGGTACTCTTCCATACGGCTAATAAATATAGTACAATTGGTAAAACAAATGTTAACCAGAGTGAATTTTTACGAACGATTTCGGGCGGCAAGTAGTTTTTTCCCCGTTTTAAAGGTAAAATAACGCTGAGCAACGTAGCTGTAAAGAATTACCAGCACGGTAGTTATTGCTTTCGAAAGCGTGGCGTACAGGCCACAGTATTCAACAAAGAATTTCAGAAAAATATAATTCAGCAGTATCGATCCGCCAACGGTAAGCAAATACCTGAACAGTTGAATGCGTCCTTTTAATACCGATGACGTAAAAGTTACATATTTTGCCAAAAAGAAACCGCTTGTGAAGGTTATCGGAAAAACAAAAAGAAAAGCAGCAATGTGCGGACTTATGGCGATAAAGCCGAGATCGACGATCTGCATTTTTAGTACAAAACGGTAAAAAATGAAATACAAACCAATGTCGAGCAGCGTGTTTGCGCCACCGGTGGCGGCATAGCGAAAGATTTCGCGCGGAAGAAATTGCAGGAATGGAAAATAAAACCAGTCAACAACGTTGATGATCATCTTTCCTATTTTCTCCAGTATGTTTCGCATGCTTTATTTTCAGATTTGAGCTGCAAAGAAACAAAAAATACTTTTATACCCACAAAACACATTTGAGGAAGCATCGATCAAAAAGAAAAGCAAGTGGTGAAATTAAATGCAAAATGACGCGGCAATTGCCGGATTTTGATTCGCAATTTTTTGCTTACAGATGTATTCGTCAATGGCTGTAAACCCTTTCTCAGTGCCAGCGAACAATATCACCATTTAACAGTTTTACAATTTATCAGTTCCAGAATTACAAATCAGGCCGTTGGCGCAACTGTTTTTTTGTCGATTGTTGTTTTTTCTTCTCCAGTCGTTTTAATTTCGACGAAATGGTAGGTTTTGTTTTCACTCTTCGCTTAACCGGAGTTAATGCCTTCTCTATCAGCTCCACAAGTTTTGCGATGGCTTGCTGTTTGTTTTTCAACTGACTGCGTTCGCTGCTTTCAAAAAGCACAATTACACCATCAGAATTAATCCGGTTCTTTAATTTAATGCCAAGCCTTTGTTTTTGTGTTTCGCTAAAAACAGCGGAGTCGTTCAGATTAAAACGCAGCTCTATTTTTGTATTTACCTTATTTACGTTTTGTCCGCCGGGGCCGCTGCTGCGAATGGCCGAAATCTTTAATTCGTTTATAATTTGGTCTTTTTGAGTTTCCGAAAGTCTCATATTAAGTGTACCATGCAATAATCTCTATGCCACAAAAGAACATGGATTTTTTTAATTATCAAATCATTATATCGATTAAAACAGATTACAAATTATAATACCGAGCCATGTAGCCTACTGTAACAGTCGGGCAAACTGTAACCTTTACAGTGTTTAAATGGTATATACCACATAAAAATACCGGACTCCGGTTCATTGGCAGTTCAAACTATTAACCATTTTTACTCCAGTACTTTTTTAGAAAGCTTTTCCCTTACACTTATTTTTGGTGTTAAACTAAACCTGGCGAAAGTGAATAAAAACAAAAACTTTAATATTGGTAATGGTTCTAAAATAGCTGTTATTGGCGGTGGTCCGGCCGGAAGTTTTTTTGCTTACTTCGCACTTGGTTTTGCCGAACAAAGAGGAATCAACATACACATTGACATTTACGAAGCAAAGAATTTTCATGTAGCCGGCCCTGCAGGTTGCAACCGTTGTGGCGGAATCGTTTCTGAATCGTTGATTCAGGCCTTATCCACCGACGGAATTGTTCTGCCGGCAAATGTTGTTCGGCGTGGAATCGAATCGTACAAACTTCATATGGAGCAAGGTGCAACCTTAATTGAAACGCCATTAAAAGACCAAAAAATAGCCTCCATATTCAGGGGATTTGGCCCCCTGGGTAGCGACAACATCGACTCGGTTAGTTTCGATAATTATTTATTGGAACTGTGCCAAAAGAAAGGAGTTCATACCATTTATGAAAAGGTAATCGGTTTGGAACGAAATGATTCCGGAATTACTGTTCAAACAAAAACAAATTCAGCAAATTACGAGCTTGTTATTGGCTCGGTAGGATTAAATCCACGGTCATTTTCGTTGTTCAAAAAAGTTGCCGCGGCCTATATTCCTCCTGAAACAACAAGAACATATATCTGCGAATTTAAACTGGGGAATGAGCTGATCAATCAATATTTTGGGAATTCGATGCACGTGTTTCTGCTCAACCTTAAAAACATAAAATTCGGGGCACTCATTCCAAAAGGCCAATACGTTACCCTGGTTTTGTTGGGAAAGCAAATTACCGGAGAAATAGTTGACAGCTTTTTAAGCAGCGAGGCCGTTCAGCGATGTTTCCCCAAAGGGCTGGATATCGACCAAATTGCGCCCTGTCAGTGTTTTCCGGGTATTAATATTAAAAATGCGCATTATGCCTATTCTGACCGGGTGGTGTTGATTGGCGACTCCGCATCATCAAAATTATATAAGAACGGAATTGGTGCGGCTTATATAACCGCCAAAGCAGCGGCCAAAACAGCAATATTCAACGGCGTATCGCAAGCTGATTTCAAAAAGCACTATCAACCGGAATGTACGCGACTAAACAGAGACAATGCCATTGGCAAATTTATTTTTGGGGTTACAACAATTATTCAAAAATCTTCGGTGCTGAAAAAAGGCATATTTCGTATGGTAGTTAACGAACAGAAGAAGGTAAACGACAAACGAAGAATGAGCTCGGTTTTATGGGATACGTTTACCGGAAGTGCGCCGTACACCAATATTTTAAGGCGCGTATTGCATCCGGCAACAATACTGCTATTACTGGCAAATACGGTAAATGAACTATTTTACATGCCTAAGAAAGGGATTAAAAAGTAAGTTGTTGAGAACAAATTCAAAATAACTCAGTTATAAATATTCCATATCATTGGCCATTTTTTCCAATCGCCATTCGCTCAGTTGCTTTACCCGGTTTAAAACGTTTGAAGTAACCCGGTTATGTACACTTTCCCAAATTTTATTTACCAACCTGTTGGCCTCTTTTTCTTTTCCGTAAAAATTAAAACTCACGGCAAAAATTAACTGCGATTGGGCAATTTCGCCCATCTCTTCAATCGGCGAACGCACGTACATAACGAAAATGCCAATGGGGTATCCTCCGGTGCAATCATATAATAAATAACGGGCATTGTCGAAATCAAAAGCGTCGGGGGTATTTTTAATGCGAATTGAATGCAACTTGAACAACGGAATTAAGTTCATACCCAGGAAGCTTTTTTTTAAGCCAAAAGGATACTTTTTAAGGCCAAACGGAAGAATCTCAATATTCTCAATGTCATCATCAATACGTTCAACTTTTGCTACGTGGTTGGGCCAGCAGGTTGAATCGCCATTCCAATTCAGTAATTCATTAAATATGTAGCTAACCGGCGCATTCACTCCAATTTTATGAACGTTTAAAATAAAGTTCTTATTCACATCGATACCCACACGCTGCAGCACCCGGCGGTTGTATTCTTTTCGGTTTTCTTCCGATTCAAATTTTATTAATGTCGATTTTTGGGGTTTATTTATTAAGAAATTCCTGATGTCGGAAAATACATTTTTACTCCTTGATGGTGGATTTAGATTAATCGGTGAAGATTTCTGATAACTTGCCATTTACGAGTAAAAGTATTGAATGATTTCGAATAAAAATGAATCTGACAACTATGCCTTTCGTTACGCTATAATTTGATTTTTAAAGTACAAAATAACCGCTTGAAAAACAATGAAGCGTTGAGATAATATCAATTACTTAATCATTTAATATTAGCCGTTTTTGCTGATATTCAGCAATTGAGCAGCATCGTCAATTATAATGTTTTTGCCGTTAAGCGAAATAATGTTTTCCTTCTCAAACTCTTTCAGAAACTTAATGGCACTTTCTGCCGAAATAGATGCAAAGTCAGCAATATCCTGGCGGGTAAGAAACTCGAAAATGTTCTTCTTCAGAAATTCTTCCTGGCTTAGGTAGAGCAGGGCAGAAGCCAGTTTTCCGCGCATTTGTTTGTACGAAATGTTTTTGATCACCTCAAACAAATGTCGTTCGTTACGGTAGTTTTGCGAGGTAATTTGCAAGGCAAATTCAGGGTTTTCCAACAGAATCTTTTTCAGGCTTTCTTTTTCGATCATACAAATTTCGGTGTTGCTGATTGCCTGTGCCGAATAAGTATGAACCGGCTCGCCAAACACCGACGAAAACGCCAGAAATTCGCCTTCGGCAGCCACACTGATACTCGTGTTTTTATCAATACCGGTTTGCAGATATACTTTTACCAGCCCCTCAACAACATACATTACATAAGGAGCAAACGCCCCTTGCTTAAAAATCGTTTCGCCTTTTAGGTACTGAACGCGGGTTTTGTAGGCATTCAGGTTGTCTAAGTTTTTTATGTTGTCTGTTAAATCCAATGCTGAATCTGATATTTCTCCAAATTTACATAAGAAATGTGATTAACCAAGCTATACCAATTGTATTTCAAAGTGAGGCTTGGCGAAACTTTGAGATTACAATGGTTAGTGCCGATAGAAAATTAAAGAGACTTTTGGAGTTTTCGACAAAAGGCTCATTTTAATTTCTAATCGGTATAAAACTATCAAACGACAGGAATGAAACTGTCAAATTTTAGTTTACGAACCGACAGACTTCAGTGCCATTTTTACGCACGGTGTTTTCCAACGATTTATCTTTGTAATATTGATTTTTCATAATGATATTGATTTAAGAATGTTGGGATAGAGGAAAGATAAAACAGAGTTGCCCGACTATTCAGGCGCTCTGTTTTTTTACCGAAAAGATGATGAAGAAAGTAGCCATACCTATAGCGAACAAAAAAATTAGCGAGTATCTGTGCGGATGTTCGCACTTTGCCTATTATGATATGGAATCAAAAAACACGACCATTTCTGAAAGCGCTGTTATCGACTTCACAAATGCTGATGAAATTCGCTTATGGATTAAAAACAACGGCATCACCGACATTATTCTGCATCGCATAAGGAAAGAATTGATTGGCATTTTTACTTCAGAGAAAATTAATTTGTTTGTTGGTGTACCCATGGTTTCTGCCGGACAAATTATTGAGGCCTATCGTTGTGGAAAACTGGAATCGGATAAAAACATTATTACTGAAATAATAAATTAAAACGAACAAATATGAAGCTTTTAAGAACAGGATTACCCGAAATAGAATCGGCAGCAGAATTGGAAAAAGTGCTGGCCGAAAACGAGAATGTTATGGTATGTTGTGGCCGCATGGGCCCCATGTGTTTCCCGGTGTACAATGTTATGGAACGCCTGGAGAAAGAGCGTAGCAACGTAAAATTTATGGTTATGTCTTTTGATAATCCCGAGGCTGCACCAATTCGTAATGCGCCTGAGTGCAGTGGTTTCATGGGGCTTCCGTTCACTATGTATTACAAAAACGGGAAAGTGGCCAAAGCAACTACCAGTATTCAAACTCACGAGCAGGTTACAGCAATTCTCGACGAGCAGTTTGGTAACTAAAAATCGATTCAATTATGGCAAAACAAGAAGTAAAAGTTAGCTGGAAAGATAAAATGGCCTTTGAGGCCGAAGTAAACGGACACAAAATAATGCTCGATGCGGCCGAAGCAGTTGGTGGCGAAGACCTTGGCCCGCGCCCAAAACCACTTATGCTTACGGCACTTGCCGGTTGCACGGGAATGGATGTTATATCTATTCTGAAAAAAATGCGCGTTGAAGTGGAAGATTTTGATGTAACCGTTGAAGGCGATTTAACCGACGAGCATCCGAAACAGTATTATAAAATGAATGTTATCTATACGTTTAAAGGTAAAGATCTTCCTTTGGAGAAACTAAAAAAAGCAGTTAGTTTGTCGGAAGAAAGATATTGTGGAGTAAGTGCGCTTTACCGAAAAGTAATCGAAGTTACTTCTGAAATTAAAATTATAGATTAAAGTTATGTCAACTACACTAATTGTTATTGCTGTTGTTCTTGTCGCTTTGGTGGCACTTATTGCAGTAAACTATTTTCGAATGAAGAATGCCAAACCGGTGGCAAACAGCAAACGAATTAAAGTGCTGAATAATAAAAACTTTAAGGCTGCAACAAAACGCGGCGTTGTACTGCTCGATTTTTGGGCTCCCTGGTGCGGCCCCTGCAAAATTATTGCGCCTACATTAAACGAAATTGCCGACAGCCAAACCGATTTTATGGTAGCAAAAGTTAATGTTGACCACAACCAGCAACTGGCACAAAAATTTAAGGTGCGCAATATTCCAACCATGCTGATTTTAAAAGACGGAAAAGAAGCCGGCCGTATTGTTGGAGTAAAAACCAAACGTACCATTATGAAAGAGGTTGATGCAGTGATGGCCGGATAAACGGAAAAATAAAAAACCACATATACAGAAAGCCGCTTATCGATTTCAGATAAGTGGCTTTCGTTTTTTGGCACCTTACTCACACACGGTTCAGAAATGCTGATAGCTGCTAAGGATTTTTACCAACGATTTCAAACCTTTTAATAGCTGGATTTAAGGACATTTTTTTCCGTCAACTGCGGCACATGGGCTATTTTTGAATCGTAATTAAGAACACAAAACAAATCAGAAATAAAGTCGCTTTCGACTAATTTACAAGCCTGAAGTTTTTCAGGCTTTTTATGAAAGTCACTTTGGTAAAACAAAAAAGTTCAAGCAGAGTAGATCACTAAGTTTTCGCAAAGCACGCAAAACAGACTCTATACCTTTGCTAATTTTGCGCTTCTTCTTCTCTTTGCGTGAAACAATATTGATGTCCTTTCATCCCTGTTGGTGATTTCCGGGAATCATGAATGTTTTATTGTAAGAAGTCAGTAAATAATGGCTTATTGGGAGAGTGTACTCTTTTTCGTAGGCAAATGCGCTTAGCGGTTTCAAATCGCTTGTAATAAAGGGATCCGATCCTTATCAGTTTAAAATAATAAGGATCGGATCCTTAAGTCTCCATCATTCTTATCTGAAATGCTCATTTTGTAACTTTCGTACAGCTACGACACCACTAAATAGTTCTATTTGAAGCTTTCGTACGGCTACGACACCACTAAATAGTTCTATTTGAAGCTTTCGTACGGCTACGACACCATTAAATAGTTCTATTTGTAGCTTTCGTACGGCTACGATACCATTAAATAGTTCTATTTGTAGCTTTCGTACAGCTACGACACCACCAAATAGTTCTATTTGTAGCTTTCGTACAGCTACGACACCACCAAATAGTTCTATTTGTAGCTTTCGTACGGCTACGACAGCACCAAATAGTTCTATTTGTAGCTTTCTTCGCCTTACAGAAGCACTTTTTTTACCCATTCACAACAGTCGTACAGCTGCAATAATGTGTTATTACCTCCTGTAATCCTGTCAGAAACTGTTTTTTAAAATTGTAAAAATATTTTTAATGCCTTCCGCCTTTGTCTTTACCACATCAAAAAAAGATATTTATATTGCGGCTCATAAACAAACCAATTAAATTTCAGACACAGGATACAAAAAAGCCTTATTATTAGTATTTTAGAAAAATGGATTCAAGTAAAATTATTATTGGTAGCGAAGAGTGGTGCGGTTTACCACAATTAAATATTCCGGGAGTAAAAGCCCGGATCGATTCAGGAGCAAAAACTTCAGCACTGCATGCGGTAAATATTAATCAGTTTAAAAAGAATGGCCAGCCGTGGATTAGTTTTGATGTGCATCCGTTGCAGAAAGACGGAAAAACAACCATCCATTGCGAAGCACCATTGTTAGACAAACGAAAAGTAAAAAGCTCGAGTGGCAGCAGCGAAGTCCGCTACGTAATAAAAACAGTTTTGTCGATCGCAGGCGAAGCGTGGGAAATTGAGGTTACACTCACCAACCGCGACTCGATGGGTTACCGAATGCTGTTGGGCCGACAAGCTATGTCGGGAAAAATATTGGTCGATCCGGAAGAATCGTTTCATTTGGGCGAGCTTTCCAAAGAACGTATCGCATCATTTTACTTTACAAATATTACTCGCCCTACGGGTTTAAAAATTGGGCTGCTGGCCAGTAATCCTGATTTGTACAGCAACACGCGAATTATGGAAGCAGGGCAGGAGCATGGCCACGAAATGGAGTTTCTGAACCTGAAAGACTGTTACATTAAGCTGGACGGTAAAAATCCGGAAATGCATTATCGTGGTGGTCGTGTTTTGAATGAATTTGATGCCATTATTCCGCGAATCAGGCCAAGTGCCACCTTTTATGGTTGTGCACTTACGCGGCATTTCGAAGCCATGGGAGTTTATACGCTCAATACCGCGTCAGCAATTACCCAATCGCGCGATAAATTATATGCTTTGCAGTTGCTCATCAATAATGGGCTGCCCATTCCTACAACCGGATTTGCCAATTCTCCGCTTGATACCAACGAACTGATACAGATGGTTGGCGGAGCTCCGTTAATTGTAAAACTGTTGGAAGGAACACAAGGAAAAGGAGTTGTGTTGGCCGAAACCAAAAAAGCTGCCGAGAGTTTGATTAACGCCTTTAAAAGCCTTCGTGCCAATATTTTGGTACAGGAGTTTGTAAAAGAGGCCGATGGTAAGGATATCCGTTGTTTTGTGGTGAACGGGAAAGTGGTGGCCAGCATTATGCGTACAGCCGCTCCGGGCGAGTTCCGTGCAAATATTCACATGGGAGGAACAGCGTCGATTACTAAAATTACTGCTGAAGAACGACGTATTGCAATTCTTGCATCAAAAACTTTAAACCTGAAAGTTGCAGGTGTTGATATCATCCGTGGAAAAAACGGGCCGTTGTTGCTGGAAGTAAATTCATCGCCGGGCCTTGAAGGGGTAGAAGGAGCTTCGAATAAAGATATAGCCGGCAAAATGATTGAAGCTATTGAGCGGGACTTAAAATACCACAAGAGAGGCGTTTAAACGGCTTCAGGTGGAAACAAAAATGGCAGGAAAGGAAAACCTAACCTGCCATTTTTTATGATAAAATTGTGCAATCGAACCGGTTTAGTTAAACCAGGCGTCGATCATTGCTTTATTAGCATCGTAAAATTGTTGTGCACCGGCTTCTTCTCCCGAGTCTGAAATTTTACCCATCAAATCGTAAAGCTGAGCTTCTTCCAGGTTAAAGTTTTTAAAGAAAGTACCTGCTTTTGGCATCTCTTCAGCAAATCCTCTGCGCGAAATAATTGCACAAACATCTTTCGGATAAATTCCTTTGGGATCTTCCAAATATTTCAAATCGTTTTTAGCCCATTTAAAATGTGGTTTCCATCCGGTAATCACAATCCATTCGTTGTTTTTAATCGCTTTCTCGAGACTGGCAACCATTGCCGGCCCGCTTGAAGTAATCTGCTCGAAATCCAAACCATATTCTTCAATTACCTTTTCAGTGCTGGCATGAATACCTGCACCACTACCAATGCCGATGATTTCGCCGTCGAACTTGTCTTTGTTAGCATTCAGCTCTTCAATAGAATTGATGGTTACGTACGATGGAACAACCAATCCGGTAGTACCGTTACTAAACGATTCGCCAAGTTTTACCAGTTTGTCGCCATAATCGGCCCAATAATCTTTGTGGGTATTGGGTAACCATGCGTCCATAAAAACATCGCCTTTTGAGTCATCTTTCGACAATTCGCCATAGATCAATCCCGGTTCAAGGTTGGTTAATTCAACCTCAAAACCATTGGCTTCAAGTGCAATTTTTGCCAGGTGTGTAAAGGCAATACCTTCGGCCCAGTTTGGATATAAAATGTTAACTTCTTTTTTCTCTACTTCAGCAGATTTATTTTTCGATCCGCTGTTTGAACACGATGTAATTGCAAACAACAAAGTTGCAGCTACAAACAGAGTTCCTAATTTTTTTACGTTCAGCATAATATTACTTTTTAAGATTTATAATTTATTTTTTAGCAACAGCCTGGGTTATACGGTCGAGTATAATGGCCAGCACAACAATTCCAAGTCCCGATTCGAAACCTTTGGCAATGTCGTTTTGCTGAATACCCTGGTAAACGATGGCCCCCAATCCTTTTGCACCAACCATTGATGCAATAACAACCATCGACAGGGCCAGCAGAATTACCTGGTTTATACCGGCCAGAATTGTTGTTTTTGCCAGTGGCAATTGTATTTTAAACAGAATTTGTTTGTCGGTTGCTCCGAAAGCATGACCGGCCTCAATAACATCTTCAGGCACGTTCCGGATTCCCAGACTTGTTAAACGCACAGCCGGTGGCAACGAGAAGATTACGGTTGCAATAACACCCGGCGTATTCCCAACACTAAAGAAGAAAATAGCGGGAATAAGGTAAACGAATGCCGGCATGGTTTGCATTAAGTCGAGAATTGGCCGGATAATGGCATTGGCTGTGTTGCTGCGCGCCGCCCAAATTCCCAGCGGAATACCAAACAAAAGCGCTATAATGGTAGCCACAATAACAAGTGTTGTTGTTTGAATGGCTTCTTTCCAGTAGCCCATTGCCCAAATCAGCAACAAACCGAGCACAACAAAAAGAGCCAGGCTTACACCTTTTTTTATACCTTCTTTTTTAAAGGCCTTTTTACCAGCGTTGGCATAGTAGGCACCAAAAGTAACAAGGGCAATAATTACAATAAAAGGAATAGCCAGAAACGTGTCGTTTAAGAATTCTACTGTCCATGAAATAACATCATCGATAGCTCCCCAAAGACCGGAAAGGCTTTCTTCCAGTACATTAATTCCCTGTTCTATATATTTTCCGAGGTCTATTAATTTATCCATACTATAATTCGTTAGCTTGTTCTTTTAATTTAATCACTTCTTTTTTCTCGAAGCGTGTAGCCTCAATAATCAACGAGGTTTGTGTAACCAGGCCGAGGAATTTCCCTGTTTCTTCTTCAATTACCGCAAGCGGGTGCCTTATACCGGTAATCAGTGGTAGCATTTCTTCAACAGTATAGTGTTTGTAAACACTTGGAACGTTGGTGTTTATTACTTTTTCTAACGATTTTCCCTGCTCTTTTTCCAGTTCAAGAACATCCTGCAACCAAACGTGGCCAAGGAATTTTTTGTGTTCATCAACAACGGGCAATTGGTCAACAGCGATAGAACGCATTTTACGAACCGCACCTTTAGGCCCGTCTTTATGAACTTCCAGAGCTGTATGCTTTTTAAACATTAAAGTTTCGGCAGTAATAATCGTTTTGCGGTCCACTTTTTCCACAAAAGCCTCCACATATTCGCTGGCGGGATTTGTAAGAATATCCTCGGCAGTACCAATTTGTTCCACCACACCATCTTTCATAATGGCAATGCGGTCGCCAATTTTAATGGCCTCGTCGAGGTCGTGCGTAATAAACACAATTGTTTTGTGCAGTTTGTCCTGAATTTCAAGCAGCTCGTCCTGCATATCTGATTTTATAAGCGGGTCGAGTGCCGAAAATGCTTCGTCCATTAGCAGAACTTCCGGATCGTTGGCAAGCGCACGGGCTAAACCAACACGCTGTTGCATACCTCCCGACAATTCGGCCGGATATTGCGCTTCGTAACCTTTCAAACCAACGGTTTCGAGCGCTGTTTTCGCTCTTTCGTCGCGCGCTGCTTTTTCTTCACCGCGAAGTTCTAAACCAAAACCTGCATTTTCCAGAATGGTACGGTGGGGAAGTAGTCCAAATTTTTGGAAAACCATACTCATTTCTGTTCTCCGTGTTTCCAGTAATTCTTTATTGGTTTCGCGGGTAATGTCGTGATCATCGAAAATTACTTTCCCTGCCGTTGGCTCATTCAAGCGGTTTAAGCAGCGAATTAAAGTCGATTTTCCACTTCCTGAAAGTCCCATGATCACAAAAACTTCCCCTTCTTTTATTTCGAAACTAGCCCGATTTACACCAACGGTGCATTTCGTCTTTTTCAGGATCTCTTCCTTTGAAACACCTTGTTCCAGCATCTTGAGTGCCTCTTGTTTGCGTTTGCCGAAGATCAGTGTCAGGTCTTCAACCTTAATTTTTGTTTTTCTATTATCCGACATAATTGAATCAATTAAAAATAGTATCCAATGTTAATATTGAAACGGGTTTCCCATTCAGCATCAGGTGTTCCGGCTGCCAGACCATTTGTCCAAGCCGGCCCAACCCACGGGTGATCTTTTCCCTGCGCCAAATCAACGTAGGTATAAACGTTTCCGGCAGTTACCAAAACTCCGGTAGTATTCATAAAACTGTCTTCATACATATCATTGGCCTTATTCATGTAGCCAAAATCGTTATAAAACTGAAGGTTTGAAATTGGCCCCCATTCAACCGGAACAGAGTACGCTGGCCCAATGGTGTAAGTTGTAGCTTCAGATGCCACAAGGTAAGGCGCTCCGTAGGCTGTCATAGCAAGGCCTTCGCTATCCTGATCGGCAGGATTTTCAGGATTCATTTTATATTTGGTAGCCTGAACTTTCAGATTGAAGTTTCCGGCATTTAACTCGTAATGCGCTGCAATTGCGTAGCTATCGCCAGTTTTCTCGGTGTCGAGGTTGTAAAGCCCGCCATATTGTGCCGACACGCCCAACATGTGCTTACTGTTACCCGACGCGAATTTTCTGGCCACTTTCAGGTTTACCTGGTTTACTTCTTTATTTCGGTATAAACCATCGGCAGATGAACTTACATCGTACGAGTAGCGACTGTCTGAAACATCGGAAGCACTACCAAAACGGAGTTCTTCGGCATTTTTAAAAAATGCAATGGCATACATCCAGTTCTCGTCGTTGTGGGTGTATTTTATCCCCATGTCGTGGTCGTCTTCTAAGCCAACATAGTAGTTAATACCAAAAAACCAGTTGTGCGAGTTGTATTGGGTAATTCCAAAAGGCACCTGTGTTAAACCGATCTGGAGGTTATTTTCAGGGCTGAAATCGTAACCAACCCAACCTTGTTTTAACATACCGCCGCCAAAACCTTCGGAATAAAGCCGGTATTCAGCATTTAGTTTTACGCCTTTGTATTTTGCTTTGGCATTTACTCTGAAAACGTCGTAGCCAAAATCGCCGCCACGGGTTTTCTGACCTTCTTTCCACGAAGAAAGGTTGTAATTAAAACGAAGTGCTCCACCAATTTGAACCTCAGGTTTTTCCTGTGCAAACAAATTAGTTGTAAAAAATAGAATAATTAAAATTAATGAACTAAATTTTCGTAACATATAAATTAATTTAGTGAAAAAAATCGGTAATACAAGTGAGGGGGGAAGAGAAAAATTAGAGTAGAGCTACAGGTGGTACAAACCTGTCGGACCGCATTTTATAAGCCATTTTAATAGCCATAAATGCCCGCTGATTATTTTGTTTGTATGTTTTAATACGCCTTTTAATCATGCGCGGCAAAAGTAATACGATCAATTGTAATAGCTTGCATTTTATAACCGATCACTTATTTATATAATGTATTGTTAACATCATTTCTATACGAACATTTATTTAAAAATGATGCACTCGAATGATACTCACATGTAATTTCGTCGTGTTGTAACAGATTTATAATTCCGTAATAATAATATATTTAGATACTTATCAATGCATCAGCCATATTTTACTTGCTGAAATTATGTATTAGCGAACTCAAATAAGTTTCTACAGAAATAAACAGCTAAAGATGTTATTTGTTTCGTGGTAACTTTTCCGGCAGCAGCTAATTGCTTGCTGAATGAAAACTAACAACGTAGTTGATGGAATTGAATGCGGGAAATAAATATTAATACAGAATTTAAAGAGCTATTTCCTAAAGTAAAAATTTTAATGCACTGAGAATCGCATGAAATAATTTCTGTGTATAAATGTTCAGTTTAGCAAATTCTCAGCGATTGTGGTTTTATATAGAATTATAAGGCAAAACATCTAAAAGAATTCGTGAATTAAAAAAACATTGATTGCGACGTTTTATCTACTTAAGTGGATTGGTGTAAACAAGCATTAAAAGTTTCGGGAGAGCTCATAAATAATTTTGAATTACAGGGAAAACATTTGCCAGGAGCATCAGTATAAACTTTTGCATAAAATCTTTGCCGTTATCGGACTTAGCCGTCACGATAATTGATTTTATATAAACCAGCAGAGCTGGACGTAATCATGCCAGTTATTCCGAAATATGATATAAATATGTTTGCCTTATCATTTGCCAGAAGCATCAGTATAAACTTTTACATAAAATCTTTGACGTTATCGGACTTAGCCGTCACGATAACTGATTTTATATAAACCAGCAGAGCTGGACGTAATCATGCCAGTTATTCCAAAATATGAAATAAATGCATTTGTCTTATAATTGATATTATGTTGTTTAAATAGATATAAAAAAAAGGAGAGAATTTCCCTCCTTTTTTTACCTATACTTATTGTCCTAACTTTTCAAGAACTTCGTTGTACTTGTCCATATTTTTCATACGGTAGTACAAGTTTTTAAGCGATTCTAATGTCATTTCATCTTCAGGATTCAACTCATGACATTTTTCCATGAATGGCAGAGCTTTCTCAAACCAAACATCAGCTTTTTTCAATTCAGCTTCGTATTTTTCGTTTTCGTTAGCCGGAACTGCGTTAGCAACTTCAATTTGTTTTACTCCTTTATTGTAGTAAAGTGCACCTAAATTGTAATAGGCATTAAAGAATGTCGGATCAATTTCAGATGCCTTTTGATACGCTGCTACTGCATTTTCTTCCTCACCAAATTTTTCGTACAAGGCACCTTTGGCAAAATAATATGTTACATTGTTTGGATCTTGCTCAATGGCCATGTCCAGGTATTTCAATGCTTCTTCGTTTTTACCAATTTTCATGTAAAGGTCAATCATACTTGTTAATACACCGTTGTCTTCAGGATACTTTTCGAATCCTTCCTGCACAGCTTTTAATGCATTAACAGTATCCTGCATCTGAATGTACGATTCAGAAATTAAAGAGTATGTTCTGGCACCGTTATAACCGTATTTTGCTGCTTCGCCGTAATATTTTACAGCTTTCTCAAAATTCTGTGCATTGAATGCCGCCAATCCCGAGTTAAATAAAATTACAGTATCAACTGCTTCAGGGTTATCTTCTTTCACTACCGGAATATCCTGAATGTCAAGAATTTGCTCGAACGATTTCAACGCCAGCTCGTAGTCGTTATTCTGAAAAGCTTCAACGGCCTGGTTGGTAAGGTCGTTAGTTAACAGCGTTAACTTAATTTTTACACTTTTCGAGAACTTGTCTTTATCATCCAGTTCAAGTGCCTTTTTGTACGATTCCAAGGCTACTGTTAACGGATCATCACTAAGAGCTTTTACGTTTTGATCCTGACTGGCAAAAATTGCCTGAAAGATCTCTCCTTTTACTTCCCATGTTTTTGGCCATGGAAGTGATTTTTCAGCCTTATCGTTTGACGGATCAGTTGCTTCATTAATCGCTTCCAACGCTTTATCTAATTTTCCTGTGTCTTTAAGGTTCTGAGCACTGGTAACTTTTCCTTTCTGTGCAAATACTGCAGAAACAGAAAATACCAAAGCTAGAAGAATGATTGTTTTTTTCATTTTTATACTTTTTAAAATTTTAAAATTATCGTTTAATAGGCCCTCTTACAAGCCACAAAAATATATCTTTTCAAATTTTATCAAAATAACAGTACGAAGAATCAATAATTTATTCTTGTTCTAAGTTATTATCTTCATTATCAATATCTTCAACATTATCGTCAGTTACATCTTCTGTAGCAGCTTCTTCAACCGCAATTCGGGCAACCGACGCAATTCTGTCGTCTTCTCGTAAGTTGATAACCCGTACTCCCTGAGTAGCTCTTCCGAGTACCGAAATGGTATTAACCGCTAAACGAATCGTAATTCCTTTCTGAGTAATAATCATCAGGTCATTATCGTCCGAAACACTTTTTATGGCAACCAATTCGCCGGTTTTTTCGGTTATATTCAGTGTTTTTACACCTTTTCCACCGCGGTTGGTAATACGGTAATCATCAATTTTAGAACGTTTTCCATATCCTTTTTCGGCCACAACCAGAATATCTTCGTTCTCATCCATCACACAAACCATACCAATTACTTCATCATTTTCATGACCAAGTGTAATTCCACGTACTCCTGACGCTGTTCTACCAATTGCCCGAACAATACTTTCGTTGAAGCGAATTGCTTTACCAGAGCGCACAGCAAGCATTACCTCGCTTTTGCCATTTGTTAAACGGGCTTCCAGTAACTGGTCGCCTTCTTTAATGGTAATTGCGTTAACTCCGTTTTGGCGTGGACGCGAATAAGCTTCTAAGGTTGTTTTCTTGATAATACCTTTTTTGGTAGCAAGAATAATGTAGTTGTTGTTGATGAATTCCTGATCGGCCAGTGTTTTCACTTTAATAAAGGCCAACACCTGATCGTCCGGCTCAATATTCAGCATGTTTTGAATTGCACGGCCTTTCGATGCTCTTGTTCCTTCAGGAATTTCGTAAACTTTTAGCCAGTAACACTTTCCTTTTTCGGTAAATAGTAAAAGGGTGTTATGCATTGATGCAATAATAATATGCTCCAGGAAATCTTCATCGCGGGTGGTACTTCCTTTCGAACCTACTCCCCCTCTACCCTGTGTTCTGAACTCGGTAAGTGGCGTACGTTTTATATAACCTAAATGCGAAATAGTAATTACCATTTCTTCGTCGGCATAAAAATCTTCAGGATTAAATTCTTCGGCGTTAGGAACAATCTCAGTACGACGCTCATCGCCATACTTGTTTTTCACCTCCTGCAATTCTTCTTTAATGATTTCCATTCGCAAATTAACGTCGGCAAGAATGGCCTTGTATTCTTCAATTTGCGCCATAATTTCATCGTATTCCTTACGAAGTTTGTCTTGCTCAAGACCGGTTAACTGACGTAAACGCATTTCAACAATTGCGCGCGATTGAACATCGCTTAATTCAAATCGTTCAATCAGTCTGTTTCGTGCTTCTTCAGGAGTTGATGAACCACGGATAATAGCAATTACTTCGTCGATATTATCGCTGGCAATAATAAGTCCTTCCAGGATGTGAGCACGTTTTTCGGCTTGTTCCAGTTCGTACTGTGTACGGCGCGTAACCACTTCGTGACGGTGATCAACAAAGTGTCTGATCAGGTCTTTCAGGTTTAAAATTTTAGGGCGACCATGTACCAGTGCAATACTGTTAACACTAAACGAAGTTTGCAGTTGGGTATATTTGTATAGTTTATTTAAAACTACGTTGCTCATTGCATCGCGTTTCAAATCATAAACAACACGCATACCTTCGCGGTCCGACTCGTCGTTCACGTTCGAAATTCCTTCAATTTTCTTTTCGTTAACCAGGTCGGCAGTTTTTTGGATCATCTCTGCACGGTTAACCATGTATGGAATTTCGGTTACAACAATTTTCTCGCGGCCGCCTTCATTTTCAATATGGGCTTTACCCCTGATAACAATACGTCCCCTACCCGTTTCATAAGCGTCTTTTACGCCCTGGTAACCGTAAATAATACCACCGGTTGGGAAATCGGGAGCCTTAACGATATCGATCAACTCTTCCATTTCAATATCGTTGTTATCAACGTATGCAATGGTAGCATCAATAACATCGCTGAGGTTGTGTGGCGGCATATTTGTAGCCATACCTACTGCAATTCCCGAAGCACCGTTAACCAGCAACTGTGGTATTTTGGTTGGTAACACTGTAGGCTCACCTAACGATTCATCGAAATTGGGCTGGAAGTCAACAGTATTTTTGTCCAGGTCGGCCAACGTTTCTTCCGAAATCTTCGACATACGAGCCTCGGTATAACGCATTGCTGCAGGACTATCACCATCAACAGATCCAAAGTTACCCTGGCCATCAACCATCGGGTAACGCAACGACCAGTGTTGCGCCATACGCACCATAGTAAAATAAACTGATGAGTCGCCATGCGGGTGATACTTACCAAGTACCTCACCAACAATCCTTGCCGACTTTTTATACGAACGATTGGAAAATATTCCAAGCTCGTGCATACCAAATAAAACCCGGCGGTGTACCGGTTTAAAACCATCGCGTACATCGGGTAATGCACGCGAAACAATTACCGACATTGAATAATCAATATAGGCAGATTTCATCTGCTCCTCAATGTTTATTCTGATAATCTTTTCACCTTCTGTCATTATATCTCCTTTCAAAATAAATTATCACTGTTTAAAGTCCCACAAAAATAGTAAAATCATTCGTGTAACACGCATATCTAGTAGTGTTTTACATACTTTTGACAAGAAGATATTAACATATCAACTGACAATTATGCATGATGTTTAGGTTACCTTTGATAACTTCTGCCATTTCGATACTTCCCAGCTACAAATTTTATTTATTTTAGTTTTTCAACCTTTTAGGAATAGTATTTGTTAAACCAGAGATAAAAAAGAGACTATATATGGATTCACAATTTTCACCAAGAATTAAAGACATTATCGGATACAGCCGGGAGGAGGCAATTCGTTTGGGGAATGATTATATAGGCCAGGAGCATCTTTTTTTGGGAATTTTGAGAGAAGGCGAAGGTACTGCTACTGATATTCTTGAAAAACTGGGTGTTGACCTGGTTGAAGTAAAACAACTAATCGAAAGCAAGGTACGTACAGATAAAGATATAAATCAGAAAGCTGATTTGATTATGCTGAAATCAACCGAAAAGACGTTGAAGTTGATTTACCTTGAAGCCCGGTCGTTTAAAAGTGCAACGGCCAACAGCGGCCACCTTTTGCTGGCTATATTGAAGGACAACGACAGTTTAATAACTCAACTGCTTGTTGAGTTGGGTATTAATTACTACATGGTTAAGTCGCAATTGCAAGACTACCAGCAGCCTGAAGCAAAATCTGATTTTCCGGAAAGCGATGACGATGAGCCGGGCGAAGGTTTTGGCAAAGGCCCCTCGGGCGGACAAAGTTCGAAAAAAGCTGCCGGTGCAAAATCGGATACTCCTGTGCTCGATAATTTTGGTATTGATATTACCAAACTGGCTGAAGAAAACAGTCTTGACCCAATTGTTGGGCGCGAGAAAGAAATTGAACGACTGGCGCAGATACTTAGTCGTCGTAAAAAGAACAATCCAATTTTGATTGGAGAACCTGGCGTTGGTAAATCAGCAATTGCCGAAGGTTTGGCGCTTCGTATTATAGGCAAAAAAGTATCAAGA
The DNA here is from genome assembly GCF_900111425.1 of Draconibacterium orientale. Classification (NCBI taxonomy): domain Bacteria; kingdom Pseudomonadati; phylum Bacteroidota; class Bacteroidia; order Marinilabiliales; family Prolixibacteraceae; genus Draconibacterium; species Draconibacterium orientale. The sequence goes on along the minus strand of NZ_FOHT01000016.1, from coordinate 52,890 downwards.
ATATTATTCGACAAGCGTGTTGTAAGTCTTGATATTGCTTCGATTGTGGCGGGTACAAAATACCGCGGGCAATTTGAGGAGCGTATGAAAGCGATTTTAAATGAGCTGTCGAAAGTGAATAACGTTATTTTGTTTATCGACGAGATTCACACCATTGTAGGCGCCGGTGGGGCTACCGGATCGCTGGATGCGGCCAACATGTTAAAACCTGCTCTGGCGCGTGGCGATATTCAATGTATTGGTGCTACAACACTGGACGAATACCGTCAGCAAATTGAAAAAGACGGTGCTTTGGAACGTCGTTTCCAGAAAGTAATGGTTGATCCTACTTCGGTTGACGAAACCATTGAAATTCTGAATAACATTAAAGAACGGTACGAAGATCATCACAATGTAATTTTTACGCCTAAAGCGATTGAAAGCTGCGTAAAATTAACGGCTCGCTACATTACCGATCGATACTTACCGGACAAAGCCATTGATGCCCTTGACGAAGCCGGTTCGCGTGTACACATTTCAAACATCAATGTTCCGGACAACATTGTTAAGCTGGAAGAAAAGATAGAAAAAACCAAAGAGGATAAAATTGCTGCGGTTAAAAGTCAGAATTTTGAGCTGGCAGCCAATTACCGCGATAAAGAAAAAAACCTGCTCACTCTTTTGGAAGATGCAAAAGAACAGTGGGAAAAAGATTTATTGAATCATCGGGAAACGGTTGATGAGCACAAGGTAGCTGAAGTGGTGGCCATGATGTCGGGAATTCCGGTACAGCGTATTGCTCAGGCCGAAGGAAAGCGTTTGATGAATATGGGCAACGACCTGAAAGGAAAAGTTATTGGACAAGACGAGGCCATTGCCAAAATTGTTAAGGCCATTCAGCGTAACCGTGCAGGACTGAAAGATCCAAACCGCCCGATCGGATCATTTATTTTTCTGGGACCAACTGGTGTTGGAAAAACCCAGCTGGCAAAAGTTTTAACCACCTATTTGTTCGACAACCTGGATTCGCTGATACGTATTGATATGAGTGAATACATGGAAAAATTTGCGGTATCGCGATTGGTTGGAGCGCCTCCGGGATACGTAGGTTACGAAGAAGGCGGACAATTGACGGAGAAAGTGAGACGCAAACCGTACTCTGTTGTGTTACTCGACGAAATTGAGAAAGCTCATCCTGATGTTTTTAATATCTTACTTCAGCTGATGGACGAAGGACGTTTGACCGATAGTTTGGGACGAAATGTTGATTTTAAAAATACGATAATCATTATGACCTCAAATATTGGTTCTCGTCAGTTAAAAGACTTCGGACGTGGCGTTGGTTTTGCAACGGCGAAAACACCTGAAGAGGAAAACGAGCATACAAAATACATCATTCAGAAAGCGCTGAAAAAGGCATTTGCTCCTGAGTTTCTGAACCGTATCGATGATGTTGTAATGTTCAACCAACTGGAGAAAAAACATATTCACAGCATTATTGATATTGAAATTGAAGGTTTGTACAAACGAGTTGAATCATTGAATTACAAATTGAAAATTTCTCCGGCAGCTAAAGATTTTATTGCCGAAAAAGGATATGATCCTCAGTTTGGTGCCCGACCATTAAAACGTGCGATCCAGAAATATCTGGAAGATGAAATGGCCGAAATTATAATAAAGGCATCGATATCTGAAGGAGATACCATTTCGGTTGGTTTTGACAAGAAAAATGAAAAACTTCAGATGCGTATTTTATCCAATAAAAAAGCGCTGAAAGAATAAGAAACGAAATACTGATTAAATTGAAAAAGGAGGTGCTTACCTCCTTTTTTTATACCTGGTAATTAAATATTAACATGGTAATATCGTCGGTTTGCTGGGCGTGCCCCTTATACAGTTTAAAACTCTTTTCCAAACGTTCAATCATTTCTTTTGGGCTTTGTCCGGCCAGTGTTTTAATATTCTCAACAAGTTGATGATTACCGTACTGAATATTGTTTTCGTTTAGCATTTCGGTAACTCCATCGGTATATAAAACAAGCGTATCTTCCTTGTTCAGTTGAATTTTGGCCGAACTATACGATTTGTCGGGGTACAGTCCTAACGGCAGTCCATGCGACTGGGCCAGTTCTTTAACCTTCGCGTTTTTCGTTAAAACATATCCCGGAGTATGAGCGGCATTACAGTATTCCAAAATGCCGGTTTTTAAATCCAGAACACCTAAAAACAAGGTTAAAAAGAACTGATGCTGGTTGTTTGTACACAACTCTTTATTTACTTTTTCAACAATTTTATTTGCTTTTGGCACCAAAGCATTTGTTTTAATGGTTGTTTGAGCAACACTCATAAAAAATGCCGCCGGAACTCCTTTCCCCGAAACATCACCCATGGTTAAAACCAGGTGGTCATCATCAATAAAAAAATAGTCGAAAAGGTCGCCACTTACTCCTTTTGCCGGTTGGTAAGTCGAATACAAATCAATATCAGTGCGGCCCGGAAAAGCCGGATAAATTGTTTTAATAAAACTTTGCTGAATTTCGGAAGCCTGATTCATGTCTTCCTGTCGTTGCTGTTTTTTCTTTTGTTCATCAGATTGTGTTTGCAGGTATTTTTCGTACCACGATTTCATGTAATTCAAACTCTCAGCAACCTGATCAATTTCATTTTCAGGAATATCTTTATACGGGCCGGTTAAATTACTAAAACGTTTTAATTGTTTGGTGACCAAACTTAGAGGTTTTATCTGCAGGTTGATAATGTAGGTAACAGTTAAATAAATAATAAGAATTCCCAAAACAGAAAAGAACAACATCTGAAGTACAGGCAGATATAAAGGCTCAAATAACTCTTTATAGGGTAAAACCGATACCAAAACCCAACCATTTTGCCGAATTGGCACATAGTAAACCAGGGCTTTCTCGAAATTAAATAATTCGGGATAAGCGATTAATGTTCCCGGCTTTGTATCGGCCAGTACATTATCTGTAGTGCTAACAACATCCTCTTTTAAAACCTTCTCATTAACCTCGTAAATACTCCGGTTGAGAATCCATTCCGTAACAGGATGTGTAATATAAATGCCATCTCTCGACATCAGAAAAGCAAATCCTCCTTTTCCTATTTTCATACTATTCACCTGCCTGTTTAATTCATTTAACGACAACTCGCAAATTACTTCCCCAACTCGTATTTTTTGCCCTGAAGGTGTTTCAACCAGAATAGGAGAACAGTAAGCTGCAACAACGATGTTGTTACGATCGCACAGATAGGGCTCCGACCAACCTGTTTCATTCTGTTTAATCAGTTTCTTAAACTGTGCCTGCTCATTCGTACACGATGAAATATTACCACTTCCCCGTTGTATAACCGTGGAATCACCATCCCGGTAGGTAAAATAACTCCAATAAGGTAAATTGGCAACAGTTGAGTCAATATCTACATAAATAGCATTAATAAAAGGATATTTAATAACCAGGCTTTGAATAAACAAATCGGCATGGTCTTGATGACCATAAAAGATAACCTGATCAGAAATATTGCCGGCAACCTCAGCGGTAGTAATAATGTAACGCTGTACCTGGCTGGTTACATGTGTACTTTGAGACATTGCCTTGCTCTTTACACTTTCTTTTATTAGTGTTTGATTGAACAGAAAAAATATACCAATAAAAGCAATAAACACCCCTATTACAGCAAGGGAGATGTAAACACTCAATCGATATGCAATTGATTTATTTAACATTATTCTTTTATTGTTTCTGAATAAAACAATTTACGGATTATTTTTCAGATGTCAGGTATTATGGTTAAAATTTAACCATTTTCGTGTTCCTTCAAAGCTGCAGGTAAACGATGCCAAGAAAGCTGCATTCTGTAAAGCTTTTTCGAAATCAGTGTTTTCAAGAAGATAATAGCAAAAGGCACCATGTAAAAAATCTCCGGCACCAAGCGTATCCATAACCTTTACTTCCGGCACCTTTACGCTCCCTTTTTTTTCTTTTGATAAAAATTCAATTTCAGCTCCACCTTTTGAAATGGCCACCGAATGTATGTTTTTTGCCGTCATAAAATCAAAAAGGTCTTCCCGGGTTTCACAATCCGGCGGCATAAAGTCGGCCGAACATATGGCAATATCAACATCGTTTAAAAGATCGGCAAACTGGGGCTTCCAGCTTCCACAATCAGCAACAACAGGTATTTGCTGCTCTCTGCAAATTCGCACACATTCAATACTGAATTCAGGATAAAAACCATCAATAAGAACAACCTGCGGCTTTACCAAATCGATCAGTTTTTGTGGCGAAATCGTACTCTTAACTTCTTTCGGATTATGAGTAACAATGGTTCGGTCGCCATTTTTCGAGGTTAACACAGTGGCCAGAATGGTTTCAAATTCCTGTCCATAAGCCAGATCAAAATGATCAACTCCAACACGGTTCAAATCCTGATCGATAAATGAGGAAAATGCATTAAGACCGGCCGGACTGGCGAGCGTTGCTGTTTTATTCAAATACGCAAACGCAACGGCTGCATTGGTTGCCGGGCCACCAACTAAAATATCAGGGTTACCGGTTTTTATTTTGGTATTTACAACCGGTATGTCATCTATAAAATACTGAATATCAATGGTAGTTAGTCCTACGAATAAGGCCTTGTGTTTCATTAAAAGCAAAGAAACAAAAAAAGCTGCCTTTTCAGACAGCTTTTCCTTATCATGTTAACGTTTTTTAAGTATTCATTGCACCGCAAACAGTAATAACCTGTCCGCTAACATACGACGAAAGGTCGGAGGCAAGGAATGTAGCAACTCCGGCAACTTCTTCCGGTGTTCCACCTCTTTTTAACGGAATTGAAGCTTCCCAGGCTTTACGTGCCTCTTCCGGAATTTTACCTGTCATTTCAGTAATGATAAACCCGGGAGCAATGGCATTTGAACGAACGCCACGAGAACCCAGTTCGCGTGCTATCGACTTGGTAAAACCAATAATACCTGCTTTTGATGCCGAGTAGTTTGCCTGACCTGCATTTCCGCTAACACCAACAACCGAACTCAGGTTGATAATTGAACCAGAGCGCTGTTTTAACATGGTGCGCTGAGCAGCTTTTGTAAAATTAAAAACCGATTTCAGGTTAACATTTATTACAGCATCCCACTGGTCTTCAGTCATGCGCATTAATAACGTATCTTTTGTTATTCCAGCGTTATTTACCAATACATCAATACGGCCAAATTCTTTAACAATTTCGTTTACTACCCGGTCAGTATCTTCAAAATTACTTGCATCAGAAGCATATCCTTTGGCTTTTACACCGTAGGTCTTTAATTCTTCTTCCGTGGCTTTCATATTGTCATCTTCAAAAAGATCGGTAAAGGCAACATCGCACCCTTCCTGTGCATACTTTACAGCAATTGCTTTACCAATACCGCGAGATGCGCCGGTAATTATCGCTGTTTTTCCTTCAAGTAATTTCATTTGTTTATAATTTTAATTTAAATGGCAGATTTGGGTAAAGCACATTACAACTTGCAAAACCCGTTACCATCGTATTTGTTTTCGTGCGCAAATATAAATTTTCTTCAAGTTATACGGAAAATGAACTGGAGATTAATCATTTTCCGGGCAAAGTATCTCCACTTTAACAATAAACTTCAACCATTTGGTTGAAAAGTTCAAAATAACAATTCGCCCAACTGATTTAAAACTTCGGTGGCTTTTCCTTTTAAATGAATATCGGTAATTGCCGATGTAAAAATGGTTTTCTCCGGATTGATTTCTATAATTGTAGCCCCGGCTTGTTTTGCCGTACGCGGCACATACGATGCCGGCGTTACTTCTCCCGTAGAGCCTACAATAATGCACACTTCAGCTTTTTCAGCTGCTGCGAACGAATCGGCATAGGCATCGGGTGGTATTCCTTCGCCAAAGAAAATAAAATCGGGTTTTAACACTTCTCCATCATTAATGCATTTTGGCGGAATGTTTTCAAAATCAATATCGCGGGCATCATAAACATGTCCGCATTTTAAACACTTTAGCTTTTTTGAATTCCCATGAAACTCATAAACCGTCTCACTTCCGGCCTGGTAATGTAAATTATCGATATTCTGGGTAACAACAGCATTTAAAAGCTTGCTACTTTCCATTTTCGCCAGCATCCGGTGTGCATCGTTGGGCTTTGCATCTGCGAAAAAATCATAAAATATCCCACGGATATAGATCCAGCAGTGTGCCGGGTTATTCAAAAAATAGCCCAAATCCAGCACCTGCTGATTGTATTTGTTCCAAAGTCCGTGTTCTCCACGAAACGGAGGAATTCCACTTTCAACTGAAATTCCGGCACCGGTAAATGCCATTGTGAATTTCGATTGTTTCAAGATATCTGCTGTTTTTGTTAACGAATCTGCTAAATTTGTCATCTTATTGTTTTCTTTCAAATGTAGAAAAAGAAAAACTAAACTTTATTTAAAATAATAACAAGATGTATGATATCCTAATTGTTGGAGCCGGTCCATATGGATCAACAGTAGCTTATGAGGCAAAAAAGAGAGGATTAAAATGTTTAGTTGTGGAAAAAAGAGACCATATTGGAGGGAATATTTATACTAAAAATATAAATGGTATAAATGTACACTATTATGGTGCCCATATTTTTCATACCAGCAACAAAGAAATATGGAACTATGTAAATCAGTTCGCCGAATTTAATCACTACATAAATTCCCCCCTGGCTAATTACAAAAATAAGTTGTACAACCTCCCGTTTAACATGAATACATTCTATCAGATGTGGGGGACAAAAACGCCTGCAGAAGCACTCGCCAAAATAGAAGAACAAAAAAGAAAACACAATTACACCAATCCATCGAACCTTGAAGAACAGGCTCTAATGCTTGTTGGAGAAGATATTTACTTCAAACTGATTAAAGGTTATACTGAAAAACAATGGGGATTACAAGCCACTGAAATACCTGCATTTATTATCCGAAGAATCCCGGTTCGTTTGCGCTACGACAATAATTATTTTAACGATCCATACCAGGGAATTCCGATTGGAGGTTATACCGCCATAATCGAAAAAATGTTGGAAGGGATCGAAATTCAATTAAATACTGATTTTTTAAGTGACAAAAACAGGTTTGAAAGTATGGCTAAAAAAATTGTGTACACCGGTGAAATTGACAGATACTTCGATTATAAATATGGTCAGCTTGACTACCGCAGTTTACGCTTCGAGCATCAAGTGTTGGAGAACACTGACAATTTTCAAGGAAACGCAGTTGTGAACTACACCGAACGCGAAGTACCATACACAAGAATAATCGAACACAAACACTTTGAGTTTGGTGAACAAAAAACTACGGTCATTTCGAAAGAATATTCGGAAGAATACAAAGATGGTACAGATCCGTACTACCCCATAAACGACGAAAGGAACAATAAGTTATATGCCAGGTATAAAAAGCTGGCCGACAATAAAAAAAATATTCACTTTGGTGGCAGACTAGGCGAATATAAATACTACGACATGGACAAAGTTATCGCATCAGCCTTAAGTAGTTGTGAATCAATATTTAATAATTTATGAGTATTTACGTAGTTTTCCACAAAGAACATCCGCTTTTAACTGATGATTCAGCTTATGAACCAATTCAAGTTGGGAAAGCACTTTCTAAATTAGATTTGGGTTTTAAAACTGATGATACCGGTGAACATATTTCTGAAAAAAACCAAAATTATTCAGAACTGACCGGACTGTATTGGGTATGGAAGAACACAACATCGGAATATGTTGGCTTATCGCATTATCGCCGATTTTTCATGGGACATAAGGCTTCTTTATTGATGCGATTAAAAAAAATCGGTGAATATTTTATTCTTCAGGGACGTAAACGATTTGGGGTTCACTATTCTTCAAAGCTTCAGGCAAAAGAACTTATTCTTACAGGTGTACAAGTTGATAATTATTTACGGCAATACGATGCCATTGTCCCAATAAAACGAAAATTACGTTATACCGTATTAGAGCAATACAAACGAAAGCACAGAATCGAAGACTTAAATACTACACTAAATATTATTTCTGACTTGTATCCTGATTACCTTGATGCTTTTAACGAATGTATGCAACAATCTGAAATAATGCATTGCAATATGTTTGTGTTAAAGAGGTCACATTTTAATGCCTATATGGAGTGGTTATTCACTATTCTTTTTGAATTGGAAAGAAGAACGGACATATCAAATTACGACAACTATCAAAAACGCCTCTATGGCTTCATATCTGAACGTTTATTTGATGTCTGGCTTATAAAGAATCAATTAAAATATAAGGTACTACCGATTTTGTATTTTAAAAATTTAAAAATCTAATTTACCATTTTCGAAAATACCTGTAACGTGCATAGTTTTTAAATTTTCGGATAGTTGTTACCAACTTTTTTTGACTGCTTTTAATGCGATATTCCTGCTGTCTTAATCGCTCTTCGATAAAATTAGTTTTGCAGGAAGCAGAATTGTCCCAAAGGAGCACTAACTGGTCGTTGGCAAAATTACGAAATGTTTCATAAGCTCTATCCAGTATTGATTTATTAGATAAACGCTGGTTATAAAAGAATAAATGTACCATTGGAACATTTAAGGCTGCATAATTATGCATGTTATTATCCTTGGAGTAAATGTGCCACATTTTTTCATCAGTCTTTGATCCGTTGTATACTTTTGCCCAGCTAGATTTCCGAAAAAGCACACAACCAATTGAATACCGAAGGTGATTATCTATTTCCTTAGACTCCAAACCTTTAGTCGCATTTATAAACTCTTCAGGGCGAAAAGTTGTTTTCTCGTGTATCCAACGAGCTAAATGTGGATATTGCCAAACCGTTCCGAAGCCGCCTCGTCCAATTTCGGGGTAAATTATTTGTTCTTGCTTCATATAACCTTTCATATTCTTTCCTGCAATAGTTACTTTCGGAACTAACATTTTATACTCATCCTGCAAATTCATCAATGATACGAGTTCTGCAAATCCCCATGGATTATTATTGATTAATCCGGTAACATATCCCAATTTATCGTTTTCGTGTTTTTCGAAACATTTTGCCAGTTCCTCAATCCAGTCTGAAGTAATCGGAAAAACATCATCATCTATTTTACAGATATAATCATATTTTTCCAATTGCTCAGAGTAAATCAAATCACCGAGTGCCTGATAAGGAAAACTCGGAGTAACCCAATTCACATAAATTACCCGATTGGGATACAGATTACTATAAAACATACCAATTTCCCTTACCTTATCCGAATCAAAATTATCAGTTATGTTATTAGGAAGAAAATAAATAGGTATATTCTCAGGAGTGTATTTTAGAAGATTAGCAACTGTTAACTGAGTACTTTCATAATCATTACAAGCCAATAGTACAATACAAGTTTTGTCTAATATCATGTCCAAATTTTAAGGGCACGAAGATAGTGCTCTAATTAATTGCATCCTATAGCTTCAGAAAGAAAAATTATTTGACATGTCAATTAACTGGAATTTTTAATCTGAAAGAAAACAATCTGAAAAACTGTTTGCTCAATTTTGCACCACCCCATGTTATTGAAGCAAGTTTATTTGTTGTATTCATAGATTCAAGACATAATTATTCACTTACACCCAATCTCCAGAACAGGAAATATACAGCAACAAACCATGTAGGCTGGAATCAGATATTACCTCCACAAGAACTACCTAGTGTTGAGATATAAAACTAAGGAAGAATCTGAGTTTTTATACAATATTCAAAAATTAGCTTCATCGCTTAACTGAGCGTCCAACTTTTTGTTGCTTATTCATTTTTAAATTAGAAGAATTTATAGTTATTAAACATCACTAAACAAAAGAGTATATCTTTGTCCTGAAGATAAATGTAAAAAAACGAGAACTTTTTAAACCAATTCTACATCCACAAGAATATGCTCGATCAATCAACAATATGTGCTATATCAACATCGCCCGGTGTTGGAGCGATTGCCGTTATTCGTCTTTCGGGTAGCGATGCCATTACAATTGCCGACAGGGTTTACGAAAGTCCTAAGACTGGCAAATCACTTGCCGATCAGGCAGCTAACACCCTTCATTTTGGGAAAATCGTGTCAGCCGACGAAACCATCGACGAAGTGGTAATTGCTTTGTTTCGTGCGCCACATTCGTTTACCGGCGAAGATATTATTGAGATTTCATGCCATGGTTCGGTATATATTCAGCAGCGTATTTTAAATGTTTTGGTTGAAAACGGAGCACGCCTTGCATTGCCCGGAGAATTTACACAACGTGCATTTTTAAACGGAAAGATGGACCTTTCGCAAGCCGAGGCAGTTGCCGATGTAATTGCATCGGCCAATGCGGCAGCCCATAAACTGGCCATGAACCAGATGCGCGGCGGATTCTCGAAAGAGATTGGTGCATTGCGCGATCAGTTGTTACATTTTACTGCAATGGTAGAATTGGAACTGGATTTTAGCGAAGAAGATGTGGAATTTGCCGACCGAACTGCCTTACGCAAATTAACCGAACAAATTGAAGAGTTGCTGCGAAAACTAAAAGATTCGTTTCAGCTGGGGAACGCCATTAAAAATGGGATTCCGGTAGCCATTGTTGGCGAAACCAATGTGGGGAAATCTACCCTGTTAAATGCACTGCTGAATGAAGACCGTGCCATAGTTTCTGATATTCATGGAACTACCCGCGATGTAATTGAGGATGTGGTAAATATTCACGGTACTGCTTTTCGTTTTTTTGATACGGCCGGTATTCGTGAAACGGAAGACCAGATTGAAACCCTGGGAATTGAACGCAGCTACAGCAAATTAGAACAGGCAACAGTAGTTTTGTTAGTGGTCGATACCAATAACCCCTACCCGCTTGTGGAAAGCCGCATTCAGAATATTCGCGAACGGATTGCCCCGCATCAAACATTAATAATTGTTGCCAACAAAATAGACTCAGGCCTGCGCGATACCATTCAGCAAATAGAAGTAATGGAACTTACCGACAATGAAAAAGCGGTGTTTATTGCAGCCAAACAAAAGGAAAATCTGGAGGAACTGATCGATTATATGAGCCATTCCATAAATATGGAGGAAGCTGAACAACAGGATATAATTGTTACCAATGCCCGCCATTACGAAATATTGAAAAATGCACACGAAGCTATTCTGCGGGTATTAAACGGTTTGGACATGCAAATAACAGGTGATTTTCTGGCTCAGGATATTCGCGAATGTTTACATTACTTGGCAGAAATTACCGGAGAAGTTGGCACAGAAGAGGTTTTGGGTCATATTTTTAAAAATTTCTGTATCGGAAAGTAAATACCTTTCTTTTATTTGTTAACACACCTCATTTACTGATATTTACATATTTTTATTTTCTCTTTTTTGTTGCCCATTTGCACTTTTTTGATTACTTTAGTTGTGTATTTGTTGCCCTGCCAACAAATTTTGTTGCCCGGAAACAAAGCGGCGAAAAGATGACAGTCACTGACATTTCTCGGCAGTTAAGGACCACAACCGACACTAATTGACATGAGTAGCAAAATTGAAATCCAGAAAATATGTGAGTACTGTGGCAAGGAGTTTACTGCTAAAACTACAGTAACCCGGTTCTGCGGTCACACATGTGCAGCTCGCTCTTACAAGCAACGCGAGAAGGATGATAAAATTGGTTTGTCCAATCAACACACCAATAATCAGAAATTATTCTCGTTGACCGAATTAGACCAGGAATTAATCAAACAAAAGGACTTTCTATCTATCAAAGAAACTTCAAGTTTAATTGGAGTCAGTGAAAGAACAATATTCCGACTACTCAAAAATGGCACTCTTCAGGCTACCAAAATAGGCAGCCGTTCAATCATTCATCGTTCTGAAATCAATAAACTATTCGCACTATGAAAGTGACTCTTCGCCAACGGAAAAAGAATGGAAAAATAAGTTTGTACCTTGATTTTTACCACCAGGGAAAACGCAAATTCGAGTATTTAAAGCTCTACCTTATTGAGAAACCTAAGAAAAAGGAAGACAAAACCCTGAATAAAAAAACATTGCAGTTAGCCGAAAGTATCCGGGCAAAAAGACAATTAGAAATACAGAACGGTTATTATGGTTTTAATGATGCCGAGAAAATTAATTCAAGCTTTCTGCTCTATTTTAAAGCCCTTGCAGAGAAACGCAGAGAAAGTGAAGGAAACTACGGCAACTGGTTAAGCTCATACAAACATTTAGAAAAGTGGCCCAAATCAGATGTTCGTTTTGCTGATATTGACACCGAATGGTTGGAAAACTTAAAGTATTACCTGGTGCATGAAGCTAAAACGAAGGACAAAAGAAACCTTTCAAAAAATTCGTGTTCCTCATATTTCAATAAAGTACGGGCTGCCTTAAAGCAGGCAGTAAAAGATGGAATTATTATTCGCAATCCGGCAGAAGATATTGGCGGAATAAAAGAAGCGGAAACCAAACGCGAATTTTTAACACTCGAAGAACTAAGAACCGTTGTCGATACATACTGCGCAGTTGATGTACTAAAAAACGCATTCATTTTTAGTGCTTTTACCGGATTACGCTTTTCCGATATTCAAAAGTTAACTTGGTCGGAAATTCAACATTCAGAAGAAAACGGATATTATATACGTTTTAAGCAGAAAAAAACAGACGGACAGGAAACCCTCCCCTTTTCAGAAGACGCATTAAGATTTACGGGAGAACCTAAAGAACGCGACCAATTAGTATTTAAGGACTTAACCTATAGCGATGCGAATAACTCAAAGCTCCGCGAATGGATGATTCGTGCAGGAATAGAAAAGCACATCACATTTCACAGTGCCAGGCACACATTTGCAACTTTGCAACTCACTTTAGGAACCGACATTTACACGGTTTCAAAGCTACTTGGACACAAAAGCCTGAAAACAACAGAAGTGTACGCAAAAATTATAGACCAGAAGAAAAAAGAAGCAGCTAACCGTATCAAACTATAAACTAATGAAAAATCAATTCACTACGCTTGATCAGATCCTTTACAAAGGAATGAGACCTTGGCTACCTGCAAATAATCCTGATGAAAAATTTGCCTCACTAATTTCTGGCATCCATCAGGTTGAACCTAACTACTCTCCCGGTTTTGAAATAAAGTTTGAGCGACCTTTCAACAACAAAACAAAATACTATGCAAAATTCATTCAGAATGAATCGATAAAAACGATAAACGGCTTACTGGATAGTCTGCAGGAAGATGACACTCCACAACTAATTAAATACCGTTTAAACGATACTTTAAACAAAAAACTTAAAACGAAGCTCAAGGACATTGGCAACATTATCAAAGAGCAACAGTTTGAACTTTCTTATATAAATCCAAGGAAAACAACCTTCGATATTGACCAGGAACACAAAACAAACACTTTCGTGTTTCAGCTACTAAAAACAACATTAATTCATATCTACCTGGAAATACAGAATGTGCTTAAAGATTGGGTAAAAGATGAATTAATAATTGAAGACTTTTACTCTCAGTTACTTTTCGAGCCAATTCCTGATAAAACATACATTCAGGAAATCAAAACAATTGAAATAGAACCTGCAAAAATTCAGAAGCAACCGGATAAGGGAGATATGGAGGTATCACTAAAATCTTTCACTTATAAGGATTTTCATAAAAACAGTGATAAGCTAAACGACCTGTGCGATAGCTTAAAGAAATCTGGTTTTATTGACAGTACAACCACTGCAGCAAACTTCAAAAAAATCTTTTCTGGAAGAGAATTTACGATTCCTATTATATGGACCGGCAATCGTTCAGAGTTTTCTTACTTCATCAAACTCATTCACAACAACCATGAATTAGTGGTTAACCTAAAGCAAGACCAATGGAAAGTTGCAGTAAATTGTTTTATAAAAGCAGACGGTTCCAAATTTCATACTAGCGACCGAAAACAGCAACGGCCATCCAAAACCGGTGATTTATTAGACAAAGCTGTGGCCTTACTTTTTTAGCACTCGCCACTTTACACTCCTTTCCGTTTTCTTCCTTTTTTTACTATTCACTGAATTGCAAAAACGGCGAATAGTAGTATTAATGCGCCCACTCGCCACTTGCCACTTTCCACGCCACCTCTCCAAAACGTTCATATTGCGCTCGTTTTCAGGATAATTTAGCCAATGTCTTTGAAAACCAAAGATGACTTTTGGCCAGAAGTCCATGTTTTATTCAAATCCGTAATATCATGGACGAGATTATTTTGACAAAACTTAACAGCATTGAGAAGATGCTGATGGAGCAGAATATGCTCAAAAAAGAAGTTCTAACATTTAACGAAGCTGCCATTTATTTAGAGGTATCGCACTCACACCTCTACAAAATGACCAGTACCGGCGTTGTTCCATCGTACAAGCCTAACGGCAAAAAATTGTACTTCAATCGCAAGGAGTTAGACAACTGGCTGTTGTCGAACAGACAAAGTTCATTGGAAGAGATTGACCAGCAGGCCGCTGACTACCTCATCAAAAAAGGGAGGGTAAAGCTATGATGGAGATAACGCAATTGCTACTGGAACTTTCCAGCGCTATTAAAGAAATCAAAGCGCATTTGCTGGTACTAAAACAAACCAGAACGGAGAAGTTCAAACAAGCCTGGATCGACGGGCAGGAAGTTATGCTGGCTCTCAGTATAAGTAAACGAACGTTACAGTCCCTGCGGGATGCCGGAACTCTTCCCTACTCACGGATTAATGGCAAGTTCTATTACAAGGTTGCTGACCTCGAAAAGCTCCTGGAAAGCAACTATTCCCAAAACCTTAAAAATGAAAGCCATGATTAAGGAAAAGGACATTTTAGACTTGACACATTACGGGCTAAATATTTATGCGCACATACTGCGGGAATATTACCCCGGAGAAACAGTGATTCAGCTTTCCGGCAAAGAATGTAAACCGGCTAAGAATCCTTTTAACGATGATAAGCACACCTTAAAGCTAATCAACCAGGAGTGGGTATTTAATTATAATGATACAGAGCTACCCGATTTTTCGGGTACTCCTTTCGACTTTGCCGAACTGCATTACAAGCTTTCAGGCGGCGAACTCCGGGAGAAACTGAATAAGGAATTAAATCTTCGCATCGACGAAAAGCACTTTTACAGCAATCGTAGTTTGCCGGACCAGGCAAAAACAACTGAAGTAAAATCGGAGGTGCAAATTCCCATATTCAGCTATTTCAATGCTCCGGTAAAGAATATTAACCCCAAGAAAAACCTAAGATTAATTGACGTTTACTACCTGATTAAATCTACCGAATATAGTTCTATAACAGATCAGCTAAGAGC
The DNA here is from genome assembly GCF_900111425.1 of Draconibacterium orientale. Classification (NCBI taxonomy): domain Bacteria; kingdom Pseudomonadati; phylum Bacteroidota; class Bacteroidia; order Marinilabiliales; family Prolixibacteraceae; genus Draconibacterium; species Draconibacterium orientale. The sequence goes on along the minus strand of NZ_FOHT01000016.1, from coordinate 37,545 downwards.
TATTCCGGGCAAAGGTGAAGCACGAAAATTCAAGGCATCAAAATTTGACTATGTCACATTCTCCGGGACATTTTCCAAAAGGAGCGACAAAGCCTTGGTTAATCATTCAGGTTTGCTGACAATCGATTTTGATCATATTTCCAATCTACAGCAGTTGAAAGAGCAACTACTGGAAGATGAATACTTCGAAACGGAACTACTCTTTGTCTCCCCTTCCGGCGATGGTTTAAAGTGGATTATACCTATTGATATAACCGAAGCTACACACCAAAACTTCTTTCAGGCTATTGCTAACTATATCAGGGAAGCTTACCAACTGGAAGTGGACAAATCGGGTAAAGATGTTTCCCGTGCTTGCTTTCTGCCTCATGATCCGGAGGCATACATAAATCCGAAATATTTAAACCCTAAAATTAAAAAAGATGAAACAAAATAAATTTCTCGCACTATTAAAAACAATGCTTCAAAAAGCACCGTCAGTACTCCATCCGCTGTGGTGGGTAGTAATTCCATTTCTACTCTACTATGTTATCGAAATGTTCAAGTATTCAATGTTCACACCAATAATATTGTAACGATGAAAAAGAAATTCGATATACAACATTGGATGCAACAATCCGAACCGGAACAAAACCTGCCAGGGTCTAAAAGACCCGGCAGCGTTTCCAAGTCCCTTTCAGAGCCTGTCCAGAACTTAATTCGGAAGGATTTAGGGGTAACCGACGTTGAAACCATTATTCAACGCCTCGAATCTGCTCATACCGATATTACCGCCAGTTATCCCGACTGGCGGGATATTGGTTTCGCCTTTGCCGATAAATTTGGCAAAGCTGGCCGCGAATATTTTCACCGTGTCAGCCGTTACTATCCGGGCTATTCGCAAAGTGATTGCAACAAACAATACGACAAATGCCTAAAATCCTCCGGCCACGGAGTAACCATTAAAAGCTTTTTCCACCTGGCCCAACAAGCCGGAATTAGTTTGGTGACCACTCAGCAAAGAACAAATCCGTCAGCGTCTATAAAACCTGACGGCGTTTCCAAGTCCCCTTCAGAGCATGTCCCGAAATTGATTCGGGAGGATTTAGGGGTAAATGAAGAGCCAATCTTCAACACACCAAGAATACCATCCGAAGTTTATTCTCAGCTACCCGAAATTCTTCGGGATAGCTGCGAAATGTTCGCCGATGCTATCGAAAAGGACGTATTCCTTATTGGTGCAATTGCCGTAATCAGCGGAAGTCTGCCCAACATTGAAGGCATTTATTTCGACGAGCCACATTCAGCACATCTTTATTCATTCATAACGGCTCCTGCTGGCTCCGGGAAAGGGAAACTAAAATGGGCTAAATTCTTTGGATTAAGAATCCATAAAACCATGGTCGAGCAATCTATTCGGGAGAAAGAAGACTATGAACAGGAAATGGAGAACTACAACAACCTAAACAAAAACCAGCGACAGGGAGTGGAGCGGCCAAGAGAACCAAAACGGAAGATGTTTTATATCCCGGCCAACAGTAGTGCATCAGCTTTTATCCAGGCACTGTCCGACAACAATTTCAAAGGCATAATCTTCGAGACCGAAGCAGACACTTTAGCCGGAACATTAAAACAGGATTGGGGAAACTTTAGCGATGTACTGCGTAAAGCATTCCATCACGAAAGCACCAATATGTTTCGCCGTAAAGACAATGAACACATTGAGGTGGAAGATCCGCACCTGGCAATCGTACTTTCCGGTACACCAAAGCAAGTGCATAACATGATGCCCGATGTCGAAAACGGCTTATTCAGCCGCTTTCTCTACTATGCGTTCGAGGATTACAGCGACTTTAAAAATCCCTTTATTTCCCATCAAAAGGTTAACTACACCGATTTTTTTGAAGCAAAGGGAGAACAAATGTACGATCTCTATCAAACCCTGGCGGACCAACCCTCCCCTTTTGAATTTCGATTTACAGCCGAACAAGGCGAAGTTTTCACAGAAGAATTCAACGCGCTGTATAAACGAAATAGAATGCTTCTGGGAAACGATTTCAACGCGAATAGCCGACGGTTGGGATTGATAACTTTTCGTATCGCAATGGTGCTTCGCACCCTTCGCATACTTGAAGACGGCGACTATTCCAATCCGCTTATTTGCAATGAGACTGATTTTCAAACAGCCATCCAAATAGCCTTCACACTGGAAAAACATGCAATCGCTGTTTTCCAGAATCTGCCTAACAACAATTTGAAAGGCGTTAAATTGAAATTCTACAACGCCCTGCCCGATAATTTCAACCGGCAGGATTATTTGTCTGTAGCAAAAGACCTCAACATTAAAGAAAAGACCGCAGAAAAATACATCGGTCAATTCAAAGGAAATGACCTGTTGGATCATGAGCATAATCACTATAAGAAGAAATAAAGGTAAAATGAGACAAATAATATTTTGAATTAACATCGTATAAAATTATCTTCATCGATTAATGCTCAACATGCTAATTTTATTAAACAATATTGCGGTGAAGGGCTGAAATGTACGTTTTAGGGTAGATTCGTTCTTGCGTAGCTTTAAAAGCGGCTACGGTAGAGGTATTTTACAAATCCAAATCCAGTAGGTTGAAATATTACCTATGGACATTGGAACTAGTGAAAACACCACCTGTACAATGTATAGGAGTTTCTCTAAAGTCATTATTTGAGTTGATTTCATGTTGTTGAGATTAATACATAAATATACGACAAATATTAACCCAGCTTGAATTGAGGCGTCGCGATTCTTCCGAATAAGAATCCGTCGAAAAGAGCATGTACATTTCTTTAGCACTGCCTCGTAGCTGTCCTTCACCGCTCTTTTTTACCTATGGCCGCAACAAAAAAAAAGGATTGGTTCAAACTAAAAGGATACCCCCATATTGGATACCCTTTAAATTACTCCGACCGTTATAAATGGATTCAACGGTATATTACTGATCCTGAAAAAATCGCCAGCCATTCTTTTCTCCCTTTCATTCATAAAACATCAAAAGTCAGACGATTTAGAAAAGAATACAATGAAGATACTGGTGAATTAATTACGAAAATCGTAAATGGCAAACACCAAAACCGTGATAACTCAACAAAACCACGAGAATTATATTGTGCCTCACATATCGACTCATTAATATACAGTTATTATGCTTTCAAATTAGGGAAGTATTACGAGGAAAAGGTTATCGAATTAGATATTCCCGATGTAGCAACGGCTTATCGTACAATTCCATGCACCAAAGAAACACAGCTTGGGAAGAATAAATGTAACATCGATTTTGCCAACGATGTGTTCGAATTTATCAGCAATTTTCCACAACAAGAATTTGTTACAATAACCTTCGACATTAAGGGCTTCTTCGATGAACTTAACCATAAAAAGTTAAGAGAAAATTGGATAGAAGTTTTGAACGACCATCAACTTCCTCCAGACCATTTCAATCTGTATAAAAACATAACCCGTTTTGCATATGTTGATCTTATTGATCTTTTCGAAGCTTTTAAAAACCAAATAATTACTCAAAAAAGAACGAAGGATGGATTTTATGGGCCTATCAAAAAGAAAAGGGTATCAAAGATCCGGTTCTTAAGAAATCAAAATGCCATAGCTTTTTGCTCCAAAGAAGATTTTTTGCAGAGAAAAGGGAAACTGGTAAAAAATAAGCGATATGTAAAAAAAGATGGAAAGACAATCACTCGTAACTATGGTATCCCACAAGGTTCTCCCATTAGCTCAGTTCTTGCAAATATCTACATGATAAATTTCGATAAAAAGATTAATGATTTTGTTAAATCTGTCAATGGACTATACAATCGTTACTCTGACGATATGGTTGTAGTTGTTCCTAAAGCTCACAAAACTAGAGTTATCCAATTAATGAAAATCGCCATAGATGAAAGCGATCTCCAAATTCAGGATGAAAAAACACAGATATTTCATTTTAAAAGGGAAAAGAATCGATTGGTTTGTGGGCAGGAGTTTAATAAAGTTATCAATTGGCATAAAAACTTAATTTACCTGGGATTTGAATTTGATGGAGAAACCGTTCTTTTAAAATCGGCTAGCCTTTCTGGCTACTATCGAAAAATGAAAAGAAATATCAATCGTTCAAATTTCTATGTAAAACACATCCGAAATAATACGAGAGGAATACTTTTTAAAAGTCGAATATTGAAGAAGTTTTCATATGTGGGAGCCAAACGACGTAGAATATGGAAATACAATCCAAATACAAATCAATATACTAAATCTGATAGATATGATTGGGGAAACTTTCTTTCCTATGCTTATAAGGCCTCTCGGGTTATGATGAATAACAAAATTAAGAAACAAACAGCAGGTCACTGGAACAAAATACATAACCTAATCAAAGACATCTAACACATAGGAGTATAAAATCTATTAAGCTGCAACCAGTGAATATCTTATCACATTTTAATGAAGCAGGAAATAGAAAACAGCGGATTCATAGGAAATAAATGCTGAGCGTAGTCGAAGTATCCTATGTTTCCTACACTTCCCCTCTCCGATGTTAATAACTCTCTTTCTTTTTCTTGTTTATATTTAGCTTTCATTTAGTACATTAGCCAAAAACTGACAAGTCAAGAACCATTTTATTATGTTTTTAGGCAAACGCATTAAAGAACTCCGGGAAGAGAGGCAACTACTTCAACGCCAATTGGCTGCCGATTTGGAGATTGATACTCCTATGTACAGCAAAATTGAACGTGGCGAAAGGAATGCCAAACGCGAACAAGTTCTAAAATTAGCCAAACTGCTTAATGCCAATAAAGACGAGTTATTGACATTGTGGCTGGCGGGTCAGGTTAATAATATTATAAAAGATGAAGATTTAGGCATGAATGCCCTTGAATTTTTAATTCGTTCAAAAACAACAAAATAGTAAGAATACTAATGAATCTCCACTCCGGTCAGATAATAGAAATGCGCAACCGCCTTTGGCGTGTTGACGAATTTTCAGAAACCGAATTATTCGCAACACCAATCAATGGTGATTATAACGACAAAAGAGTTTTTCTGCGAGATATTGAGCAGATTAAACCTGCAGAATTGGATAAAATCTCCAAAGATCTAGTTGGCGACTTTCAGGCACAACGTATGTTGCTGCATGCCTACCAATTCGATTTAATGCATGGCTCTGCCCCTTTCCTCAGCCTCCAACGTTCAGCTGTAATCCCTTATAACTATCAGTTAGTTCCATTGGTATTGGCGCTGGAAAAATCCAAAGCCCGTATTTTAATTGCCGATGATGTTGGTTTGGGTAAAACCATTGAAGCGGGCCTTATTATTTCAGAATTAATGCAACGTGGTAAAGTAAAACGTATTCTTATTTTAACTCCGGCCAACCTGAAAGAACAGTGGCAGGAGGCAATGGAATACTTCTTCCACATTGAATCCAAAATAATTTCATCACTTTCCCGAAAAGAATACGAAAAGCAGCTTCCGGCCGGAGCAAACCCCTGGCAATATTTTCAGGTGGTTATAGCATCAATTGATTACGCGAAGGCCCCGGAAGTAAAACACTTAATACAGGAACAGCAATGGGATTTACTATTGGTTGATGAGGTACACCTTTGTGCCCGGCCGCATGCAACCTTCCGCGCTTCCAAACAAATGAAACGCTATGAGTTGGTTCGCGATCTTGGAAAACATATTCCCAACGTATTATTTTTAACAGCGACGCCGCACAACGGTTATACCGATTCATTTGCCAGTATTTTAGAAATCCTGAATGATAAGATTGTAACCACAACTTCAGGAAATACCTTCTTGAATAAGCCTGCAGCCAAGTACAATGTTTGCCAGCGAAACAGAAAGAAATTGGAGAATTGGTATAAGAAACAAGGCATAGCAAGTCCTTTTCCAAAGAGGAAAGCCGAAGAAGTCTTTGTGGATGTATACGAAAGCAAAAAACTGGCAAACTGCTTTAACGAAGTGTTGGAATACGGTGATCGGTTATTGGTCAACGCTCAGGGGGCTGGGCGTAAATACAATATTGCTACCTGGGTAGCCTTCCACTTACAGAAACGTGCCATCAGTTCCCCATACGCTTTGGTGAAATCCATTGAGAACAGATTGGCGACCGTTGAAAACAAGTTAGAGTTTGAAGAAACGGAAGAAGAAGTACTGAGTGGTTCAGTTCAGGACCTGTTTTTTGAAGACCGCATGACTGACGAAATGGCTTCAAGTAAATTGGACAAAGAACTTTTAAATGAAGCAGATAAAGAAGAACTTAAAAGTTTGCTACATACGGCAAAAGCGGTTAAGCCAGCGGATGACGTAAAGCTTCAGGAACTGAAGAATAAAACGATTCCGGAGCTTCACGCAATCGACAAAAAGATTATTGTATTTACCAAATACAAGGACACGCTCGAATACCTCGAAAGCAACCTTGCCGGAAATGACTACGATATTTTCACTATGCATGGTGATTTAAGTTTGACCAAGCGTCAGGAGATTTTCCTTCATTTTGAAAATACAAAAAAAGCAATCTTAATTGCCACCGATGTAATCTCAGAAGGTCTGAACCTGCAGCGTCTCTCTTCCTGCATCGTTCATTACGAATTACCGTGGAATCCGAACCGGCTGGAACAACGTAACGGTCGTGTTGACCGTATCGGGCAGTTAAAGGAAAAAGTACATATCAGAACCTTTGTACTGGATAAAACACTCGATAAAGATATTCTCGACTTGTTGATTACAAAAGCGAACAACATCCGTGAAGACCGGGGCTATAGTGCTGCTTACTTTGGCGACGAAGAATACATCAAAGCAGTACTACAGGAAGCTACCAAACGGAACAGAAAGCGCCGTAAGAAGAACGTACAGGAAGGACCTACCCTGTTCGATGCCATTGGACAGGACAAGGTAAAAGAAGCCGTCAAAAAATCTATCTCAAAGGAAGAGGAAGATCAGCGTTTGCAAAAAATCGACGAGGAAAGTTTTTACGACAGTCTGAACATCGACCTGCCGGAAATCGATAAACGTATCTCCGAAACACAAGCCATTGTCGGCTCAAAATCCGATGTGGAACAATTCGTAAAAGCAACCGCAACCTTCTTTAAATCTGTTCTGGTGGATCGCAAAGACGGTTTTCAGGACATAAAAATCAATGATCCGCGACTCGAACTTCCACAATACGGTGACAGGCTTTCCAAAATTACTTTCGACCCCGAAATCGGGCTGACACATCCCGATGCAACCGTATTGGAAATAGGACATCCTTTTGTTCGTCGTTTAATCGAGATTGTCAAGTCCGAATTTTTCGGCAAAAACGGAGTGTATGGACGAAATGCATGGTACTACTCCAATGAGGTGAGTTCGGTTTGCTTGTTATACAATGTTTTGGTGAGATATACCGTGGGGTTAACAGAAAAACGGGTTATTGAAGAGATGCTAACCTTTGGCTTCGATGGTTTTTCACAGAAGGAACTGGATGAAACTTTCATTCGTAAAATCATGCCCGGAAATACAACAGATGAACTAAGTGAAGCCGATTTTAAAGAATACATGGAAGAAGCGATCAGCTTTCCCGACTTCACAAAAATCATGAATAAAAAGATTGAAGATCGTAGACTCAAACTCATCTCCGAGCGACAGGAACTCTACAAAAAAATCATCAAGGAAACCGATTCTACCGATGAAGCTTCGTGGATTGATGATGAAATATACATCGATAAAGCCGGTGCCGACCTGCTAACCATCACAGTTGTTTTACCCTTAAATTAATTCAGGCATGGCATTAAGTTTTATCAATACAAGCGGAAACATTATTTCGGAAGACTTTTGCAGCCAGCTGCTAATCGAAAGCAAAGCCGAATATGTAAAGAGTAAATCGTTTGGCGACGATGTAAAGAAAGTAGATGAAGACATCGCCACCTCTTTTGAGTTATTACGCGAACGTTGGGAAGAGATCCGCTCAAAGCTACTGGAAGACGAGTTCGACACCACCCAGTTAAGGGACCGATGGATTAAGCAATTCCTGAGCATGCTGGGTTTCGTACCAATGTACAATCCGCACAACCTGAAGAACGATGCGGGGCTGGAATATAACATTCCTTACCGGGGCTGGGACGATGACGAAGCTCCCCTCATTCACATGGTTCACTCCTCGGCCGATTTCGACTCGCGCGACAAACACAACCGGACGCACGCCAATAAAAGTCCGCACGATATGCTGCAGCAGTTTCTGAATACCTCGCAGCACTCCTGGGCTATCTTGATCAATGGACGGAAAGTGCGCATTCTGCGCGACTTCTTCCACTCCATAACGAAAGGTTTTATCGAGTTCGACATTGAAGGCATTTTTGAAACCGCCAACACCGAACAGTTCCGTATTCTTTACAGAATGATGCACAGTAGCCGCTTTGTGGGCCAGTTCGAGAAACATGCCGAAGATGAAGAAAAACTAACCTGCTGGCTGGAGAAATTCCATAGCCAGTCGCGCGAAACCGGTGTTAAGGTTGGCGACAACCTCCGCAAACAGGTTCGTTTAGCCATAGAAACACTGGGGAATGGTTTTGCAGAAAACCTTAATCCCGACGAGTTCGACGAAGCCAAAGTAAAGAAGTTCTACAGCGAAACCTTAAATATCATTTACCGCCTGCTCTTCCTGCTCTTTGCCGAGCAAAAAGGTTGGCTCCCGGTAAAAAATGACATTTATGCCCGTACCTATAGCATTAATGCCCTACGCGAAAGAGCTGAAAAGGCAGACTATTCGCACGATAATAACGAAGATCTTTGGGAAGGATTAAAAGTTACCTTCCGTTTGGTAACCAAAGGCTACACTTTTCCCAACAAGGATAGCATCAACGCGTTTGGAGGCCAGCTGTTTTCCGACGAGCGGATTTTCCACATCAAATCGCCGTTAAAAAACAAACATTTGTTAAAGGCGGTTGATGCCCTTTGTTTCTTTACCGAGAATAAGCTTAAAAACAAAATCAATTACGCCACGCTGGCCATTGATGAATTGGGTTCGGTGTACGAAAGCTTACTCGATTACGAACCTCGTTTATTACGTGAGAACACCGAAATAAACAGCAGAACCTGCAAACGAGGTGAATTTGTATTGGACGACCGTTCTACCGAACGCAAAACAACCGGTTCGTATTACACCGACAGCCGCCTGGTAGCACAGTTAATCGATTCTGCATTAGTACCGGTAATTGAAAATGCACTGAAAGACAAAACCACCGATGACGAAAAACGCTTAGCCCTACTCGATCTCAAAGTGGCTGATATTGCTTGCGGCTCCGGTGCATTTCTTATTGCAGCCCTCGAAAAATTGGGTGAATACCTTTCGTTAATTGGCAAAGAAGAAGGTGAAAAACCAACCGAACAGGAACTCCGCCACGCCAAACGCGAGGTGCTCCAGAATTGTATTTACGGGGTAGACTTAAACCCGATGGCTTTGGAACTCGCGAAATTTTCGCTGTGGATAACAGCTTCTATGCCCAATTTTCCATTAAGTTTCCTCGACCACCGCTTAAAATGCGGAAACTCACTGGTTGGCGCAACGCCCGAACTCATTGAAAAAGGTATTCCCGTGGAAGCCTTTAATCCGGTAACACTCGATGATAAAAAGGTGTGCACCGAATTAAAAAAGAAGGTTAGAAAAGAACTCCAGGTTTTTAAAACAAAGGACACATATACAGGAGTACAACAGGGCTTTGAATTTAAGGTAACAGAAATCAGTACCGAATACGAAGCTGAACAATACCTGCAAATTCTCCATTCGCAGCAGGAAGATGCAGAGGAAGTGGAGAATATGGCGCATGAATACCAGGAGATTTATAAAACCCTGCGCGAAAATGGCGAATGGAAACTGGCCGATACCTGGACGGCAGCCTTCTTTATTCAGAAAGACGATCTGGATAAATCCTACCCTACTAATACGACCCTGCAGGCCATAAAACAGGGCCATGCCATTAACAAAGAACTGGAACTTGAGGTGCTGGACTTAGCTCGAAAATACCGCTTCTTTCACTGGCATTTGGAGTTTCCTGAAGTATTTGAGAATGGTGGGTTTGATTGTATATTAGGGAATCCTCCTTGGGAAAGAATAAAATTACAAGAAAAAGAATTTTTTAAAGGCAAAGATGATCTTATAGCTAAGGCAGCAAAAGCAAAACGAGATAAATTGATAAATGAACTGGAGTCGACTAATCCTAGGCTTTATCAATTATATTCTAATCAAAAGGCTATATCAGAAAAGTCTACTCTTTTCATCACGGCATCTTGTTGCTATCCCCTTCTTGGAAAGGGTGATATAAACCTTTATAGCATCTTTACGGAAAAAGCCTATAATTCAATACGTAAGCATGGTCAGTTAGGTATAATAATCCCAACTGACATTGCAACGGGTGATTCAAACAAGAACTTTTTTGCCGAAATTGTTGAAAATCGAAAATTGAAATCTTTGTACGATTTTGTAAACAAGAATAAACAGTATTTTAGCAATGTACATGCAAGTGAGAAATTCTGTTTATTAACAATTGTAGGAGATTCAAATGACAAGGATTTTGATTTCGTTTTCTATATTGAAGAACTAAATGAATTGTTTGATGAAAACAGACATTTTTCACTCAGTTTAGACAATTTTACAGCCATCAATCCAAACACAAAAACATGCCCTATTTTCAAAAGTAAATATGATGCAAACATTATCAAAAAAATTCATAAAGCTTGTCCGGTATTAATAAATGAAGATTCAGGAAAAAATCCATTTAAAATCACATTTCTTAAAACTTTAGACGCAGCAAATGCTACAGATGCCAAATTACTGATTGAAGACTCAGCACTTGAGTATAGAAAAAGAAAGTATAATGACTTCTATTTTAAACTTGATAATTCAATTTATTACCCAGTATATGAGGGTAAAATGATAGACCACTTTAATCATCGTGCATCATCTGTTGAGGTTAATCCGGACAATCCAATTAGAAAAGCGATAAGTGCTCCAAGTTCAATATCACAATTGAAGGATAGTAACTGGTATCCAAATCCACAATATTGGATTGACGAAAGCGATTTAGCAAAGAAAATTTATACTGAAGACATACAATGGTCTATAGGTATAAGGAAAAATACTGCTGTTACAAACTCGAGAACATTCATTTGTACAATTTTACCAAAAGTAGCAATGCTATACTCATTCAATACTATTTGTTCAAATACTAATAAAAATGGTCTTGTTATACTAAGTTGTAATTTAAGCACATTGGCTTTTGATTATATTGTTCGAAATAAGTTAGGAAGTGAGAATATTGCAAAATTTGTAATAAAACAACTACCCGTTATCAGCGAAGAACACCTTACCGCTAAAATTTTCGATTTTATCCAATCTAAAGCATTGAGACTTTATTATGTTAGCAATGATTTAAAGCCTGTTGCCAATGACTTAAATTATCAAGGAGAACCCTTCACATGGGACGAAGAAGAACGCTTCCAGTTAAAATGTGAATTGGATGCCATTTACGGGCATTTATATGGTTTAACCCGTGAGGAGTTTGATTACATATTAGAAACCTTCCCTATCGTTAAGCGCAAAGACATCGAAAAATACGGCACTTACCGCACGAAAGACACCATTTTAAAACTTTATGATGAAATGGATTGGGTAAAGGAGGAAATGGAGAAAACAAAAACTGAAAAACCAAACTAAGGCATGGACGAGAAACGCAATATCATTATTTACAACACAGCCGATGGCAAAGCGAAAGTAGCGCTGTACGCCAAAGACGGAATGGTGTGGATGAACCAAAACCAACTGGCAGAACTTTTTGCCACCTCGAAACAAAACATCAGCCAACACATCATTAATATACTGAAAGAAGGAGAGTTACAGGAAAATTCAGTTGTAAATAATTACTTGACAACTGCCGAAGATGGCAAAGAATACAACGTAACCTTCTACTCGCTCGAAATGATTTTGGCAGTCGGTTTCCGGGTACGCAGCAGGCGTGGCACCCAGTTCCGTATTTGGGCAAATAAAAACCTGAGCGAATACATGGTAAAAGGTTTTGTGATGGACGATGAGCGCCTGAAAAACCCGGATGGTCGTCCTGACTATTTCGATGAATTGTTGGAACGCATACGCGATATTCGCGCATCCGAAAAACGCTTTTACCAGAAAGTACGCGACCTATTTGCATTGTGTAGCGATTACGACCCGACAGACAAAGCTACCCAAATGTTTTTTGCCGAAACCCAGAATAAACTACTTTTTGCCGTATCCGGCAAAACGGCCGCAGAAATTGTAATGAGCCGGGCCGATGCAACAAAGCCCAATATGGCGCTAACATCGTGGAAAGGAAGCATTGTGCGCAAGGGAGACATCTTTACCGCTAAAAACTACCTCACATCCGACGAAATCGACACCCTGAACCGGTTGGTAGTTATTTTCCTCGAAACAGCTGAACTACGGGCTAAAAACCGCATCGACATCACCATGGATTTTTGGCGCGACAACGTGGATAAGATTCTCCAACTCAACGACAAATTAGTCCTGCAAAACAAAGGTTCCATCAGCAACGCCCTAATGGAAAAGCAAGTCCGCGAGATTTATGAGGAGTTTGATACCCGGCGGAAAGCCTATGATGCGCAACAAGCGGATGAAGAGGAAATAGAGGAATTGAAGAAACTGGAAGAAAATATTAAGAAAACCAAGAAATAAAACTGATACTATGAACCCGTTTAAAGTATTTCAGGAGGTAAAGCACCAATATAAAGCATACATTCAAACCTTTCAGGTTTTTAAAAACAAGCAGATTGAAGCCTATGTGCACGACCAGATGGATAATGGCAAACTGCTTTGGCAGGAACCGATCATCCAAATTTCAAAACGATTTAAGGCTGGGAAAAGCATTCCCCAATTAATTGACGAAGGAGTGCTGCATCAGGCCACCCGAGATGTTTTCAACCTCACAAATACACGAACGGGCGAACGGTTTCTGATTCATCCACACCTCCACCAGGAGCAAGCCATTGAAATATGCAGTAGGAAGCAGGAAAATCTGGTCGTAACCACTGGTACGGGGTCCGGGAAATCGCTCTGTTTCGAGATTCCGATTGTAGACCACTGTTTAAAAGCTAAAGATGAAGGAAAGCAGGGAATTAAAGCCATCATCATCTACCCGATGAATGCCTTGGCCAACTCACAGTATCAGGAGCTGGCTTCGAAAATGGCAGGCAGTGGTTTATCCATTGGGCTTTACACCGGTGATACCGACGTTGCCCAGGACAGCGCCATTGAACGATACAAAGAGATATTCGGTGACGATGCTGAACCAAATGACAGCGAAAGAATTTCCCGAACGGAGATGAAACAAAATCCACCGGATATTTTGCTTACCAACTATGTCCAGTTAGAGTTGCTGCTAACTCGGTTGGAAGACAAACCGCTGTTTAGAGATGCATTCAAAGAAAACCTTCGTTTTCTGGTTCTCGACGAATTGCACACCTACTCTGGCAAACAAGGTGCCGATGTGGCTTTTCTGGTGCGCCGCTTAAAACAACGCACCAATACCATCGGTAAATTGATTTGTATCGGAACATCAGCAACCATGGTATCCGATAAGAACGATGAAAATTCATCGCAAGCCATTGCCGATTTTGCATCAAAAATGTTTGGTGAAGAATTTAAGCCGGAAAATGTGGTGGTTGAAACCGAAGACAAAGCCTTAGAGTTTTCAGGCACCAAAATTTCCGATTCGTTCCAATTAGAGGAATCCGACGTTGAAAACCTCGACCACGAAAATCCGTTAACAGCAGCGCCTTTATATAAAGCGCTAATGGGTGAAGATTTCACCGGGTCTTCCAACCTCGAACTGGGTGAAGCCCTGAAAGACTCTCTCCTCTTAGGTTTTCTGGAAAAGGAACTGAAAGAAGTGAAAAGCTTTGGAGACCTTGCAGCAAACTACCAAAATCAAATTCGCAAAGATTTTACACCGGAGCAATGCAAGGCCGAATTAATGGCTGGCCTGCTTTTGGGAATTACAGGAACGTTGCAAACCGATACAGGTAAAGAAGTTCCGCGCTTTATCCCTAAAATTCATGCTTTCTACAATCAGGGAGGTGAATTACGCGGGTGTCTCGTCCCTGAATGCAATTATTTGAGTCATACCGGTGAAACCACTTGCCCTCAATGCGAACAGGAAGGCAGAGGTATTAAAACTTTGTATCCGCTCCATTTCTGCAGGGTATGTGGTCAGGAATACTATGGCATGATTAAAGATGACAGCAGCGGCCAAACAATGCCCTGGACCTTTATGGACTATGAAACCGAAGGCGACACCGGTTATTACTCACCTGCCATAACTTGTAAAGACGACGATCTTCCACAAAACTGGTTCACCCCGAAAAAACATGAACGAGCAAAAAAACATGCACATAAATTTCCAACCAATGGTGTACTCGATACTGAGAATAACACATTTACAAGATATTATGAAGGCGAAGACCTGAATGGTGTATTCATCCCTTCCCCGCTTCCGATCTGTTTAAATTGCGGAACCGAACACGGTGGTAACACATCGGAATACGGTAAGATGTTTTTGCTTAACTCAGTTGGTCGGGCAACGGGTACCGATGTAATCACAACAGCGGCCATCAATGCTTCACCAATGGACGAGAAGAAGCTGATAGGATTCTCCGATAACCGACAGGACACTGCTTTTCAGGCTGGACACCTGAACCACTGGTATTCGCAAATTTACTTTAGGCGGATATTAAATAAGGTATTACAGGAAATTGGTTCCGATATTTTTGTGAAAGATTTACCGGCCAAACTCTTCCCGCATTTGGTTGATGAGAAGAAATTTGTACCCCGAATGCGCAGATTGGTGAGGCAGAACCTCGAAACCTATTTGGAAACTTATTTATTCGTTGAAATTCGCGGAACAAAGAAATTTACCTCGGTAAACCTCGAAGATGTAGGATTACTGTCAGTAGAATATGATTCATTGGACGAATCAATCGAAGAAGGAATTGACGATAAATATCCTGTTTTAAAAGGTCTAAGTGCTGATTTACAGTACGACTTAATAAAAGGTTTCTTTGAGATATTCCGACGCGAAGTAGCAGTAGCTCATCCCAATCTGATTGAAAAAGCAAACCTGCGAACCAACCTGAATTTCATCGAAGAACACACTCCGGATCAACGAGTATTCGAGGCCGTAGAAGAAACACAGGTAAGTATCTACACAAATGGCTCACAAGAACATTTCCGCAAGACTAGCTTTACACATCACGGATTAAACGGTTCTTATACCATAAAAAGCTGGATTCGTAAGTGTGCCCCCTACTTCGATGCCGATATGATCAATAGCTGTATCAATGAAATGGTAGCTTTTGGAGTAGAAAACTTCTACATCCAAAAAGAAAAGCTCAACGGGCAAGACTACTTCATGCTACAGCCGGATGCAATCATGGTGAAACCATTGAAGGATGGCTTCGAACAGGAATGTCCGCAATGCCACAGCCAATATAGTTGGCTTACGGTTAATGCCTGTTTGAAAAACAGCTGTAAAAACGGCTTGGTAAAAGCAACAATTCACGAAGACTTTTATTACAAACAATATACTTTGGATACGGAAGGCAGCGAGATTATTGTTGCCGACGATCACTCTGCACAGGTACCGGGACAAGAGCGAAAAATCAAGGAGAACAAGTTTAAGAAAACACCTCCCGAAATACAAGTGCTCTTTGCTACACCAACTATGGAACTCGGTATTGATATTGGTACGCTTTCATCGGTGTACATGCGCAACATGCCCCCCAACCCAAGTAATTATGCACAGCGCGCCGGTCGTGCCGGTCGTAGCGGTCAGGGGTCAATTATACAAACATTTTGCGGCTCAGGTCCCGGAAGAGGTGCCCACGATCAGTACTTCTACAACCACCCTACCGAAATCGTTGCAGGTAAAATTGCAGTTCCCCGCTTCAACCTCGATAATGAATCCTTGTTTCTAAGTCATATTAACGCATTGATTCTACAAACCATTGATATTAAGTTTCCACACGCAGCAAAGGATTTAATTGACTTTGCTGATTTAAACCTCGACATGTTCACGTCAAGGGTAGATGAATTTACCAATGCAGTATCAAAAAACCACACTTCCATTCTGGCAAATATTGAAAATGCCTTTAAAGAAGAAATGGAGGAAGCTACCACAATTGAACGACAAGCGATCCAAAAACAAGTTGACAATTTCACCTTCAACCTGAATGAAGCACTGGAACTGCTTCGGGAAGACTACAAGGAATCAAAATCAGAGATCAATTACCTGACAAAAAGAATACAGGAAGAAGGCCAGGCACATAACTTCTATCTGACAAGTCGCCGGGAAGCCCTGGAAAAAAGGAATGAAGATTTGCGCGAAGGAAATGGTGTTTTTTACATGTATCGTTACCTGAGCCAGGTGGGCTTTTTACCCAATTATGCTTTCCCTACAAAAATCAAATCGGTTAAGTTCCAATACAAGAAAGAAGAAAAAGAATTGGTACGCGATCAGGTAATTGCCTTACGCGAATTTAGCCCCTACAATACGCTCTATTATAGTGGTCAGAAATTTGTTGTTGAGCGTGTAAGCAAAGAATCAGATATTAATACACGCTATAGCCTGATTATTTGCGACCACTGCGAGCATATTGAAGAAATAATCGATGGCAAGCAGCGTCCTACAAATTGTAAATCCTGTGGTAACGTGTATTCTCATCCAAACTATGTCCAGGCAATTCAGTTTCCACGTATGCATGCTCAACGCCGGATGCGTATCACCGCTGAAGAGGAAGAAAGAGCAAAAGGCGGGTATAAAACAATTAGCAGCTACAACAAAAGTAAGAATGCAATCAGTAAAAAGCTGACCGCACAAAACCAAACCTTAGCCAAACTAACTTTTGAGCGAACCGCTAAATTCCGGCACATAAACCTGGGTGCTCAACGCGATTATAAAGAGGGTAACATTGGTTTTAATCTCGATGTAATTAACCGCGAGTGGGTAAGTAAAAACCAGGGCAAACTTGAGCGACACATTGAAGATCGTAAAATCGATGCAGGAGAAGTGGCACGCGGTTTATCGTTGATTACAGACTCGATGAATGATGTAATTACCCTGGAAACAGCAAAGGCAATCAGAGATGATGCAGAAGCCTTTGGTGTGACTTTATTGAACGTACTACTTCAATCCATTTGCAACGTCCTAAACCTCGATGAATCAGAAATAAGAGGTTTTTATCAACCCATACGCAATCAAAATGGTCGCCTCGTTATTTTTGAAACTTCTGAAGGAGGAACAGGCACACTCTCTTCCATCGTAAAAAGTGAAAGTTTAATTCGTAAAGTAGCACTTAAAGCGCTCGATATTCTTCACTTTAATGCAGATGGCACTGACAAACCGGATGCTTGTGCGCATGCTTGCTACAATTGTATATGTAACTTCTATAATCAGCGATACCATCAGGATTTCGACCGTAATTTAGTAAAGGATTTCCTGCTCGACCTTTCAAAGTTCCAGGCTTTTGAAAACGATCAGGACGATGCTATCCTGTATGAAGAATACCTCGGCAGCGATAAAACAACCTCTCTGGAAGAAGAAGTGTTGACACGTCTTTATAACAGAGGTTTTCCAATGCCAAACGAGCTGCACAAAATAATTAGCTACGACAAAGAACCAATTGCCGAAGCCGATTTGTTCTACGAGCCACGTCTGTGTGTTTTTATTGATGGCCCTGATCACGATAAAGAGCACGTAAAACGAAACGACGAGGTCAAGAGAAGAAAGCTGAAAATGCTGAATTTTAAATACGTGGTAATCCATCATTCAAAAATCAACGAAGGCATCAGTAGCCTGATTTCGGAATTAGGCATCAGCGTTGAAGAATTGAATAAGAAAGAGTATTCCGGCCACATTTATCTCGATACAAATAACAAAGAGATTGCTGAGCAGGTTTACGCTTCCTATAAACGATTAATCGAATCCTTCGGTTTTGAATTTACAAATGATGGAGAAATAATAAACGGCTCGTGGATCCAACAAAAAATTAGCTACGCTTTTAGCTGGTTAGGAAATTTCATTTCACCTGATGAAGTTGCACGGAAAACGAAGTATGCAATCGAGCTCGCAAAAATTCAAAAAGTTCAATCCGAAGTAAATCGTAACAACTTTGAGGGTGCGGCAGCATTCATAACATCAATTCAACATCTTGACAATGCAATGACACTTATGGGGTCGTTAGCTATTGTAAAGTTACATGGAACTGAACTTCAAATCTTTGAGTTAACTACTGAACAAATGATATTTCTGGAAAATAATCCTCAGTTGCGAAATAATCCAGTCCTTTTTATGGAGGAATACAATAGAATGAATAAACTCAATTAGTTTAAAATATGAAAAAAGACACTTCCGTAAAGCGCTGGCTTAAAAACAATTACTTTATTATCCTTGGCGTTATAGGCACAATTTATTTCATTGTCGTTACTTTTCTATTCATCCAAGCTTATTATGATAGCTTAAATTTATCATCGCTTATTGACACAAAAGCGTTTGCCGAATATGGTTCTCATTTAGCGGGTATAGGAGCAATTTTAGCTTTCTTTTTTGCTTTTGCCACTTTCCTAAAAGTTGAATCTGCCAACAGAAAGAAGGATTTTGAAACCACCTTTTTTAACATGCTTACCCACTTTGATAGCATTATTGCCCAGATTAAAGTCACCAAGGAAAATAGGATTGAACATCTAAATCCTAAAAATAATTTTGAAAAGGAATATGCTGGTCGGTCTGCTTTAAATGTGCTTTTAGCAGACTATCTCGCATTTGCAAGAGAATTAATAAACATAGATGAACTCGGCGATGATGATTTAGAAACAGAAGAATTACGAATTCCTTATCGATGGAGACAGGTGTATAATCACAACCTGGAGTCTTTACCTCATTATTTCCGCTATTATTACACATTGGTCAAATTCATAATGACGTCAGATAAAAGAATTGACAGGAGCTTGTATGCCAATCTTTTACAGGCTAAAATGTCGAGCAGTGAAATGGGCCTTATATTTTATAATACATTTTACAATAGCAAAATTAGTCAACAAAGAGGTGCTAAGGAATTTCAGACATGGCTAAATGACCCGGATATAAATCTGTTTGAAAATATCGATGCAAAAAGTGTATTATCCACGGCCGATTTAAAAGCTAAATGCCCAAAAATTAAATTCAAGTTTGAACAAAACAAATAAAACAAAATCAATGAACACTAAAATTACAATGGGAAACGACGAGTATATTCTTTACATCAGAAAAACCACGTCAACCTGCAGTATTACGAATGACGACCTGGGCAAATACATCTGGATTTGGCTACGCGACAGAGGGGCCGATAAGATAAAAGAAGATGTTCCATGCCTTTGGGGCAAGACTGCCCAAAAACTCGATGCTTTAAAACTGCCCAAAACAGCCGCTCAATTTGAATTTAACCGCAATTTATTGCCTGAATTATATGACTACTTAGATGTATTAGCCGCAAAATAAAACCAGACTACTATGTCAAACCCAAAACTTACATTCAACCTTTTAACGTTCACGCATCCGCAAAAAAGTTTAACCTTTTGGTTTACCAACCAGGAACAAGACGGTCTTTGCCGTATTTTTCATACATTGGTTCCCGATGAGGTCAGGAATAAATTTGGGGAACAGGACCATTTTTACACATCTTTCGAGGAAGAACATGAAGGATTTTTTGCCGTTACAAAAAATACCACTCCTGATTTTGAATATTCCACCGACGAAGACGGTGAAGAATACCGAAAAATGGTTAAAAATTCAGCCTATACCCGATCCGTTCTACGTAGGTATTATAACCAGCAAATCTATCAGTATTTTAAAGGATTAGGCTATCTGGTTAAACCGAATTTCATAGATGATATTGAAGTCTGGTTCCCCAAAAAGAAAGATGACATTCATTACAACTATGTTGAGAAATTTACCCTGAAAGTACAATTAGCAAGAATAACCGATAAGCCGGAATTGGTAATTACTTCGGCTGGAATTTCAAGAATTTTCAAGAATAGCGTACTCGACTTGCTGGATATGGTCGCTCCCGACTGCTTTAATTGGGTAATTTACGAACAGCAACTATATCGCTATGATGAACTTCCAGATAAACCAAAGATGGAGCTTGATAAAGTCTTCCCGGTGTGGAACTTCGATATTCGCGATGCGCTTCAATTACCTACTGAAGCCCCCGACCGATCAAATAAATACCTCAGATTCAAGTCAAATATTGATACTTTTTATAAGCACTTCATTAGTAAAAATGGTTTCACCGAAATTATACCAGTAGACTCAAAGTCTTTTGTTCCGGTTAAGGAAGTCAAAATCAATTCAGTAAAAGAAAAAAGTAATGAGTTACTCTTTTTCGATGATACCCCCGACATCGTGCCTTTTAACGGAATGAAAAAAGGCCCTTACAAAGGAAGTGACTACGGCAACATACAGTTCTTTTATATATTCCATGAGGAACATCGAGAGATTGCAGACAACCTGCACAATTACTTTACAAATGGGCTTTATTCATTCAAAGGATTATATCGGTTTGCAAAGGTCCCCTATCACACGCAGCGAAATTTTAGTATTGTTTTTTCAAACAAAGACAATCCGCTGGAAGAGATCGAAAGAGAATTAATCAAACGCGATTTCAAGCCCGAAACACATTATTTTGCGATATACCTGAGTCCACATAGCAAGCACCATCCAAGCAAGGAAATAAAATCTGTTTATTACCGTGTTAAAGAGCTTTTATTAAAACGGGATATAACCTCACAGGCAATAGATGCCGAAAAAGTAAGAACTACTTTAGCCGATGAAGGATCTCGATATGATTACAGCCTGAATAATATTGCGATCGCAATTTTAGCTAAACTCGACGGTATTCCCTGGCAATTAAACGCTAAGCTTAAAAACGAATTAATTGTTGGTGTCGGAGCCTTCCGGCATGTGGATACCGATGTGCAATATCTGGGAAGTGCTTTTAGCTTTTCTAACAACGGAAAATTTAAACGCTTTGAGTGCTTCCAAAAAGACCAGACCGACGAATTAGCGGGATCGATTCTCGACCAGATAAAAGAATATGTGTCAGTAAACAGCAACATTAACCGGCTGATAATCCACTTCTACAAAAACATGAGTAGGAAGGAACTGGAGCCAATTGAAAAAGGCCTACATAATCTCGATTTGGATATTCCTGTCTTCATTGTTTCAATAAATAAAACTGAATCACACGATATTGTTGCTTTCGACAACAACTCCAAAGAATTGATGCCACTTAGCGGCACCTACATAAATGTTGGCTTCAACCAATACCTGTTATTCAATAATGTCAGGTACAATACTGACAGCAGAATAGGTGCAATCGACGGCTACCCCTTCCCCATCAAACTTTCAGTTCGTTGTACGCACGAGGAAGAAGCCAAAGACCAAAAAGTAGTAAGAGAATTAATAAACCAGGTATATCAGTTTAGCCGGATGTATTGGAAATCTGTACGTCAGCAAAACTTACCGGTAACAATCAAATACCCGGAAATGGTGGCTGAAATATTCCCCCATTTCTCCGGCAATGAAATCCCCGAGTTCGGAAAAGATAATTTGTGGTTTTTATAAAAAAAGAAACAGCAAAAATACACAACTATTAAAACGTAATTAAATGGAACAAGTTAAGACTTCGCAGTTTGAACAAATTTGTAAGAATATAGATGTATGGTCACAGTGGAGAGATCAATACAAGATCTATGTTCCTCTGTTCATTGAAGAAGCTAAGCAAAACAAACACTGGTCGCTTTGGGAGAAAGATTTGTTTTTTGAATTTTTTGAAAAATCAAACGATCAATGTGTTTCCTCTCTTCGTCAAGGATACTTTACGAACAAAGAGAAACAAGATATTAAAGATCATTGGGATGAGTTGTCTCCTCTGTTTGCACAAATAGCAGAAAACCAAGATATACCTCAATGGGAAGCTTATGATGCATTGAAAAAGACAATCCGAAAATATACAAAGGTTGACAGACGTGCCGCTACTAATAGACTGGTAGCCTCTTTGCAACCTCGATTGCTTTCTACTATCGTCAATGAGGATAACCTTTCCGAGCTTTATTGGTTTCTCCAACATAAAACAGACGAGCAAATTCCTCCATATGTTGGCGGTAATTGGTTTCAAAACAGTTATAACATTCTGCAATTCTTTAAACAGAAACTTACCGATCTGGATTACTACGATATAATAACATACCCATGGCAGGTCAGGGATTCATTTTTACATGCAAAAAGTAAGAACGAACAAGTAACAAAAAAGCAAAATATGGAAATCGATTTCTTGAAAAAAGTAAAAAACGTGATATATACCGGTGCGCCAGGCACAGGAAAAACTTACAAAGCAAAACAGTTAGCGAAAACTATAACCAATTATAACGAGGATCAGGATGACGGTCGTATAGCTTTTGTTCAGTTTCACCCATCTTATGATTATACTGATTTTGTGGAAGGTCTGAGACCAGTAAAGTCTGCCGAACAAAAAGAAGTTTCGTTTGAATTGCGAGATGGAATATTCAGAAGTTTCTGCGAACGAGCTAAAAATGACGAGGAAAACGATTATGTATTAGTAATTGATGAAATAAATCGTGGTGAGATTTCCAAGATATTTGGAGAGCTATTTTTCTCAATTGACCCAGGTTACAGAGGCCGTAAAGGAAGTGTATTAACACAATATGCTAATCTTAGGAAGAAGGAAGACCAATACTTCTACGTGCCGGATAACGTCTATATCATTGGCACAATGAATGATATCGACAGAAGTGTTGAAAGTTTTGATTTTGCAATGCGTCGTCGTTTCGCTTGGCGCGAAATTAAAGCCAGCGAACAAACAGATATGTGGCTTGGAAAAATTGATGCCTGGATAGACGAAGCACAAGATAGAATGGAAAGGCTCAACAAAGCCATCGAGAAAACTGAGGGACTAAGTTCTGCTTATCACATTGGGCCAGCTTACTTTTTAGTTCTAAAAGACCATGATGGAGATTTTAGTAAACTGTGGAACTACCACATTGAACCACTATTGACTGAATACTTGCGTGGTTTCCCAAACCCGTCAGAAACACTTAAAAAACTTCAATGGAGATACGATGGCTCAGATATCCAGAACAACTGATAACAATCAGGGAAAAAAGATAACCGACATTTTTAAAGGATCAGATCACACGAAATGTGCATCTGATCTGGCTCTAATTGCCGGAATTCCGGTCTCAACTTTGGTTGAAAAGAATGACAGTTTACTTGTGTTTCCGGCTGTTGTTAATGAGTATGGTGATGATATAGGAAACTCCTCTGTTTTTTCTTTGTCAGCAGACAAACTCACCACTTACAATTTAATGGGATTTATCGGATGTAATCAAACAGAGTTGACGATCGCTTCCCGATTTTACTCGAAAGGGAATGATTACTTTTTGCACTATATGCTGCAAAAAGTCTTTTCGATCAATTTGTTCGATCTGAAACACAGTACTGACAAAGAAAACCTCTGGGATTTCCTAATTTATCTTTTGCCATTTTACTTGAAAAAGGCACTTTCCCAAGGTCTATTTAAACAGTATCAGAATCAGGAGTACAATAATCCGAGTGTCAAAGGCGCGATTGATATCAACCGGCATATCCGCTCGAACATACCTTTTACCGGTAATATTGCTTTTAGAACAAGAGAACATGTATACGACAATTGGATGACACAATTGATTCGTCATTCAATCGAATATGTACTAAAGCATAAACGGGGAGCAAGTGTTCTCAATGCTGATGTCGAAACACAAACCGCTATAACCCAGATTAAGTTGGCAACACCGGCTTACAATGAACGCCACAGAACCCGCATTATTCAAATGAATCTAAAACCAGCAAATCATCCTTTTTTTACAGAGTATAGAGTATTGCAAAAAATTTGCTTGCAGATTCTGCGGAGAGATGGTTTGACTTATGGCGAAGAGAAAGATAAAGTTTACGGGCTGCTCTTTGATGGCGCCTGGTTATGGGAAGAATATCTAAATACAATCTTGAAACAAATAAACTTTGTTCACCCAAGGAACAAAGGGAAATCTGGTGATAAAAATCCGATTTATCTCTTCAATGGAAACAGTTATAGCCGTTTTCCTGACTTCTATTGTCATTCGAAAAAAATGGTTTTAGATGCGAAATATAAACACTTGGATAATAAAAAGATATCGCGCGAAGATATTCACCAAATTGTAACCTATATCCATGTTCTAAGATCAGAACTGGGAGGATTCATTTATCCTATTGGAACAAATGGCATAAATGAACCGGTTACTATAAAAACAATAGGACTTTTAAACGGATTTGGAGGAAGAGTCATCTCTGCAGGAATACCTATATATAAACAAAGTAAATCTTTCGATGATTTTGCATCCAAAATGAAAATTACGGAGAGCTGTCTCGTCGATGAAGTTATTAACATGACACAGAGGCAATTGACATCTAATTAGCCAAAGAAATATCTACATTATCTTTAGACAATGTAGATATTTACATGTGCTCGGACATGTTATGTCGTAGCCGATTCCTAACTTTAATTCAAAATTGAAATTAATACGCCTATGTCAGACCGCAAAACCGTCCTCCGCTATTTCCATATCCTGAACAGACTCCGTAAATCACCGGCTTCTTTCAGGGAAATTGATGCTTATCTGAGCATGCAATCCGAGTGGCAGGATGAAAATTTTAACGTTTCCAAAAAACAGTTTGCCCGCATTCTAAAAGATATCAGTTCCATTTTTGAACTAGATATTGAATACGATGCTAGCCGGAATGTGTACTTTATTGACGAAGAAAGTGAGTCGAATATCGCCCAAAGACGACTGGAAGCCTTGGATACTTTTCACGCGTTAAAAGTTGG
Organism: Draconibacterium orientale; assembly: GCF_900111425.1. Taxonomy (NCBI): domain Bacteria; kingdom Pseudomonadati; phylum Bacteroidota; class Bacteroidia; order Marinilabiliales; family Prolixibacteraceae; genus Draconibacterium; species Draconibacterium orientale. Next base: position 12,560 of record NZ_FOHT01000016.1, on the reverse strand, counting down.
TGAGGATACTTCGAAAATTATCCATTTTGAACAACGTCATCCGCAAGGCTCCGAATACCTGATGACCTTAATTCAGGCCATTAAAAAAGAAGTTCGAGTGCAGTTCACTTACCAAAAGTTTTGGGACAACTTTTTCACCTCAAGAACAGTTGAACCTTATGCCCTCAAAGAATTCAAAAACCGGTGGTACCTGGTAGCCAAGGACAAAAAGGACGACAAGATCAAAACCTTCGGTCTGGATCGTCTCTCCAATCTGATTCTGTCGGACATTAAATTCGCAGTCCCGGATACATTTAGTGTCGACAGCTACTTTCAGCACTGCTTTGGAATTATTACAACCGAAGAAGATGAACCCAAAGATGTCGTTCTTTCTTTTCCTCCGTATCAGGGAAAATACATCAAAACAATGCCCCTCCACGAATCGCAGGAAATATTGATCGACAATGAAAATGAAGTCAGAATCCGTCTAAAACTATTCCTAAGCTACGACTTCTTGTTGGAGATCTTGTCACATGGTGATAATGTCAAAGTAATTAGTCCGCTGAAATTAGTAGAGCAAATCAAAGCCGTATATAAAAATGCTTTAAAACAGTATTCTTATGAAACGAGTATGTAAAATATTTACACCTAAGATGATAATTAAAATTCATGCGAGTTCCATACGATGCCTTATAAATACACAATTTTAATCGTATGAAAAGATTAATTGAAATTGCCGACCAACTGAATATCCTCCTGAATACTGAATCGTTGGACATTCCATTGCTGAATAAACTGGCGCTTGAATTATCGCAAACATCTAATCCGCGCATCAAGCTTCTCGATTTCGAAAAGTACAATGAGGAAAACTTGGCAAAGTTGACAGCCGAAAAATTCACAAAGATCAAAGAACAGGATTTTGAAGCAGGAGCCAATGCCCGGGAGCAGGAAAAAGAATGCCTCAAGTACACAAAATTTCAAAAGTACTTCAAACTGAAAAATTCCTTCTTCTACCCCGAAGATGACAAACTCTTTTACTTCTACCTGGGTACAGAAAAAAATGATAAATTAATTAAAGCCTCTCTGTTTGAGGAATGAATACTATTACATGGCTGTATCAGATTCCATCCGCTGACTCTTATCTAACTTGCAGCCTACTATTCAGTACTTGCGACCATAAGGAAAAGAGGAAAGCAAATAAATCACTTTCCTCTTTTCAGGGGCATGAGAGCCAAAAAATGACCCTCTCACCTTTTTATACTGGATTTGCCAGTTCTGTAATTTGTTGAGTAAATAAAGGTCGGCTAAAAAGATGAAAATCTGCAATTAGCAAAAATTAAATAGAAAGCTTGAATATCCTCCCATGTGCCTACAGTAGGTTCATTCCATTCGTTTGACCCGAAATTCTTTCGGGTCCACTCATTGCATTCACCAACTTCGGCAACCCACACAAGAGTAGCTTGGCATTCCATTTTATTCCATGCCAGGCTCCCCTTGCCTTTGCCAACCCGCGGCAAAAATCACAGCACTACTCCATAAATTAAATACAGATGAAATTTATTTTTTTGATGTCCCTTCGTTTATCGGTAGTAACTCGGGCGTTAGGCTGATGAATCCAGTCAACATGAGCATTAAGCTGCTTCAACTCAAGCTGAAATAGTGAATAGACACTTTTCCCGATGACCAAAATATTTTCAGGTTTTTCTTCCAATAAAATAGGCTTACAGTAATTCAGAAAGGAAGTGACTAAAATATCGTTCATATCATTGATGGATGGCTTCTGCCTGTTTTGATATAAGCCAACAATACTGCAATCGAGCAACCATACACCACTATCCTTCAAAAACTGAAGCAGTTGAATTTTTTGCTCAAGCTTATCTTTCGGATTTTGATTATTGACCACACGAAATTTGTTTCCGGCAATTTCGTTAAACAATTTCCAAAACTGAGGAGTACCACCATTATTAGGCGGCGATTCTGGTAAAGTATCACTTTGCCCATAAGCCAGATTATAAACAAAGCGCACATAACTGGTAGGATAATCAGGTAGATTTATTGTGTGTTTAAATGCCAATTCAAACTCGTCTGTAAAAACATGTGATTCCGCGAAAAGGATGGTTTTTATCCGTTGAGGTTTCCAGTATAAACGATAATCATTCACAAGCTTGACGACAGGATAACTCTCAAAAGTCAAATTAGGATGTTCCTGAATTATTTTATTGTAGGTCGATTTTAGAGCAGTCATTAATTCAATAGATATTGATTGTTCAGCAGACCAAAGATAACTAACCCCTCCCACAATTCCACACAGGAAAAAATCATACCTGCTAATTAAAAATATTGTTTCCGAATTTTAACATATATATCTTTATGCCGACTCGATGCTCTTGTTAAAGAGTATAATGGTACGCTAAAAATAACAAACCTATTGTGAAATATATGATTGAAATAGTTGACATTAACCCCGACATAATAAGAATAAATTATGAAATAGATGTAAAAGGTGGCAAGCCTGTAAAGTTCTCAGACACAATTAATTTTTCTGATATTCTGGCTGACTTTAAGCCTATCCATTACAGATATTGTGATTATCAGGATGAAATTGACTTTCTAAAACCATTCACCGATTATCTTCTAACAAGGCGTGCAGGAGAGGAAAATTGGATTTTAGCTTATGAAAGTGATTTTGAAGAGTCCCGTGAAATGTTTAAAAGATATTTTTTATGGGGCCTTTGGCGTTTTAAAGAAAAATTCTTTTCACATTCAAATTCGTATATACAGAATGTTGAGGATGAATACTCCAGATATAATAAAAATCCCAAACAACAATTATTCATACAATTACAAAAGCTTCTATTAAATGGTAAAAGCAACCAGCACCTGGCGCTGGAAGAAACCGAAATAGGGACCTTAAAAGAGGCATCAATTATTGAGATATTAGAGAAATATTTCGATAAAATTGATATTATGGTTCACAATTGTGTAGAAGAAAGTAGGCGATTGATTGGAAAGATCAAAATGGAATATAACGAAAGGGTTGCTCATATTGAACAACTTGGATTTTCTCATCCATTTGGAATAGACTTAAGTTCCGTTTTCAGAAATGAGGACACTTTCTTTACCTTTTTCATTAAAGAAATTAGAAAAAATAAGGCAGAACAGCTATCTAAAAAATATAAGAGAGATTTCGTTGCGTACGCAAAAGACATTTCGATAGAGACGATTTTGATCAAGACAGATTATCCAATGGGGCCAATCTGGGGAAGTAAATACCATGATAACCTATTTAGTAATGCAACTCCCCCATTTCGACGAATACATTTTATGGAATTCTCGTCAGAAAACGGGTATAACTTTCCATACTTTTATTATAGTTTTGGTGATTTTGATCCTTCAAAAAATGAAATCCATTTCCTTAATTTCCTTGAGGATTATCTTGATAATTTATCGGGAATCGAAATAGAGACAAAACCAGCGCCTCAGCACGACTGTTATGTTCTGAAATTACTTATTAATGATCATGAGTTCGCAACTGAGTTCGCGCGAATAATTCATAAATATAACGAAAATTGGACAGGGAATAAATGGACAAAAAACACAAGTGCATCCATCTCAATATTAATCCCCTTTGATTCAAAATGTTCCTTTATTAACAATAGAGTTGATAAATTAGATTTCAAGAATGGAAGATTGGCAGCAACAAAAGGGAATTTTGAAGGAATCTACATTCTTAAAAATGATAAACTAATCAAAAAGGATATTTCACTTCTTTTAGAACAATCGTGGAGAGCAGATAAGCAATTGGAAAGGTTGTCCTGGGATGTAAATAAGCAATCAGAATTTATAAAAAGTGATTTTAATGTAATTATAAATAATGTATTCTCAGAAAGTAAATTCAACGCCTTTTTCGAAGTAAAAAAGAATAAAATTCGGGATAGCAGAAATCAGTTGAGCTATGACCTCATAAGGAAAGTCAGCAAAATCCAAAATATTAAATTGAATTTTTTCAAAGATGAAATCTTTAATAAAAGTAAGGATTCAATTAATAAAATAGAAAATCAACATCAGTTTGTAATTTCAAAAACAAGGAAGCGTAACAATGAAGATTTTGGCCGAAAAGCTGAACAGGAAGTATATAAATACTTCTCCCAAAAACTTCTTACATATCAGCTTTCAATTAACTTAATTGGATCAAATTTCCCTTTTGTAAAAGACCTTAAAGTTGAATGGAATAATAAAAATGAAGAATCATATTTGCCATATGATATGGTTTTTAAGTGCGAAGACTTTGAATTTTTCATTGATGTAAAAGCAACCAGGGGAACAAAAGATACCATTTTTTATCTCAGTATAGCTGAATTGAAAAAAATATTAGAAGATCCTAAACGATACGCTATTGCCCGAGTTTATTATGATGAAGATTCTTTCGATGATAACTTTATTCAACTAAATTCAGAACTAAACCTGAGTTTTTATCAAGTATCAAATGAAACAATCAAAATTATCAATGAAAACATTGACGAGTGGGAAAATTACTATGAGGAGAATAGCATTCGTTTCAATTTGTCACACTTTGAAAAGTTTGTTATGCCTGAAAATACAAAAAAGCTAATTGATAAATATTGTGCTGAATACCATAGAGATTTTCGCTGCATCGTATCTAAACTCGTGGACGAATATGCATCTGATTTAATTTTTACAGCAGATTACTACCAGGCCCTAACTAAAGATAACGAATTGAAGAAGTATATTGAAAAAAGAAAAAATACGTTTATTAATTACATCGTATCTGAGAATTAAAACGAACATTTTTAAATTATCAATAATCCTGTGAGGTCAATTACTTGTAATAAAAAGAATTTTAACGCCTTACAAGCTATCATAAAGCGAAATTGAAGTGTCATTTTATCGATTAATAAAGGGATTCGTTCCACTCTCTAATTAATAACAAAAAATACGATCTCTACCACAATTCCACACAGGAAAAGCGGTGTTCGTCCGCCTTCTTCGGCAAGCCCGGTGCCAGCCCGTTTAGTCCTTTTTTATGAATCGTCAATTTTTATGGTGTAAAAAAGCACTAACCGCCCTGCGGGTTCGCTGCGCTCAGGCTGTCACAGTGCTTGCAACTCAGTCGTTGTCCTCACGGCAGCCTACTCTGTCCAGCAAGCCGCTTCACTTATTTCACCGCTACTACGTTCAGAGCTTCGTACCTCAACTACTTCACTCCGTACCAGTTCCATTCGTTTCAGCCGCTCGCAGTCCACCGGCTGCCAGTGTTAGGCTCGCCTGCTGGTCGCTGCGGGCTGCGGCTGAATTATCTGATTTGCCTCCGCTTCGCTCTGGCATTTTTCAGCGGTAGCCTTGTGTACTCGTTCCACTCCGTGTTTCCTTCCCTAAAACCACCCCAAAACACGACGTTCCACTTCGCACATATGCCGCAAAGGGTTATCGGATTCTCAAACCATCTCTTTGCATCACCCTTGCTCCACTCGCAGGCGGCTCGCGATGCTTGGTCAGTGTCCGCAAACCATTCCGCTGCGCTCCATTCATTGCAGCCACCGCCCAGCCGTTTGACTCAAGGCTGTTTCTCCTGTGTGTAATTTTTTCCGACGCACCCGTGCAAAAACCATCGATACAGCATTCCGAAACCGGTTTGAACCAATTAAAAAGCATTCCCCTCAACCCTACCCGGTTTAATTGATTGCGCAAACAAATTTAAAGTCGGTCTGAATCGACCAAAAGACTACGGCATAAAGCCGCTTCGCTATTTATTCCGTTTCCTTTTGTCCGTTTCATCCCTTTGATTTTTTCGGTGTTTACGCATTCAATTAAGCCCCATTGAATCATTACCTACTGACAGTTTCAAGATTGTCAGTCAATTGAATGAAAAACGATGCAAACCACCTTTAGAAACCTTAATTGCCCAATGTTTGATATTCAGAAAACGACAGTCGCATGGTTTGAGCCGAGTTTCCTCCGTGCCAACTCCAAGTGACAATTTGTTGAACACTTAAATGATAAAGAAAATGGGAAAGATTTCTCAAGGTATTTTAGGAGGGTTCTCAGGAAAAGTGGGAACTGTAATCGGTGGTAACTGGAAAGGTATCGACTACATGCGTAGCAAAGCATCTAAAGTTACCAACCCGAACTCGAAAGCTCAAAAAGACCAACGGTCTAAGTTCTCTCTGGTTTTGTCTTTCTTGCAACCAATCACTGCTTTTATTAAAATTGGTTTTAAAGACTATGCCATTAAAATGACAGCATTTAACAGTGCCATGTCTTACAACGTGAAGAATGCTATAACCGGCGCTTACCCGAATTATAGCATGGACTATGCCCAGGCATTGGTTAGCCGTGGCTCTCTAGCAGGAGCTTTGAACCCGGCTGCAAACTCTGCCGCTGCCGGTGAAGTTACTTTCACTTGGGAGGATAATTCAGTCGAATCAAACGCCAATGTGGACGATTTGACTATGCTTCTAGCTCTGAATCCAGACAAAAACGAAGCAGTATTTACGACTGAAGGTTCTACCCGCGCAGCAGGAACCCAAACGCTGACCGTACCGGACAGCTATTCCGGTGACTCTGTTGAATGTTTTATCGCTTTCATTAGCGTTGATGGTGAAGTTGCTAACAGCAAGTACATTGGTTCGGTTGTAGTTGCTTAGCAGTATATTTCGGATTTCAATTAAAACCGCTTTATTCAAGGCGGTTTTTTTGTTTCTTTTATGTAAAAAATATCGTCATGGAAAAAATCGTTTTTACGCGAAAGGAACTTTATGAACTGGTTTGGAGTGAGCCATTATCCAGATTAGCAAGAAAATACAACATCTCCGACAATGGTATCCGAAAGAGATGTAAGAAGATGAATATTCCTTTACCCAAAGCCGGTCACTGGTCAAAAATACAACATGGATACAAAGTTATAGTGCCAAAGCTGCCTGGCAAATATGAAGGAGAAAACGAAACTATTCTATGCTATCGTGATAAGGATGGCAACTATGTTGAAAAGGTGGATGTGGTCACTCCTCAAACCAAATTAAAACATGAATTACAAAATGATCCCCAATTGCCATTAACCGTACCGGAAAAAATTACTCGCTTTGATAGTCTAATTGCTCAGGCAAAGAAATCTTTACAAAAGAAGAGTTCGGGAGTATACAACTATGAGGGAATGAGAGCTACTGAACGTGGTGAAATTAATATCATGGTATCAGAATCCAATATTGACAGAGCCTTATATTTTATGAATACATTGATAAAATTATTTCGCGCAAGAAAGCACAATATAATCATCGAAGATAATGAAACGTATGCGGTCATTTTTGGAGAAAAACTACCGATCAAGTTTAAAGAGAAAGCAAAAATTTCTTATGAAACTAGTACATATGGCTGGAGAAGCCGCACCTATCATCCAAGTGGGAAACTTGCTTTTGTACATGACAATCGTCCATATAATCAAAAGGAATGGTTAGACGGCAAAAAACCATTAGAATCACGTTTAGCTGAAATTTTAGCCTATTTTGAAACATATGCAAAGAAAGAAATCGAAGATCGAATTGAATGGGAAAAACGCCGTAAAATTGAGGAGGAGGAACAGAAAAGACAGCAAGAGCTTCAAATTAAAAAGAACGATGAAATAAGAAGAATTAAAGTGCTTATAAATATGGCCAATTACTGGAAGCAAGCACAAATTCTGCGAGATTATATCACAGCTCTTGAAAACACCAATGGATTGGATTTTAAAAAAATGGATTGGATTCCTTGGGCAAAGCAAAAATTTGAATGGTTCGATCCATTTACTCAAGGACCAGACGAAATACTCGATGATGACGACCGACAAGAACTAATGGAAGAACTCAATAAAAAAGTGCCAAGGTCAAATTCCTATTGGTAAGAAATCGAAAACAATAATTAGTTTGGTCCCATCGAATCATAAGATGTTTTTCCAGTTGGAAAGTTTTCAAAATGCAGCCAAACAAATCGTCGTCATATAATTAACGATAGACAGATATTTTTATAACTTTGTGTCAGATAACAAGTTCTTTAAGATATGTCGTACCGTGTTGTCATTTGTGGCTTTTGACGGTTTCCATGTTCCTACATGGATTAACAAATTAAATCAATTGCTTATGGATACAACAATTACATCTTGCATTCTGATGGCGGGGCTCATAGTGTGGAATCCATGAATGTTACAAATTATACACGATAGACGTACGGTTGAGCCGGGGGTTCGAATCCCCCGTTCCGCACCCCTTTTTCTTATGCTTGTTGTACGATTTCTTATAATTGGATGGATTTTGTACCCTATTTGTAGCCCAATCATTATAAATAACTAATAATCAACATGTGTTACTTTCTGTATCGGAAAGTAATCTAAACGCTCTCGGATTCAAGTGTGTGGCCAATGGGGTTGCTACCAAAACGTGCTCCAATATTTTACATGGAATGTTCTTTCTTCCCCGAAATTGTTGTTCTGTCAAGGCTGCTCGATTTGAACATATCATAGAAAGGTTATCTCACTCTTTGAGTTTTACTCTAATTTTTATTGCATTTACGCCTTGCCCTAATTTTTAATATTCCCCTGAATATCTTACCTTTAATAAAGAAAGTAGGGAAAAACATAAATCACACAATTTCCCGGGAGAAATAAGTTAGGGCACTCCGTTTTTTTCAAGGAATTAATGAAAAATTCCTAGTTCACGATCAAGCATCGAAAAAGAATAATGCAAGTATCATGAAAAAATTAGTCATCTTTTTCATTATTTGCTTTCACCCAATTATTTTAATTGCGCAGCAAACCAACAATAATTCACCTGTAGCTGATCATCAAAATCCTTTACAAATCACTATTTTTTCCGAGTATACCACACAACATTATTGGCGGGGACTTGGGCGGGGAAATCTATTTGGGAAAGGCCCTGCTTTTGAGTCAAGAATAATTTTCAAGCAAAACAAATGGACTTACGGCCTGTTTGCAGCAGCATCTTTCGACAATATCTATAAAACGGCTATGCCTTTTGTTATTTACAATGTAAACTACCAATTTTCTGTAGCCCTGCAAGATATTTATTCTCCAGGCAAAACATTTTGGCAATCCGATCCATTGAATTTCAACATTAATGAATCGAAACATTTTGTTGATTTTTACACCACCTATAAATTCAAAAAAATCCCATTAAACCTAAAATGGGCTTCCGTTGTGTTAGGATACGACCCGAAAGAAGATGGTGGAAGGAATTTCTCATCATACGCCGAAGTTTCCACAGTGCATAAATTTGGAAGATGGCAGGCATCTGGAGCAATTGGTGTAACTCCGTGGAAAGGACTTTATGCAAAAGAAGCCGGGATTTGCAACCTTGAAACCAAACTTCAATATAACTTTACTACAAGCGAAACCGTACCCTCTTGCATCTATGTAAAGGCAACTTACAACACCATAACTAATTTTTCGCATTTTATTGCCGGAGCAACATTTACGCTAAAACTTAAATAAGTAGTGATGGCTGCATTATAAAACAGTACGAACTAAAATCAAGATATACAAGTGAATACAATTCATTTTTAACAATAAAAACTTACTGGCATGACAAATTCAGTTGAATACAAAGGAAATGATAAGTTATTATTTGGTATCATTCTTGGCGTTTTGGCGTTTTGGCTCTTTGCGCAAACCACCTTAAACATCAATGTTGATATGGCGAAAGACCTCAACATGGATGTATCGATGATGAACATTGCCGTCTCAATTACAGCATTGTTTTCGGGTATTTTTATTGTTGTATTTGGAGGGTTAGCCGATAAAATCGGACGAATGAAACTGATTCGTATCGGATTTTATTTTAGCATTACCGGTTCACTTTTAGTCGGCCTTACACCAGTTGGGGGTGCTGCTGCTGCCGTTTTAATTCTTGGCCGCATTTTTCAGGGACTTTCGGCGGCCGCCATAATGCCTGCAAGTTTGGCGTTGGTAAAAGCCTATTGGCAAGGTAAAGAGCGGCAACGTGCCATTTCATTATGGTCTATGGGGTCGTGGGGCGGTTCCGGTTTTGCTGCACTCTTTGGCGGACTGATGGTTAATGTTGGCTGGCGATGGATTTTCTTTTCCGCTGCTGCTCTTGCAGTCATAGGTTTGATCATGATAAAAGGTACCCCGAAAGTAAGGCCGAAGGAAAAGAACATAACAAAAATGATTATGCCGGTATTTTTACATTTATGCTGGCAATGATTGGCCTGCAAATATTAGTAACCAAAGGTTCACAATTAGGCTTTACCAGCGTTATCGGGATTGTTTTAATCGCTGCAACACTCCTTTTTTCATTTATATTCTTCTACATTGAAAAAGGGAAAAAAGGTGCTTTTATCGATTTTAAGTTGTTTAATAACATGATTTTTACCGGCGCTACTATTTCAAACTTTTTGCTCAATGGTACTGCCGGAATGTTAATCGTATCGCTCATGCTTCTACAGGTTGGCGGAAACCTTTCGGCACAGGAAGCCGGAATGCTAACCTTAGGCTATGCCATTGCCATTGTTTTGTTTATCCGTATGGGTGAAAAACTATTGCAGCGATTTGGAGCACGCAAACCCATGATTTGGGGTTCGCTCATCGTAGGAGTGGCCATCTTCCTTCTCATGTTTACCAATGTAATGACCGATACGTATAAAATACTGGCGATTATTGCTTATACCTTATTTGGATTAGGCCTGGCATTTTACGCTACTCCATCAACTGATGCCGCATTATCGAACCTGCCCGGAAATCAGGCCGGTGCTGGTGCGGGAATTTACAAAATGGCATCATCGCTGGGCGCTGCATTTGGTGTGGCTATTTCTGCCGGCGTTTTTGCTGCATTCAATGTTGGCGACCATATTCAATGGTTAGAAGGTGTACTCACTTTTGTAGGACGTCAGGACAATGTAGTGGTACGTCAGGCGGCTATTATTGGTCTGGGAGTAAACCTGATGATGATCGTTATGGCCATTCTTTTTATAATGATTACAATACCTAAATCTACAGGAAAAGCCAATGACTGATTCAATGCTCAAATTTATCTTTTTAGTAACTTGTTAAAAACGAATTCAATGAATACAGAACTGATAGCTACATTAAAAAGCAAAAAAAAGGAATTAAAAACATGGCAGGAAACCATGCACAAAAGTCCAGAACTGTCGATGCAAGAGGAAAACACAGCGAAGTATATTGCTGATGTGGTAAAATCGTTTGGTGCCTAAGAATTGGTTGAAGGCATTGGCAAATACGGTATGGTAGCTTCGCTAAAAGTTGGCGATGGCAAAAAAGTAATTGGTATTCGTGCCGATTTTGACGGGCTGCCCATCCCTGAAGATAATGATTTACCCTACAAAAGCACCAACAAAGGACAATCGCATCTTTGTGGTCACGATGGTCATACTTCAATGGTGCTTGGAGCCGCTAAATACCTAGCCGAAACCCAAAAATTTAATGGAACGGTACGCTTTTTCTTTCAACCGGGGGAAGAAACCATGCAAGGAAGCCCGGCAATGATAGCCGATGGATTGTTTGAGCGCTTTCCGGTAGATGCGATTTACGCCATGCATAATATTCCGGGCCTGGAGTTTGGGAAATTCTATTTCCGTGAAGGACAAACCATGTCTGCCGTCGATAACTGGGAAATAGAACTCACAGGGAAAGGCTCACACGGTTCGATGACCGAACTGGGTATTGATCCGCTGGTATGTGGCTCGTCGTTGGTTATGGCATTGCAAACCATCGTCAGTCGTAATGTGTCGCCATGGAAACAAACCGTTGTAAATGTTGGCGCTTTCCAATCAGGGAATGCCGGCAATGTAGTACCACAAACGGCTATCCTAAAATTAAGTATCAGAAATATGGATAATGACGTACGAAAAATAGTGCTTGATAAAATTCGTACAATTACCAAATCGCAAGCCGAAGCATTTAATTGTAACTATGAAATCAGAGAAGGTATTCCCGGAACGGTTTTGGTGAACACACCAGAAAATACCAAATGGGCCGCTAATGTAACGGCTGAAACGTTTGGAGAAGACCGTGTGGAAAGAAATGCCAATGCAATGATGAGTAGTGAAGATTTCGCTTTTATGCTCGAAAAATGCCCGGGCAGCTATGTAATGGTAGGTAATGGTGACGGTTTTATGGTACACCATCCGCAATATGTATTTAATCAAGATTTATTGCCAATTGGTGCAGCTTATTGGGTAGCGTTGGTAGAAGCCTATTTGAAATAGCTATTTTTAAAACTCGCAATGCTTTTATTTATGGGGTGAACAGTACTTTAGGACGCACGACTCCATCCTCAAAACCTAGAATGGTGCCGTAAAAATAGCATCAGTTTTAGTGCTTGATCTATAATACGCAAAAAAGAATCATCAAAATTCAACAATAAAAAAGTGCATTCCGTTCACGAAATGCACTTTTTTATGGCAACAGGAATTTTTATTTTGAATATCCGTATTTAGTCATAATCCAGTAATTCCAGCAATAACCAGCCTGTCAAAGAGTTTTTCTCCAAAATACCTCCGGTTTAGCTTGTAGACGAACTCATTCAAATACATTTGAA
>NZ_FOHT01000001.1:0-369012 GCF_900111425.1 Draconibacterium orientale | reverse complement strand
TACATCAACATATATGCCTTCCTGGAAAACCCAGAGAAAAGCTGGCTCATATTGATAAAGCAAGACAAATACAAATACCAACATTCGCTATTCCCAGAAGTACAGGGGGCTTACTTTTGAAAAATAAAAATACCTGACTTGAATATCAAGAAGTTAGAGATATGAATTTAAACTAGATCCGGTTTCCCGGACAACAATGATTTTCAATAATGTGACCGTTTTGGAAAAGGACATCCTTAACTTTTATAACTAAATGAAAATGATTGGGTAAAAGACAATAGGGATCACTTGTTATTTCTGGTGGAGAAAAATTTTCGAATCAATTCAAATAACCCACCAACCATAAGAGAAATGATTTTGTCCTATCGGACAGATTTTACTATTTGGCTTGGTCCAAATAGTAAACACAAAACCCAAGGCTGCGCCCGCTTCCCTCGGAAAAGCTACGCGATGCCGACTAAAATTACAGAACTCGTCGTTCCTCCTCAAACATCAGTAATTTTTTAACGCCGTCACCGCTTGTTTTCCGGCTCACCGGCCGAGGCCACGCTTTGATGTAGCTGTCGTTGCATAAGTGGACGGCCTCTTTTGGTCGTTGCCCGGAGTTGAAATGAAACCTTAGTGAGAGCGGGAAGCTCCGAGGGATCGAGGAGATCACCCGTCCGAACTTAGGTTTTATGAAAACGTAGGGAAAGGATCAAAAGCAGCCTTGAATTTTCTGTTTCGTCTTTGCTTCAAGGCAAAGATGAAAGCCGCCGGCAGGCCGAAAGTTACAGTTCTTCTCATGTTGTCTATAAAATTTATAATCCACCGAATTTTGGGTGTGATCCGACAATAGGCCAAAATATCGACATATTCTGTTAAATGTTTTTTTATGAGTGTGAGAAAATGCTGATAGTTCTTTTTCTTTAGGAAAATTCGCTGTCCATTAATTCCTCGGTTGAAAACATGGTAGTAACTGCCACATGTAGAGGGTGTTATTGATTTTAGTGAAGGCATATATAAATATACGAAAATTATTAACAGAACAGTTTTCATGGATAAGGATGTCATCTTTTTAAAAGATGACATCCTTAAAACTACAGAAATTCTTACTTTTGCAGCCTCATAAAATTTTAAAACGATGGCACAGAAACCTTCGATTCCAAAAGGCACCCGCGATTTTTCACCTGCAGAAATGGTGAGAAGAAATTATATTTTCAATACCATTAAAGATGTATTTCGTTTGTACGGATTTCAACCCATTGAAACACCGGCAATGGAAAACCTATCAACATTGATGGGTAAATATGGCGAAGAAGGTGATAAGCTGCTTTTTAAAATTTTGAATTCGGGCGATTTTATTTCTAAAGTTCCGCAGGAAATGCTGGACGAGAAAAACTCGAACAAACTGACTACAAAACTATCTGAAAAAGGATTGCGTTACGACTTAACCGTGCCATTTGCGCGTTACGTTGTGCAATACCGAAACGACATTGCTTTCCCGTTTAAACGTTACCAGATTCAGCCGGTTTGGCGTGCCGACCGACCTCAGAAAGGACGTTACCGCGAGTTTTATCAGTGCGATGTTGACGTGATTGGTAGCAACAGTTTGCTAAACGAGGTGGAGTTGGTACAAATTATCGACGAGGTTTTTCAACGACTGGGAATCAATACAACGGTAAAAATCAACAACAGAAAAATTCTGGCCGGAATTGCCGAAGCTATTGGCGAAGCCGACCGAATGGTGGATATTACCGTTGCTATCGACAAACTGGATAAAATTGACCTGGAAAAGGTAAATGCGGAAATGCTTGACAAAGGAATTTCGCAGGAGGCCGTTGACAAGCTTCAACCGATTCTGAAATTGGAAGGAACTACCGTTGAAAAACTGGCGCAGATTGAAACAGTTATTGGCGCAACCGAGATTGGTGCCAAAGGAATTGCCGAAATGCGTACTATGTTTGCTTATCTTGAAAACGTTGAGCTAAATACAACCGTTGAACTGGATCTTACCTTAGCGCGTGGATTAAATTACTACACCGGCGCTATTTTCGAGGTAAAATCGAACGATGTACAAATTGGCAGTATCTGCGGTGGTGGCCGTTACGACGACCTGACCGGAATTTTTGGTATGCCCGATGTTTCGGGTGTTGGTGTATCGTTTGGTGCCGAGCGTATTTACGATGTTTTGGTTCAGTTAAATGCTTTCCCGGAAGAGTCGCTGGAAACCACAAAAGCCTTGTTTGTAAACTTCGGAGAGAAGGAGGAAGCTTATTGTTTGCCGGTTTTGGCTCAGTTGCGAAAAAATGGTATCAATGCTGAGATATTCCCCGAAAGTGCAAAAATGAAAAAGCAGATGACTTACGCCAACCGTAAAGAAATTGCCTACGTAATTCTGGCCGGTGATAATGAAATGGCTGCTCAAAAGTTCACGCTTAAAAATATGGAAACAGGAGAGCAGCAATTGGTTGACACACAAGAACTGATAAATATCCTTAAATAGCTGATTACTTTATACGATATTGCTCCAAAATAAATGGAGCAATGATTGCATCGGTTTCAAACAGACTTGTAAAAACACTTGGTGGAGATGTACGTTTCCCGTGATTGAGGTGCACTATTTGTGCCCAACTACGGGCTGATGAATAGGATATTTCAGTGTATCCGTTATTTACAATTCATCAGTTTAACAGTTTCTCAATTTTACCATTTCACCATTTTACAGTTTAATTATGGCAAACCGTATATTTGAAATAACCCCCAAAAACCTCACCTTCGATACCATTCAGGATATTCTGGAAAACAATATAAAGCTTAAACTTTCTGAAATATCGGTACAACTTATTCATAAAAGCAAAAAGTACCTCGACAATAAACTTGAAAGAGCGGATAAACCGCTTTACGGAATTAATACCGGGTTTGGAGCATTGTGCGATATTGAAATTTCGAAAGACAGCTTAAGTAAATTACAGGAAAATCTGGTGGTTTCGCACGCCTGTAATATTGGCCCGGAAATACCTGCCGATATTGTGAAACTGATGTTGTTGCTAAAAGCACATGCGCTTTCAAAAGGAAATTCGGCGGTGCAGTTGATAACCGTACAACGAATTCTTGACCTGTTTAACAACGCTATTTTACCGGTTGTTTGCGAGCAGGGATCGCTTGGTGCCAGCGGAGATTTGGCACCTCTGGCAAAATTATTCCTTCCACTGCTTGGCTTAGGCGAAGTTAATTTTGAAGGGAAAAAACAACAGGCCGGGAAAGTACTTGAAAAGCTGGGGTGGGAGCCCATAAAACTGGAAGCCAAAGAAGGACTCGCCTTGCTGAATGGTACTCAGTTTATGAGTGCGCACGCCGTTTATACGCTATTAAAAACTTTCCGAATTATCGACCAGGGCGATATTATCGGGGCACTCTCGCTGGATGCTTTCGACGGATTGATCGAACCGTTTTCAGAAAATATCCAACGCATTCGTCCGCACAAAGGACAGGCCGAAACGGCAAAGAATTTCAGAAATGTTTTAACCGGCAGCGAAATGCAGGCCAAACCCAAAAAACACATCCAGGATCCTTATTCTTTCCGCTGTATTCCGCAGGTTCACGGAGCAGTAAAAGATGCGGTGAATTATGTGGCTACAGTTATTGAAACCGAAATTAACTCGGTAACGGATAATCCAACGGTTTTCCCGGATGAAGATCTGATCATTTCCGGAGGTAATTTCCATGGCGAACCGCTAGCCTTGTCGCTCGATTTTTTGGCAATGGCAATGAGTGAGCTGGGAAGTATCTCGGAGCGAAGAACTTATCGTTTGATTTCGGGCGAACGCGAATTACCGGAGTTTTTGGTGGCCAATCCCGGATTAAATTCCGGTTTTATGATTCCGCAATATGCTGCCGCATCAATTGTTAGTCAGAACAAACAGCTTTGTACGCCTTGCGTGGTGGATTCTATACCTTCGTCGAACGAACAGGAAGACCACGTTAGTATGGGAGGAAATTCAGCAACAAAAGCCTTAAAAGTAGTTTTGAATACCGAGAAGATTTTGGCTATTGAATTATACAATGCAGCTCAGGCAATGGATTTTCGACGCCCCGTACAATCGTCGCCATTTATCGAACGCTTCATTAAAGAATACCGTAAAATGGTAAGTTTTGTTGAGGAAGACATTGTGATGTACGAAGCGATCAATCTTACTATTGACTTTTTAAATACAACAAAATTCAATCGTTTGTAAAGAAAAAGGCTGCCTGATAATTTTCAGACAGCCTTTTTTTTCTCACACTTTTATTCTTAAAGTGCGTCGTTATTTTGTTGCTTCTTAAGCAATATTGTATTGATGTTTTGTGTAAACATCTTTTTCGTGTCTTCTTTGGTACGTGCAATACCCGAAGCCATCGTTGGTTTCCCTTCTATTGGAATATAAAGGAAAGCCGGAATACTCTTTACGCCAAACACAGCGGCAAGCTCGCGTTCAACTTGTGTATCAATTTTGTAAACAATAACTTCTCCGGCAAATTCTCCGGCCACTTCTTCCAAAATTGGAGCTGCAGTTCGGCAGGGGCCGCACCAATCGGCATAGAAATCGATCAAAGCCGGTTTTTCGCCTTTGTATTTCCACTCTTTCGGAGAACTTTCATAATCCCATACTTTTTCCAGAAACATGGCTTTGGTTAACATGGTCGTGGCTTTGTCGGCCTTCGAAACCGATTTTGTTGCTGTTTCGCTATCATTGCTTTCTGCTTTTGCCGTGCAGGAACTGTATCCAAACAACAAGCCCGCAGCTATTAAAAATGTAATAAATCTTGTTTTCATTTTATTCTTGATTTTGTAATTATCAACCATTAAAATAAACTATTTGTTCAAATATATATAAATATATGCATATATGATTAAGCAAAAGCTGTACCAAAAATTATTCCGATAAAACTACAACATATTTTTATTTACCTAACGCAACCAATTTTTGTTTTGCTCCGTCTACCAACTGTGATTATTAATTTAAAGAGCGATGAAACGAGCATAAAAAATTTCTGTTTAAAATACAGGAGATGATTATGCGAGTTACATGAGTTACCGTTAAAAAATAAAATTATTAACGAATGAAAAAATTAGCATTTGGAATTTTAATGGGATTACTGGTAGTTTTTACCAGCTGTTTAGATGACGACGACGGTTATTCGTTGGGCGATTACTGGATTGGGTTTGGAATTTATAAAGGAGATGATGCGGGAGCAGTTAGTTTGGTAATGGACAACGGTTCTGTTTTGATTCCTGCCGCTGCAACACGCCCTGGTTGGTATTTAGATTTTACTGATGGCGACCGCGTTTTGGTGAACTATACCATTTTAGATGAAGATGAATCCAGTAGTGCTGTAGAACGTTACCTTGTAAAGGTAAATGATATCAGCGATGTTTTGATGAAAGGCATTATGGACATTACCGAAGAGATTGAAGATAGTATTGGTAACGATCCGATAATTGTTGAAGATGCCTGGATTTCGGATAGTTTGCTGAATTTCAGGTTGAAATACTGGGGGTACAATAAAACCCACTTTTTAAACCTGGTAAAAGAACCGGGAGAATTAACCGCCGACGATCAGCCATTTCAACTGGAGTTGAGACACAATGCAAACGACGATGAGGAGTCGGTTCCATATACCGCTTACGTTTCGTTTAGTTTGAACAGTTTGCGTGTAGATGGTCTTGATTCGGTTCGTTTTGAAGTAAATGCGATCGATTATGATGGTGTTGCTTATCAAGACAGTGGCGTGTTTAATTATAGCAATCTGGAATTACCCACACCATAAAAAGTTAAACAGTGTAAAATAGAAAAGGTGCTCATTTCGAGCACCTTTTTCTTTGTATTGAATGTTGTTTCTTTTTTTACTCAGGTCGTTGAATCTGCTCAATTAGCATTTCGCGTTTATTTTGGTCGTAGCGAGAAAAACCACGATCGAATATCTGGTATTCGAAATGAACTTTTGGAACACTTTTCATTGCCACAACCGGTGTGCCCGTGATATCTTCGATGGCTGCTTTAAACAGCGGATCATTCTTATCTCCAAGCGGGAAGGTCGCGAAAAGATCGTCATAAACCGGAATGTTAGGTGCAAATCCATCTTTAAAATCGGTAACGCCTGCAGCATTGGCATAACGCAAAACAATTGGTTGCAAGCCCCAATTGGCTATTTCTTCGCTATATTCTTCGCTGTAATAATCTTCTGGTTTTAAAGTAATTGATGCAGTGTATTTCCCAAAGGTTGTGTCGCCAACAGTTGTAACATTATCCATGTAGGCTCTTAATCCGGTTATTGAAAGTTCGGATGCTGAAGCAGTCCCCGATCCGGTGAGGAAATAAACTTTTTCTAATCCCATTTTTACAGGAACCTGATTATCAAAATACACCTCAACCTGGCTCATAATTTGTCGGTCGATAAAGTAGTCCTGGTATTTTTTATTCCATTTATAGGTAACAAGAATGCTGTTATCGTTTACAACATCAAGAGGTCCAATGCACGAGCACAGGTGTTTGGCAGCCGAAATGGTTCCTCCCGGATTATAACGAAGGTCTACTACAAGATCTGTTGCTCCCTGGTTTACCAGGCTTGCAAAAGCATTGTCGAGGGAGCTGTTAAAATCCGAAATATATTGGGC
Source organism: Draconibacterium orientale (assembly GCF_900111425.1). NCBI lineage: Bacteria > Pseudomonadati > Bacteroidota > Bacteroidia > Marinilabiliales > Prolixibacteraceae > Draconibacterium > Draconibacterium orientale. Next base: position 362,375 of record NZ_FOHT01000001.1, on the reverse strand, counting down.
ATAAAAAATATAACCAATTTTTCGGCCATCGTGTTCCACAATATTGGTTGTTAACACCGGATCTAAAGTCAACACAGAGGATGTAAGACGAATAGTTGTGTCGGCGCCAATACCGTCGCCTGTTAATACGCCAAGTGTAACATCTATGTTATCGCTGTATAGCAAGTCGGTGTAATTGTCATCGTTAATGTCGGCATTGTTCATCTCAATCAAAAGGTCGCCACGTTTAATTCCTGCTGCCGAGGCCGGTGTTTCCGGGTAAACATACTCAACAATACCAAAAATATTGCCGGTGTTCGAGAAGCGTCCAAATGCCAGCGACCAGCCGTATGTTTTTTCAGTACCTTCAAAACTAGCTTCCAGCGCATCCACATCATCAGTAATGTACGACCACTTATCATCTACATAAAGCAATTTGTTGAAATAGGCTTTTGAATCGGTTTCGTACTTATAATTAATGTTTGGCAATTCATCGTACCATAAATAAACATCATCCATTGTCTCGTAAATGAATTTATTTACCTTTTTTGTATATTCCGAAGCCTCCGGCCCTTCAGGAGTGGGATCATCTTTTGAGCAGGCCGTAAAAACAGCCACAGCTACAAAAAACAATAAAGTTGTTTTTACTAAATTTTTCATAATGTATTCTCTTACGTCCATAATTTCTTTATAGTCATTCCTATTTAACGCAAAAAGGCAGGTTTTCGTTTATTGCTACTGCTTTTTCCTTTTTTTCTCGTCAGGATATTCAATTCGGATATGGTAAATATTTATCAGTTTTTCTAAAAGTGTATGTTTAATTGTATTTATATCGCTGAAGGTAAGATCCGAATCATCAAGCTGTTTATCTTCAATTTTCTTGTCAATCATACTGTCGATAAGCGCCTTCAGGTTTTCGTGTGTTTTCTCTTTCATACTGCGCGATGCCGCTTCAATTCCATCAACCAGCATAACCACCGCAGCTTCTTTCGAGCGGGGAAGTGGCCCGGGATAGGCAAAAGCATTTTCATCTACTTCCTTATCCGGATTTTGTTCCTGGTGCTTCAGGTAGAAATATTTTGCTTTTGTTGTTCCGTGATGCGTGGCTATAAACTCGATAATAACCGCCGGCAGTTTGTGTTTCTGTGCCATTTTAACCCCATTTTGAACGTGGTCGATAATTACCTCGGCACTTTTTAAATTACTGATCCGGTCGTGCGGGTTCATTCCCATGGCCTGGTTCTCGATAAAAAAGTTAGGACGGCCAATCTTTCCAATATCGTGGTAAAGGGCACCGGCGCGTACCAAAAAAGGGTTTCCTCCAATACGAAGGATAACCTCTTCGGCAAGATTGGCAATTTGCATCGAATGCTGAAATGTACCAGGTGCCTGCTCGGCAAGTTTTCGCAATAATGGCTGGTTACTATCCGATATTTCGATTAAAGTTACATCGGAAACAAATCCAAAAAGTTTTTCGAAAATATATACCAACGGATATACCAAAAGGATTAGCACACTGCTAATGGCAAACCATTTTAACATCGAATAATCGTAGGAAATAAATGTTCCTTCGTGAATTAGGTTTAGTGCCGTAAAAACAACCAGGTAGGTTAAAAATACCCACAAGGCTGCCAAAACCAGGTGAACGCGGCGATGCATTTTATTGAGGCTAAAAACCGCAATAAGACCTGCCGACACCTGAAGAAGTATAAATTCGTAATTGTTTGGTGCATAAAATCCCATTAAAAGGGTGGTGATGATGAGCGTGAAAATAGCCGTTCGCGAATCGAAAAATGTACGTATCATTATTGGGAACACCGCAAACGGAACCATATAAATGTGCAGGTTCGGGAAGGTGTTTATAAAATTCGACAGCAAAATGGTGCCGGCCATCAGCATCAGCATAAAACTTAATTTGTTCAGGTGCTCAAGTATATCGCGCCGATACAGCAACAGAAACACAAAAATGAAGCTGAGCAGAACCGAAATAAGCAGTACTTTACCTATTGATACCATGTAGCGGTTTACATCGTTACCACGTTCTTTTTCGTAACTGGCTTTTAACGATTCCAGCATTTGATATTTTTCGGCATCTACAATTTCGCCCTGCAGCACAATTCGTTGCCCTTGTTTTACCATTCCGCGCGTGGCCGATATGGATTGTGTTATTTCATCAATTTCTTTCTGGCTGGTTTCGCTATCGTACTCAAGGTTTGCCGCTATGTACCGTTCAAGATTAAGATTGGTCAGCCACGGGAAATTGTTGCCTTCGCTAACCAGGTTTTGTCGGGTGTTTAAAAGGGCATTGTAGGCCGATTTCTCGGAATACAGCTGGTCAACATCTTCTTTCTGAACAATATTTCCGGTACGTTTATTAATTTCTTCTTTTCCCTTCAGCTCTTCATAAATATCCACCGAAAAAAGCAGAATTCCGTTTCCGTATAGTTCATCGAGTTTTGTTGATAAAGCTTCAAATATTCTTTTTTTTGCGGTATTTGTGGTGTCAATATCCAGTTCCAGGTCCTGGCGAAGACGTGCTAAACTTTCACTTTTTTGGGTCGTATCGTTAAAAAAATAAGGAACAAGCGAACTGATTTGGTCGGTTTTTTCTTCATTTAGTTCGTTTGCCGTTTTTAAAATAGCAAAGTCGAAAGGTGCCACCAGGTTTTCGTGCTGCCACGGAAATCCCCTTTGGTACTCGTATTTAAACTTTGGCTCTCCGGGCAAAATAAAATACAAAGCCACGGCTGTAAGTACAAATAACGATAGCTGTAAAAACAGTCGGGTGTAGCTTTTTAGTCTTCTCATTAATTTATTCATATACCGAATATCGAAATTTTGATTTAAAATACCATTACTCTCATCTGCTTCTTTTTAAACTAACTCTTAATATCTCGTTGACAAATAAGGTTTGCAGATAAGTTTGTAAAGCCCATTTTTTCTTAGTTTTGTGTTTATACGCTTCAAACAGGTGCTATTCCTGTTTTACAAAATAAAATTAAGAAAATATTGATGAACTACGGCATTTCAAATTTAAGTATTATTCCGGTTCGGCTCGAGCCTTCTGAAAAAAGCGAAATGGTTACACAGATTCTTTTTGGCGAACACTTTGAAATGCGCGAGCAAATGGTGGGCTGGACGAATGTAAAGCTGGCCTACGACGGTTACGAAGGCTGGATTGATACCAAAATGATTACGCCGATATCTATTCGAACATTAAACAAGATTGAAAAATGCGCAACTGCCGTAACATCCGATATTATTACCATTGTTCCGGTTAACGAAGAACAAAACCTGATGCTGGTAGCCGGAAGTACATTGCCGGTTTGGCGGCCCTACCTAAAACAGTTTTCGGTTATACAAGACACTTACCTGGCTACTGGTGAGGTGATTTACGGTAAACTGAAGAATGCACGTGAAATTGCCATTCAGCAAGCGTTGAAATATTTTAATGCGCCGTATTTGTGGGGAGGAAGAACTCCTTTTGGTGTTGATTGCAGTGGTTTTACTCAAATAATTTACAAGATGATTGGCATTAAATTACCGCGCGATGCCAGCGAGCAGGTAAAAATAGGAACGGCTATGAGTTTTGTTGATGAGGCCGAACCCGGCGATCTTGCCTTTTTTGATGACGAGGAAGGAAATATTGTTCATGTGGGAATTATCTGGAAACGAAATAAAATCATTCATGCATCGGGGAAAGTGCGTATCGATAATGTCGATCAATTCGGAATTTTTAATATCGATACGCAACGTTATACCCACAAAATGCGTGTAATGAAAAAAATAATAGAATAAAATGGAAAACATTGAGCTTGTTATTTATGTTGCCCTTTTTGTAGCCGCCGTTTACCTGGTAGTAAAACATTGGAAAACAGGTCGGAAAAAGTAGTGCCCACAAATAAGATTGGTGTTGGTTAGATTGAAAAGAGATTGATTTAGATCGAGAAGATTTAGTATAATTTGTCGACTCTGAATCCCGAACGAATACTCTTGCTTCTGACGCTACGGTTGGGATTTTGGCCAATAAACCTGTTCTCAATTTTTGCCTTTTAACTTATTAATTTTTACTTGAATCATGTTTACTTATAAATATCCGCGCGCTGCCCTTACAGTTGATGCTATCGTTTTTGTAAAATCAGAAACAACAATTTCCGTTTTGCTGATTGAGCGGGGGAGGGAGCCCTTTAAAAACAAGTGGGCCTTACCCGGTGGTTTTGTTGATTTGGACGAGACACTGGAAAAGGCCTGTATTCGTGAGTTGGAAGAAGAAACCGGTTTGCAGGTGGAAAAAATGCAGCAGTTTCGTGCGTACGATGCCATCGACCGCGATCCGCGCCATCGTACTATCTCTGTGGTGTATTCGGTGCAGCTGGCCGGTAAAATGCCGGTAAAAGGCAACGACGATGCTGCACAGGCAAGGTGGTTTTCAATCGATGATATGCCCGAACTGGCATTTGATCATGCGGATATTCTGAATGATTTTTTTGGTGATCAATAGCTTCGTTTGTTTTATAGTTCGCCAGACTTTAAAATATGTATGCTCAGCATATTTTATAGTTAGCTTGAATAAAAAGTATGTATGCTCAGCACGTTTTTAATGGTGCTTTAACCGAAAACCAGGCATAAACCCCATTACCGTTAATTGAAATGGTGATTACAATTGAACAATGAGCTTTTGGATATACATTTGTGTTCCTTTTAATGCCCATCAATTCCGTGAAGCATAAGAAACGAATGCATCAGAATTTTATGAATCTCGGTTAAATATTCGTTTACGGCTTTGGTACTGCCCGGCAGCGAGAATACCAGCGTTTTATCTTTAACTCCGGCAATCGATCGGCTAAGCAATGCATTGGGTTTTTCCGCACCATATTTCAACCGGATGTGATCCATTATTCCCGGAATTTCCAAATCGATAAAGTTTTGGATGACAGCGGGAGCAATATCGCGTGGGCCGATTCCGGTGCTTCCGGTTGTATAAATGATGTCGAATCTGTTGTTTACCGCATTTTGTAGTTCGGTTTCCAGCAACTCTTTTTCATCAGGAATTACAGTGCGCGATGTTTCGCACAGGTATGTTTTTGAGGTGAACCAATCTTTGCTCAGTTTTTCCAGAAGTGGCCCGCTTTTGTCTTTGTAAATACCTTGGAAAGCACGGTCGCTCAAGGTAATTACCTTTATGCGAAAAGTTTTTGGAAGGTATTCCATGGTGTCGTTCTCCGAAAGTGTTCCCGGTTTTATTACCCGGCAGAAAATACCTTCTTTTGGCATCACACATTTGCCTGCCAGTTGAAAAATCTCGCAGTTATCGCCGTGGCATTTTTTCCCGATTTGCGTTACTTCCAATTCCACGTTTCCTGCTCTGAATCGATCAAAAGGCATGGCTTTATGAACCGCGATTCCTTCGGTAGTAATGTTTTCGGCAAACTCGCCATAGTTGATTTCACGGCCTAACTCGCCTTCAAAACTTTTAATGCTTTCGGCAGCCAGCAGACTGATCTGGCGGTGCCATTTTCCGGCATGAGCGTCGCCTTCAATTCCATCCAGGTTTAGCTTTAATTCTTTGCGCGGAGTTTTTATCGTGCCTTTTTTCTCCGAAATATTTAATGATTTTATTTTGCAGGTTTGTGCTTCCATTTCTGTAATTATATTTTCTCCTTAAAGTCAAGTCTTACATCGCTTATTACCATGTTTTTGTCAACGGCTTTGCACATGTCGTAAATGGTAAGCAGCGCAACATTCACCGCTGTTAAGGCTTCCATTTCAACGCCGGTTTGCCCGATACATTTGGTCAAACTTTTTACCAAAATGCCATTCTTTTGAACTTCAGCTTTTACCTCAACTTTGGTAAGCTGCAACGGATGGCAAAGCGGAATCAGCCGCGATGTTTCTTTGGCTGCCTGAATTCCGGCAATTTCAGCAATGGTAATTACGTCGCCTTTCTTTATCAGGCTTTCGTTTATCAGCCGAATGGTTTCGGGCTGCAAGGCAATAAAACCCGATGCTTCAGCAGTTCGTACCTGTTGTGGTTTGTGGCCCACATCTACCATGTTGGCTTTTCCTTCGTCGTTTATATGTGATAATTGACTCATATTTATCCTCCAATATTTGAAAAATCGTGTGATTCGGTTCCTACTCCTTTTTCCGGTTTGTTTTCCAGGGCTTGATTGTATGCTTCTTCAATACCCAATTCCCGCGTGCTGTAACGCAAGCCGGAATGCAGGCACGGAACGATAAATCCGTCGGCAGTTAAACGCAGGCGGTTACAAATTTTGCAGATGCCACCTAAACCGCCGTCAACGGCATAAAACTCGCCGGTGCGCAAATCCATCTGTCGAATAAAACGCAGCTTCAAGCCTTTATTTTGGCAGAATTCGCGTACTTCCTGTTCATCCTCCTCGTTTTCGCCGGGAATGCGAACAAAGTTGATTTTTACTGGTTGTAAATCGGCTTCCAATGCTGCATCAATTCCCATTAACATATCATTTAATTCTCCAACACGGGTAATTTTTTTGAATTTCTCCGGATTCAGGGTATCCAGACTGATGTTCACGCGTTTTAGCCCGGCAGCTTTTAAGGCTTTGGCATAACGTGGCAGAAGAACACCGTTTGTGGTCATTCCAATATCTTCGATCTCCGGAATGGCTGAAAGCATATTTATCAGCTCGGGAAAATCTTTGCGCACCAAAGGTTCGCCTCCGGTAATTCGTAATTTGCGAATTCCAAGTTTTACACCTGTCTTAACGATTTCGGTAATTTCGTCGAACGAAAGAATATCCTCGTGCTTTTTTAGTGGCAAACCTTCAGCCGGCATACAGTATTCGCACCGAAAATTACAGCGGTCGGTTACCGAAATGCGCAGGTAGTTAATATGTCTGTTAAAGCGGTCGTACATATGCAAATTCGTTGTTTTGAATGGTTGAAACTCCCAGTGGTACTTCAAGTAATGCATTTGCAAAAGCCAGTGCATTTATGTGTGCCGAGCCATGAAACGGAATTTCTGAAATTGCTCCCGCTGAATCAATAACAACCGGAATAATTGCCAAACGATTGGCTTTTTTTCGCTGATACGTAAAGTTCATTCGGGCCTTTACCCGCAGAGGTGTGTAGTTGGATCCGAGCAATTTGCAGATCACCGGTTTGGCAATCAACTCAAACTGTACGAATGACGACACCGGGTTTCCGGAAAGACCAAAAACGAACTTACCTTCCTTTTCTGAAAAAGTCATTGGGTTACCCGGTTTAATCCCCGTGTGATCCCAGTATAATTTAAAACCTTGTTCTTTCAATATCTCCGGAATAAAATCGAAATCGCCAACTGATGCTCCACCGGTGAAAACGATAAAATCGCTCGATTCCAGCGCTTTGTTAAAGCTTTTAGTGAGTAATTCGTATTCGTCAACCAGCATGAGTTCATCCACAACTTCAAGGTTCATTTTTCGGAGCTGGGTGATCACCTGGCTGGAATTACTATTCCGAATCTGCCCTGGTTTTGGTGTTTCTGATGGAGAAACCAATTCGCTGCCAGTAGCAATTACGGTTGCTTTTGGGCGTTTTGAAACCAAAACTTCAGTATAACCTGCACCGGCAAGCACTGCCATTTGTGGGACATTTATTAAGGCTCCCTTTTTTAGCAGCACATCACCTTCTTTATAATCTTCACCCAGGTAACAAATATTTTTCATGGTATTTAGATTGGTACAACGCACCTTATTTCCATGAAGTTCTTCCGCATCCTCAACCATAAAAACACAATCGCATTCAGGCGGAACGGCAGCGCCGGTCATAATTTTCACACACTGGTTTTTGCCAATTTTAAGCGACGCAATTTTTCCGGCATTAATAACTTCCAGAACTTCCAGTTCATTGCCAATATCTTCAAGTCGGCAAGCATATCCGTCCATTGCCGATTTATTGAACGGGGGCATGTTTAAATCCGCAATTACATCTTCCTGTAAAACCCGATTAAAAGCATTTTCAAGTTGCACCTTTTCCGTTGGAAAGAATGGTGGTAAATTGCCGGTCAGCTGTTGTATTTTTTCAAATTGGTTCATAAAACGAGTGAAAATTTATTGTTGTTGACCTGAATTTTGTTGTAATCAAATTTAAGTTTTTCTCCGTCATTAATCACAATTATTGGATGGTGTATCAGGTGATGTGCTTTTTTTATCGGAGTTCCGGTTGATTGAATAAAAAAGAACAAACCCGGATTAATAATTTCATGTAAACCTCCCGACTCGCACACAATTGGTGTTTCGGGTAAAAAAGCCGATAGATTTTCAAATGCTTCCGGAAGATATTCCGGTGCAGCCATTACAAAGAAAACCTGTTTTGCACCTGCCTGTAACATCAGCGAACTGTCTTTGCCCGTAATTTGCTTTTCCTGCAGAATTACGTAGTGTTTATCTTTTATAAGCACATCTTCGCTGTTGTGCTCGTGAATATGCGAGGTGATTTTAAGCCCGGTAATGGGAGCTTGTTCGGATAATGACTCGATTACGCGACAGGCAAAGTAGGTTTTTCCCACATTTCTCCCGTTGCCTGCAATCAATAGCAAGTTCGGGTAATGGATTTTTTTATCTTTTTGTATTTGTGTCATTTAATAACCTGAGTTCAGTTATTGATGTTAACCTCAGAATTACAGAAATGTGCGAAATTTGGATTAAAAATATCGCAAGAATAGCGGGCTATTTTAAGAGGTTTTCTGTTTAAAGATTGTGCATTTCTGTAATTTCCTTCGGATTTCTCAAATTTTTACATAAATCACTCCATATTTTTTTGAATTATCCCGATAGTCCTTCAAAAATCTGCAATAATTTCTGCTGAAAATTTCCAGAAACTGAGGCAAGATTTATAATTGAACTCAGGTTAATATGTTTCAGGGAAGGAAGGAGCTTCATTTTGTGCAATGCAAAATTTGCTCTTTCTCCTTTCCAATTTACCCCGGCCTTGCCGGGATGCGGGAGGATCACCTGTTTCCGGGTAATCCCATCGGCCGAAATCCCCTGGTATGCACTTTAGGTATTTCAGCTCGGAGCCGCTACAAATATAGTAAAGAATCTAGATGTGTAGATGTGAATGAGTAAAAAGTGCTGAAAAGCATTTTTAACCAGAATAAAACGCTGGAGGATGTTAACAAAAATGGGAATATAAATATGGACAACGGGAATGATATTCAAGGGCAGGTTATGAAATAATAACCTGCCCTTGAATTATTTAGTCTTCAGATACAACTTCTTCTTCAACAATTGGATTTGTCTTTTCGGAGAAATAGGCCGTAACAATTACCAGGGCAACAACTGCCAGCGCAATATATACCCCTGAAGGGATTGGAGCCGCCTCGCCTTGTGCATACGAGTGCAAACCCGAGAGGTAATAGTTCACTCCAAAATAGGTCATTAGTACCGAGCTGATACCCAAAACAGCAGCCACACTCATGGCAAAGCTACCGCGTATTCCCGGAATGCGGTGCATGTGCGTAATGAATGTATATACCAAAATAGTTACCAATGCCCAGGTTTCTTTGGGATCCCAGCCCCAGTAACGCCCCCAGCTTTCGTTGGCCCAAACACCTCCTAAAAACGATCCAAGCGTAACCATTAACAAACCAATTATCAAGGCAATCTGGATGATATTAACAAGTTCTTTTATGGTGTGATTGATTCTGTCGGAATTGCGTTTGTTTCTGAAAATCATTAAAATGAGGTTAAGGAAACCAAGCAATGCACTAATACCCAAAAATCCGTAACTGGCTGTAATAATTGCCACGTGAACAATTAACCAGTACGATTTTAACACAGGTACCAGGTTGGTAATTTCCGGGCTCATCCAGCTCATTCCGGCCACCATCAGTGTTAAACCGGCCAAAACTGATGTTAACGACAGTGTAATTTCCGAGCGTTTAGCGAAGATTAATCCACCAAGTGCAGTTGCCCAGCTAATAAATACCATCGATTCGTAACCGTTACTCCATGGCGCATGGCCTGATATGTACCAGCGAATGGCCAGTCCTGCAGTTTCGGCCAGAAACAGTATGAGAATAAAGTAAAAGGCAAAACTTTTCAGGAAGCGTAATTTAATATTCGGATTAAACAGGGTGAGCAACTGTAACATCAACAGAATTAACCCGGTAAACATGAAAATTTTGGATAACTTCCCAAAAATGTTCAGGTTATTGTAAAGCACTTCCATTTTTACTTTTGTTGCCGATGGAATGATTTTCGCACCAATGGTTTCCTGGTTTTGTTTCAGGTTGTTTAGCAATTGGTTGGCTGTTGCCCAATCGCGATTTTGTACCGATTGAAGATATGACGAAACCATTTGCCTTGCAAAATCTGCATTTTGTGCAGGAAGTTCCTTGGCTTCGTTAATCGATACCCATTTGTGGTTGTCGTCGTTAGGAACGGGAAATATTGTGAGAAAATCGCCGGTAAAAATGGTCATAAGAATATTAACGCGCTCGTCAACATTCATAACTTCTTTATCGAATTTATTGCGGTGGTTACTTTCTTTAGCATAAGCGTCCTGTACCACAGAGCTAAGTAGGTAGCCGCCCATTTCACGCGGTCGTACAATCGAATTAAATGAAGCATATTTTCCTGTAATTCCAATCGTTCTGCGCAATTCGGGATTGGCCACTTTTATAATGGGAATGTTTTTCCATTGTTCAGGATTAGCCTGCATATCCAGAAAAACTTCGCTGGGCAACATACCTTCCCAACTGGTTTTTTTGGCCACTTTACGAAGTATTTCCGACGCCAGTGTAGAAACCGGTTCTACGCGGCCTTTTCTATCCTGAATGAGCAAACTTTCAAACGACTTGGTATGGTCGCTGTCTAGTGGTGCAGGTGTTGCATTTTGTGCCTGTGCACTAATGCTCAGCAATATGCCCGTTACTAAAATGGCAAACAGTTTTTTACGTTTTTCGCGCAGCTGTGCCGATGCTTTCAGCAGGGTTTTAAAACGGCTGTTTCGGTTAAACAGGGTAAGCACCATTCCTATGGCCATAATCAGGTAACCAAAATATGTTACCGATGTTCCTGTTGCATCGTGGTTTACCGAAAGAATTGTGCCGCGCTCATCCGTATCGTACGACGATTGGAAAAAGCGATATCCTTTGTATTTCAAAATGTTATTCATAAAAATGCGGAATGGCATTTCGGTGGCGCCGTCTTTTAGCACCACCTCGCTGGCATACGACGAAGGGCTCATTGAACCCGGGTAACGTTCGAGCTGGAAATCGTTAAGCTGAATGGCAAAGGGTAGTTTTATTATTCGCGAACCATATGAAAGCGATACTTTAATGCCATCGATTGATGTGGTGTAAAAATCTCCAACTTCTCCAGTTCGTCCATAAACGATTAACTCCTTACTTGCTCCATTCGTTGCTATTGACGCTTTAAAAGCGTCCGGCGGACTCATCTCCTGCGATGGTTTTTGGTAAGCCAATTGAACCGAAGCATTTGGCAGAAACTGTTTTATGGCAAACGTTAGGTTTTTATAGGTATAGGCCTTTTGTGTATCAACCAGTTTTTCGGTATGTGGTGCTATCAATTCACTTTTTTCGCTCATCATTCCGGCAACCTGGATCGTGTCGTTGCCAGAAATGTACAGGTTCCCATCTTTTAAACTCAGTTTAATATCAGTATTTAAATTGTTTCCGAAGCCAAGGGTTAAACCACTTAAGGTTTTAGTGTTGTCGTTTCGGAGAGTAAAGTCTTTTCGTGAGGAACCATTTTCAACGGTAATCAGCGAAACAATCGGTTCTCCGGTAGGATCGAGAACAATGTTTTCAACTGCCGATGGCATAAAGTGTTGATTGCTAATGTGTATTGTTTTTCCTTTAAAATGTATTTTTTCTGAAAAACGGTTGGCGGTGTAGGGCGAGAATTTTACTTCGCTCGCTTCTTCAAGAGTTTCGGTACCATCAGTAAGCTTTACCGTAACATACGATGCTTCGGAAACAATAAAATCCGACGAGCTGTTTTCGCGAATATGCATACTGCCTTCATATCCGTAGTAACGGGTAATCATTGCCCCTACACCAATAACGAGAAAGGAGATGTGAAAAAGCAGAATTGTCCATTTTCTCCGTGCTATAAGTTTGTATTTGAAAACACTTCCAACAATATTGATGCAGAGTATAAACAACAAAATCTCGAACCACCTGGAATTGTAAATGAGAATTTTTGCAGTAGTGGTGCCATAATCGTTTTCGATAAAGGTGGCGTAACCAATTGCTATTGCAAAAATTACCACAAGAATTCCGGTAAAAAACATGGAAAACAGGAATGAACTTAGCTTCTTCATAATTAGTAGTTGTCTGAATAAAACACTAAAAAAATTCCTTTGTTTGCAAAAACAAAGGAATTTTTTACAAAATAAAAGTTTTACAAAATTAGTTTGTTGTAGGATCGTCGTGAGCAATTACTTTCACAAATTCAGCATAATTCCATGCTTTTTTAGGAGCCACATGGCCTTCAGGTTTTTCGCCAAGGTGACAAGCCTTACAGGTTTCTTCTGTTGGATCGGTCATTCCTTTTGAAAGGGCCATTTTTTTGTTTTTCATAATTGCAGCCGATTTGTAGTGGCTACCAGGTCCGTGGCACGATTCGCATGAAACACCTTCGTCAGCTTTAAGACCTGCAAGAAGGCCACTGTCAACAGATCCCGCTGTTGAATGGCACTTTAAACATGTTGGATCGTTTTTTTCGTCACCTTGCAACGCCTCCATTGCTTTTGCGTGTGGGCCAGCTTCCCAAACTTTAAACTGCTCGCCTTTATCGGGCTTATTATGGCACATTTTACATTTTGCTGCACCAATGTACTTGTAGGTTTGAGCGGTGGCTGCAGTGCTAAATAAAACTGCAAGTCCTAAAAGAATAATCAAATTTTTGAGTTTCATAATTGTCGTATTTAAATTATATTATTTGTTTGTCTAAAATCCTATAATAAGAATAATAAATATTGTGCCAAAATTTAATACAATGCTGTATGACACATTGAGCACATTTCGGTTCTCCAGGCTTCAGCAATGTCAACCGGGTGTTGGAAATCCAGGGCCTCGAAAGCGGTTGAATATTGCATACTATCCCGGGTTCCCTGCGCTATAATGTTGTGGCACAGCGAACAGTCCTTTGAAATGGTTCTGTTTTCGGTTGTTGCATGGCGGTCGTTGTGGCAACGGTAACACCCGTCTGATTCCATATGGCCAATGTTATTTGGATATTCTTTCCAGTTGGCTTTCATAAACGGAAAAATGTTATTGGAATAATCGTCCTGAATGGCGGCTATTGCCTGGTCGATTTCTGCTTTTTTAGTTTCATAAACATCCGGGTATCCACTTTCGAACCAGTCGGTAACCTGGTTTTTTATGGCAATCATTGCGGTGTCTTTTGTTGGATAATCCTGATAAAGCGCCATCATGGCTGCTAATTTTATGGCAGGTAATTCGGTTGATATTTTGCCCTCTGCCATAGATTGATCGATAAAGTTTTGCGGAGCATTGTAATTGTGCGATGGCCTGTTGTGGCAATCCAAACAATCCATTACCCGTGTTTCCAACGAATCGAGCTGGGTTTCAGATACCATACTCATTTCATCGGTGTAAATGTATTCTTCACCGGTTTTTGTGTTTGTGTATTTTACCCACGGAATAATCTGTCGTTTCTCATCAAGTGCTTTGTACTCTATTTTTACCTCGGGGCTAATGTGCTGGTGAATACCTTTTATTACTCCCTGAGGAGTTACCTGTGTGCTTGTTTTTACCTGCAAATGAACAATGTGCTCGGTGTTTTCTTCATCGGTTAAAAATGAATGTTTTACCCGCATTTTATTATCGTAGAATTTTTCGGGCCAGTGACATTCTTCGCAGGTTTCGCGTGCCGGACGCAGATTGGCTATAGGAGTAGGGATGGGTTGTGGGTATTTATTGGCCAAAACAGAGTAAACCTGGTATAAACCCGAAAGTTTACTTTTTACATACCAACTGGCTCCCGAACCAACATGGCACTCCACACAGGCAACACGCTCGTGCGATGAACCGTGATAGGTTACGTATTCCGGCTCCATAACTTCATGGCATAATTTTCCGCAAAACTCTACCGATTCTGTGTAATGAAAAGCTTCGTAACTTCCTACTGAAGAAATAATAAGCAGGAAAATTGTTCCAATAATAAAAATTGTACTGGCGTTACGGGTAGCCAGATTATTGAAGTCGAGAATTGGCCAGTTTAAACGTTTGCCTTCTTTTTCTGCCAACCGTGCTTTTTTACGGTAAATACGCATACCGATTGGGATCATCAGCAATCCAATAATCAAAAATACCGGGAGGATGATGAAAATGATTAAACCAATATATTGACCACCAAATCCGAAAGCAAGATTCAATAAAAATAATGCCAGGATACTGGCCAGATTGAATACGGCTATAACAGCTCCGGTAATCGATACCCAGTTTCTGATGGAAGACGGTAGTTTCATAATTTTTCGTTTATTGGTTTGTTGTAAAATCCAGTTATCGAAGATTATAAATTTCCTTTAATTATTCAAGGTCAGGTACTTATTTATAAATTGTCTATATATGCAACACGGTTTTGAAACTATGTTCTGAACGTAACGTCTCAATATCTCTAAGGATTTAGATATGTGTCATATTTACTGTTTGTTATACTACTAATGTACTAGTGCTACCGATTAAAAATTGTATTTTCATTTTTTCGTTTTTTCGTCATTTAATGGAAAATTAAAGAGTAAATTATCAGAATTGTCATGATTACACCGGCGAAAAGCGCAGTGAATCCAAAAATTCTGATGGTTTTCATCTGTTCTTTTGTAAACTCTTTTTCAACGCGAACATCATTGATTTTTCCTGATTTTACGAATTGCTCGTATTCGTGCGGACGATCTTTTTTGTATTCTTCCTCAAGAACATACCCCGTAAAAATTACGGTGGCCATAGGGAAGGATTCCGGGCGAAGGTGCGTATTAAAAAAGTGAATGGTAAATATAAAACCAACGGCCGGTAAAGTTTCGTCGCTGTGAATGATCTGGGTCACATTAATCAGCCATCCGGGCAGGAATTTGGTGAAGAATTCGGGGACCCACAACATTAATCCGGTTGAGCCAATCACCAGCACTTCGCAGTTCGATTGTGCCATTAATTTTAACCCCGGAAAAAGGAGCAACCCGACGATTAAAAATATTTTAACCGTCTTTGAATTTGCTCCGGTGCATGCATCGAACAGATTTTTTGTGAAAGTTTTGCTCAAGTACTTCATGCTAAGCCGTCTTTAATATAATTACTAAATCTCTCTTCTCAGCCTACCTTGCGAGCCAACTATGCATTATTTGTGTGCTGCTATTTCTGTTCTGTTTTCTTCCTTCTCCCTTTTTTCAGCTTCGTTTTATTGTTTATTTATTGACTTGCTTTTCTTTGTTCAATTTACACGTGATGCCACCCGCTTACTATACTTTTGAAATTATCAAGAGGCGATTTGCCAATTGATGCAATGTAAAGATGCACGATTAAAAATATAGAAATAAAGAATCCCATAGCTGAATGTGTTACAGCCGTGATAAGAACACCGCTGATGTTGTAAACTTTATTGAATATCAGCTCGGGAAACATTAACCCGATACCCGAAATTATTACCAATGGAACAATCAGGTACATAGCCGCTATGTACGTATATTTTTGTAGCGGATTAAATTTTCGTTTTTCAGAAAGCGGGTAAGGAGCTTTCATTCCGTGAAACATTCCCCATGCATAATAGTAAGCCTGTTTCATCGGGCGTTTCAAAAAGTTCTTGGGTTTAACGATGTAAAACTTTTTATTCGAGGTAACCATGTTGCCAATTAAGAACAGCAGGTAGTTTAACGTAATAATTACTCCGGCATAATTGTGCACTGTAATAATTAGTTTAAAGCTTATTAGCGAGTCCTCGAAACCCGAGTTCATACTAATTCCGGTAACGATAAGAAGAATAATACCCAAGGCATTTATACCATGCCAAATGCGTAACCAAAGCGGGTAGAAATATATTTTGTTCTCTGAGCTCATTGTTATTTCTTTTTGATGATGATTCTAAATATTACGTGGATGATAATTCCTGCAAGTGCTGCAAAAAAGATGATCAAACTAATTGTTTTCAATATTGGAATTTGATGCGATCCAATCACGTAACTTTCATTCGAGAGCATTCCCAAAGCTGTTCCATCCTCAGCTCGTTTCTGTAGGTTTTGGTATTTGTATAACGATGCTTTTAGCAATGAATTTGACGAGTGACATTCGGCACAGCGGCGCACTGCATCTTCTTTTGCAAGAATATTGTGCGAAACCATCAAATCATCTTCAACGGCGGTATGGCACTCGATACAGCGTACATGTTTAAAGTGAAGCTCCTGGTTTGGCAGCCAGTCGTGAATATCAACAATGGCAGATTTTAATTCGCCTGACACCAGACTGAACTTTTTCATATCGTTGTGGCACGATAAGCACATGGCGTTGCTGTTTTCAACAATCTCCATAACACTGCTACTTGTGCGGGCACTGGTAGAGTAGTAGTGTTGGTTGTGGCATTTTGAACAGGTAAAATTGTCGCCAAAACTCTGGCGGTGAATACTCTTGTTAACTTCTTCGTCTATCTTTTCAAACTCGTATTTTGCAAACGACTCATCGCCGGCATGGCAATCCAAACATGTCATCATTGGCTCGAGCTTTAACGATGCCGCATGTGGGTAGGTTGTATAATCGAATGAGTGGCAGTCTGTGCAATCGAAATTTTGATGAACACCTGTGCGTAACCGAATGGTATCGATTATCAGGTAAGGATTCATCAGACGTTTCTCCTCGGTATCCATCATGTCGTTATGGAATGCATAGGTCTGTTGGGAGTGACACTTTAAACAATCGTGACTTTTGGGATCGTCGTAAAATTGCCCGAAACTTTTTAACGTGATTGTTAAAAGCATCAGGATTTGTAAAGGAATGAAATATTTCATGGGTTAAATCGTGTAAAAAAATCTGAAGTTTGCAATAACTTTATGGAAAGAAAAATGGTAATATCACCTTTCCCGGATATTACCATCTTTATCTTTTGTACTTTCTAATCGATTAGAACATCCAGATACGAGTTATAGTAAAACCAAAGGCCAATCCTTTATTGGTCCAGTCTTTTTGGTTATACATCATCGCATCCTGAGGAAGAATACCCTGTGCTGTTCCAACATAAATTTGGAAAGCGTGGGTGAATGTAAAGAATTCAACACCAACTGCCAGGTTTTCTTTAGCATGTGTATCCCAGGTGTACTGCTCGGTAATATCTTTAATTTTAAGTGGATTGTCGTAGTTGAAAATAAAAGACCCCTGTGGAGAGAATTTAATTTTTCCACTAAAATGTAGTCCGATAACATCGTGATCGTAATCCCATTCTACCGTATTGTAGTGCGTAAAGCTGGCACCTGCCTGCAACGATAATACATCGCCGAAATTGCGGGTAACCATAGCTTGCGAGAAATATGAAAGACGGTCGGTGAATCCAAACTGGTACTGAGCCGGTTTGCCTTTTGATTCAACGGTGTTACCGGTTCCAAAAGCGCTTTTGTTTCTTCCATCGATAGCTATATTACCAAATACGGTAAGTGATACTGGCATTCCGCTTGTTTTTTGCTGTAGTATTTTGTACTTCGCATTAAAATCGGAATACATGAATTTTTTTGTGATACCTGCACCAATTTGAAGATTTTTAACCGGTACATAATTTAGTGCTAACCTTACATTAGACCCCGGAGCATAAATTCCCCACAAATCGGATTTACCGTTTTCGAGTGTGCCGAATTTGTGTTGAATAACAAATTCCAGTGTACGTGCATCAGGAATGTAAGATGTTTGTGCATCAATCAGTATTCCGCTGTTAAAGGCGTAAACCGGATCTGCTTCCTCCTCCTGTGCAAACGAATTGGAAAAAGTTACTCCTAAAATAATCAGAATCAATATATATTTTTTCATCATTAATCAGTTTAGGTTTTTAATTGTTTTGAGCTCCTTGCGTTATCCATGTTAGCACCAGCGCTGCTTCGGCTTCAGAATACTGCACGTGGTTTCCAGTTGGGCTTGCTTTGGTGTAAATCAAGCTCGATGCCGGATCTGAAGTGTTTATATAGCGGCTGCTGTTAAGCGAATTATACGCATTGGCAGAAGTAAGGTCTGGCATTTGATTTCCGGTGGTATGGCATGCTGTACATTTCGATGCGAAGATAGGTGTAATATCTGATGAGAATGATACTTCTTCTGCATTCGGATCAGTAGGATCTATTACTGGTTCTTCAACAATCCAATTGTACGCACAGCCACCAAAAATCAACCCTATAAGAAATATTGATAATAGATTTTTTAGTGCTTTCATAATCATATTCAAGTTTATTGAAAAAAAAGACTTCCCGAGAGAAGTCTTTTCACTCTATTTCTTTTAATTAATTAGCTGCCGTAGCAGATAATTCAGCTTCCATTGCTTCGATAGAGTTGAGCAATAACGCTTTAACATATTTTGGATTGTGTACACCCAAGCTGCGGTCTTCTTCCAGACCTGTCCAGTTAAAGAATGCCTGTACCTGTACCATTGGGAAGGTTCCGACAACAGGGTGGTAGCCGTCAGTATCATCTCCGGCAACTACACCAAGTTCGATAAGCTGGTCGCGCAATTCAACCAATAATTCTTCAACCTCGGTTTGAACCCCACCGTAATTGTAGTCTTCCAATTCTGTATCGTGACATTCGTTACATGCAGCAACACTTGGAATAAATGAATGGCCACCTTCTTTGTCGGTAAAATCACCCATATGACAACCAGTACAAGATGCCTGTTCCAGGTGAATCGAACCTCCGGCTGTTGGGTAAGCAACAGATCCTTCAATTTCGGCAAATCCTGTTCCGTAAACAACGTTGGCCTGTGCACCGTGGTGTGGTCCGTAGTGTGTACTTGTAATTCTGTATGTATCGCCAGGACTTTCAATATTTGGTTCTGGTCTTCTTGATTGATGACAGTTTGCGCATAAATTGCTGTTTCCATTTAAATCCATGGTAAAACCAGCAACAACTTCCATGTCGTCCACGATGTTCGAAAGAGGACTTACAGCATCGTGCATACGTAATGCGTAATCTTGTCCTTCAAACGTTTCGTGAAGTCCGTGGCAAGTATTACATTCCCAGGCTGAAGGATTTGAAATATCTCCAAGAACTTCGCCTAATGTTGCATATTGAACGAAACCCTCGTGAGAGTGGCATTGTGCACATGATTGACGGCCACCGGCATAATCAACAGCAATGGCACCAACTGCGTGGGCAGACATCCAGAACTGTCCTTGCTTGGCTTCCATATTGGATCCCGAGTGGCAAACTAAACAAGTAACTTGTCCGTCAACACCGTCAGTTCCATCAGTTCCGTCAGCACCGTCAGCACCGGCAGGTCCCATTGGCCCTTCCTTTGTACATGAAGAAAACATGAATGCCAGAATAAATCCTAGCAAGAATAATTTTGAGATAGATTTGTAGTTCATAACGTAGTATATTAGGTAATTTATATTTGTTATTACTCTTTGGGAGATAAAAGTAGTTGGATAACTATTATGAACTTTAGCGGAAAGAGTGATATAATAGAATGGCTAAATTGATAATAAACAAGCGAAAAGTTGATATATGTCAATTATCCGTTTTCGCTAATTGAAACTAATGAACTTTCGTCTAGTATGCTTATTCTGTTTCCCTTGGTATTAATGTATTTTGAGTCTTTAAATTGGTGGAGTATCCGAACAAAGCTTTCTTTTGTCATGTTCGACATTTCGGCTAATTCCTGCCGCGTAAGAGGCACCGAGAACTCATCAGCACTGAAAATTTCGTTCTTTAAATACAGTAAGGTATCGGCTACCCGTCCCGGCATATATTTTTGTGTATGGTCAACCAGTTTTTTTAGCAGGTAATTGTTTTGTTTGGTGTGGTTGCGCAGTAATTTTACAGCAAACTCGTTGTTATTGGCAAAAATGCTGGTTAGGTTTGCCGAATCAATCATGCAACACCTGACTTTTGTGATTGCCGAAACGCTAAAATGTTGAAAGTTTCCGTTAAAAAGACCTCCACCACTTATAAAATCGCCGGCTTTGGCAATCCGAATAATTACGTTTTTTCCATTTGTACTTTCAACATAAAATTTCGCCAACCCTTCGTTAATACAAATCACCGAAGTTGAAGCCGTATTTTGTTTGGTGATGGTTTCGCCAACGTTATATACAATTTGTCGTTTTTTGTCAATCAGAAAGTCAATTTCTTCCTGCGTGAGGGGTGAAAAAATGTTGTTTCGATGTTCTTTTATACACGATTTGCAACCTCTTCCATGAAGCTTACTGCCATTGTTACAATTTTCGGTATTATTGAGCGCCATTATAAAGTTTTGGTATTAAGTTAATTATAGCTGTTAGGTTTCTCTCCTTATATTGTTGTGCACAATTTCGTTTCTGAACTTCAACATAGTAAAATATTTCAATATATAAAAGTGTGGATTGCTGCAAATTTTATATGAACTAATGTGAAAATTAGCAATAAAAATCGGGAATAAGTAAAAATGCGATCGAAAAACAGATTTACATTTTTCTGTTTTACGACAGGTAAGGGTTACTTATACATAAACATAAGTAAGCAAAGGGTTTGAGAATATATGTGGAAATGGGGGAGTTGTGCAAAATAGAATCAGGTAAGCCGGGTACCTCTTCCGGTTGCAATATTTTCGGGGTTGGTAATCAGGATTTCCTGTACGCCTTTTGCTTTTGCACGGAAACCATTGTCCAGTTTTGGAATCATTCCTTCGCTGATAACTCCTTCTGTTTTGTACTGATCAAATAATTTGTAATCGAGATCGTAAATTACGGATGATTCATCGTTTGGATCGGTTAAAACACCACGTTTTTCGAAACAATAGAAAAGGTAAACCTTAAAGTAATTGGATAATTCGATGGCCAATTCGGAAGCAATGGTATCGGCGTTGGTATTTAATAACTGGCCTCTGGCATCGTGGGTTAGTGGTGCAACAACCGGAATAACGTTTTCTTCGATAAGCATTCGCAGTTCGCGGGCATTTACATCGTCAACGTCGCCAACAAAACCGTAATCAACATCCTGTACAGGGCGTTTGTGGGCTTTTATTAAACCCAGGTCGGCTCCGGTCAAGCCAACTGCATTCATGTCTCGTGCCTGCAAACCGGCAACAATTTTCTTATTAACCAAACCGCCATAAACCATGGTAACCACTTCAAGCATGTCGGCATCGGTAATACGGCGGCCATCAACCATTTTGGTTTCAATTCCCAATCGTTTTGCAATTTCGGTAGCCGTGCGTCCTCCACCATGAACCAGTAGTTTATTTCCTGAAATTTTACGAAACTGATCGAGCAGTGCATTTAACGATTCAGGTTCTTCAACTACTTTTCCGCCTACTTTAATGATTGTTAGCCTATCCATGATTTTGCTGATTATTTTTTTTGTTGCCAGTTTCGATTGAGTAACGTTTGTTACCAGTTAAAATTGTTGTTGTAAAGTTACGTTAGTGTGCTCAGAGTTTTAGAAAGTTCTCCAATATTTTTGCGCCAATTGTTCCACTTTTTTCCGGATGAAACTGCGTGGCATAAAAATTATCGCGATGCAAAGCTGCACTAAATGGCAGAATATAATTGCAGGTGGCAATGGTATGCTCGCTTTTTTCGGCGTAATACGAGTGTACAAAATAAACGTATTCATTTTCCAGATCAGCCGTAAAAAGGTCGCTTTTCAGGTCTTGAATGGCATTCCATCCCATGTGCGGAACTTTGGTAATGTATTCTTCGCCGGGTTTTGGAATAAAACGTTTTACTTTTTCATCGAAAATACCCAGGCACTCGGTATCGTTTTCTTCCGAATGCGAGCACATCAACTGCAATCCGAGGCAAATTCCCAAAACCGGTTGCTTCAGCGAAACGATCAGTTCGTCGAGTTTGTTTTCGCGCAGGTAGGCCATTGTGGTGCTGGCCTCGCCAACTCCCGGAAAGATTACTTTGTCGGCCTTCCTGATTTTGTCGGGATCGGCTGTAATTTCCGCATTCACTCCCAATCGGTTGAGTGCGTTATTTACCGACTCGATGTTTCCGGCGTTGTATTTTATTATTACGATATTCATTACAACTTGTGGTTTTATTTTTTCAGTAAAAGATCAATAACGTCCACCATTTCATTGAATTCGTCTTCTTTAAAAAGGCGGGTCATATATACAATTTTTCCTGTTTTGTCGATAATTACATTTCGGGTTACACCGGCACCTTTGGCGGCAAAAGTATAAAAGATTTCGGCGCCCGGATCAAGAGCCAGCGGATAGGTAGTTTTCATCGTTTTTTTGAAAGCTTTAACCTTATCGAGCGGTTCGTCCATATCTACACCGATCAGCACAAAATCATCGTTGTTTTTGTGTTTTTGCCAGATCTCTTTTTCAATGTGTGGCATTTCTTTTCGGCATACCGAACACCAGCTGGCGGTAAATTGCAACATGGTTACTTTGCCTTTTAAATCGGCGGTAGTAATTTTTGTGCCATCGGTAAGTTCCATTGTAATATCAGGCATTTGCTGGCCAATTTTTACAACGTAACCGTAATCGGCGGGAATTTCTTTCTCAGGGATTGTACTTAGTTGTGCAAATGCTGACATGGCGAATAATGTTATACTTATGATGGATAGTAGTATTTTCATGATTTGTTGTTTGTTACATGTTTTAAGCTGGTTACTTGTTTCTGGATATTGGATACTGGATACCAGTAAGCGTATCAATTTAATTAAACACAACCGTTCGGTTTTTATATACCAAAACTTTACGCTGAAGGTGTTTGTAAACGGCTTGCGAAAGAACGATTTTTTCCAGATCGCGGCCTTTGCGTATTAAGTTTTGTACCGTATCAACGTGGCTGCAGCGGGTAACATCCTGCTCAATTATTGGCCCTGCATCTAACTCGGAAGTAACGTAATGACTGGTAGCTCCAATAATTTTAACTCCGCGCTCGTGTGCTGCATGATAAGGTTTGGCGCCCGCAAATGCCGGCAAAAACGAATGGTGAATGTTGATCACTTTGTTCGGGTAGTTCTTTACAAAATCCTCTGAAAGGATTTGCATGTAGCGTGCCAGCACCACAAAATCGATCTTGTTTTCCTGTAACAGTTTTAGCTCGGCAGCTTCCTGTTCTTCCTTGTTTTCTTTATTTATTGGGAAATAATGAAAATCGATGCCAAAACGTTCGGCAACCGGACGCAATGTTTCGTGGTTACTAATAATCATTGGTATTTCCACATCCCATTCGCCGGCCGTATAACGCGCCAGGATATCGAACAAACAATGTGGCATTTTCGATACAAACAGCGCCATTCGCGGAATTTCATTCGAAAAATAGATTTTCCAGTTCATTTGCAACGGGCTACCGATTAAAGTGTCGAAATATTCACCGATTTTATCTGCCGGAATTGCAAAATTCTCTAATTCCCATTCAACCCGCATGTAAAAGATCTTCTCCTGCCGATCGACATGCTGATCGAGGTAAATAATGTTGCCTTTATTTTTGTTCAGAAACTCAGTTACAGTGGCAAGGATTCCTTGTTTATCCGGACAGTGAATCAGTAAGATTGCCGTGTCCTTTTTTTCGTTTAATATTTTTATTGTCTTCATAGTTTTTAACCGCAGAGAGCACAGAGTTTTACTCAGAGTTACGCGGAGTTTTTAAAATTACAACATTCCTTTAGTTGAAGGCAAATCAAAGTTAAATACATCGCGGCGAATGGCCATTTTTATCGCTTTTGCCAGTGCTTTAAAAATCGCTTCTATTTTATGGTGTTCGTTAGTACCTTCGGCCTTAATATTCAAATTACACAAAGCTGCATCGGAGAACGATTTAAAGAAATGCATAAACATTTCGGTAGGCATGTCGCCCACCATTTCGCGTTTAAAATCGGCCTCCCAAACCAACCACGGACGTCCGCCAAAATCAATAGCAGCCATAACCAGGCACTCGTCCATTGGCAGGCAAAAACCGTAGCGTTCCATACCGAGTTTGTTGCCAACAGCCTTTTTAAAAGCTTCGCCAAGAGCCAGTGCTGTATCTTCAATGGTATGATGCTCATCCACCTCTAAATCGCCTTTTACCTTGATGTTCAGATCAACACCACTGTGGCGCCCAATTTGTTCCAGCATGTGATCGAAAAATCCCAACCCGGTTGAAATATTACAAACACCCGAGCCGTCGAGATTTAACGAAACCGAAATTGCAGTTTCTTTTGTGGTTCGTTCAACTTTTGCAGTTCGCTGAGGCGAGGCAACGCATGCGTAAATATCGTCCCAGTCGTCGGAAATTAAAGCACAAACATTAGCCAAACCTTCTTTTTCAAGTTCTTCAACCTGGTCGCCGTTATTAATGAAAATACCTTTTGCACCGAGGTTTTTGGCCAGCATAATATCGGTAAGCCGATCGCCGATTACAAAGCTGTTTGCCAGATCGTAATCGCCTTCGATATATTTTGTAAGCATTCCGGTTGCCGGCTTGCGGGTGGGCGAGTTATCTTCCGGAAAATGACGGTCGATACAAATATCGTCGAAAACAACACCTTCGTTTTCAAAAGCTTTCAGAATAAAGTTTTGTACCGGCCAAAAGGTATCCTCAGGGAACGAATCGGTGCCCAGACCGTCCTGGTTGGTCACCATTACCAGCTCGTAATCCAGGTTTTTACGGATGTAATGCATATTACGAAAAACCTTGGGCAGAAACTCCAGCTTTTCAAATGCATCAATTTGTTCGTCGGGCGTTTCGTAATTCAAGGTTCCGTCGCGGTCTATAAATAGTACTTTCTTCATCGTTTTTAAATTAGTTTTTTTAGCGCACACAGCAGGTTTTCGTTTTCTTCTGAATTACCTATGGTTATTCGCAAACTTTCGTCGCACAAATGTACTTTCGAACGGTCGCGAACGATTATTCCTTCCTCAACCAGGTAGTTGTAAATGCCTCGGGCATCGTGCATTTTTACCAGCAGGAAATTTGCTTCAGATGGATAAACCTTAACTACAAACAGAAATTCAGCAAGCAGTTTCTCCATTTTTTCGCGCTCGGCAATCAATAGTTTCACCCATTTCTGCACGGTAACTTTTTTGTCGAGCAGTTCCATGGCTTTTTCCTGCGTAAGAATATTCAGGTTGTACGGGTACTTAATTTTGTTCAGAATACTGATCAGTTCCGTACTTGCGAATGCCATTCCTAAACGTATTCCGGCCATTCCCCAGGCTTTCGAAAAAGTTTGCAGAATTACCAGGTTGGGGAAGTGTTCCAGTTCCGGCATCAGGGTTTTTCCGGGTGCAAAGTCGATGTACGCTTCATCAACAATAACCAGCCCGTGAAACTGATTGGCCAGCTCCAGCATGGCTTCTTTTTTCAAACTGTTGCCGGTAGGATTGTTGGGCGAACATAAAAATATCAGCTTGGTATTTTTGTCGGTTTCGCCAAGTACGTCGTTAATATTCAGCTGGAAATCCTCGGTTAGTGAAACTTTGCGCAGTTCAACACCCGAAATGTCGGCTGCAACCTGGTACATGCCGTATGTTGGGTCGATGCTAACCACATTGTCTTTTCCCGGTTCGCAAAAGGCGCGGATGAGCAAATCTATAGGTTCATCGCTGCCGTTTCCGAGGAAAATATTTTCAGAACCTACCTTTTTTATCACAGCAATTTTCTCCTTTACCATTCGCTGCAAAGGGTCGGGGTAGCGGTTGTAGGGGGCGTTAAAAGGATTTTCGTTGGCATCGAGAAAAACCATTGCATCGCCACTGTACTCGTCGCGTGCCGAAGAGTAAGGTTTCAGGTTTTTAATGTTCTCGCGAAGTAGATTATTTAGTTCCATAATATGTTATGTACGTCATGCCGAACTTGTTTCGGCATCTGTTTTTGTATTTATTACCAGATATAGACTCTGAAACGAGTTCAAGGTGATGTCTTTGATCGTATCCGTCATACTGAACTTGTTTCTGTATCTTATTCATCTTATTTCCCAATATAAATCATTCATTTGTGGATTCTTCGATTTTATGAGGTTGATTTTCCATTGTCTGTGCCAATTCTTTAATTGTTTTTCCCGATCGATGGCTTGATAGATATCCGGAAAATCTTCGTAATACAATAAATCTGTTAGTTTATATTTTGATGTAAATGCTGAACCAATTCCATTCTTGTGATCAGCAATTCTGGTCTTCAAATCACTGGTAACGCCAATATAAAATGCGGTTCTCCTTTCATTACTCATAATATAAACAAATCCTCCCTTCATAATTGAGAACCTGAAACAAGTTCAGGTTGACGTTTTGATCAAGTTAAATATTTCAAACGTAAAGTTACGGCATTTTTGTGCGCTTCAAGTTGTTCGGTAGCGGCCATTTTTTCAATAGCAGGGCCAATTGCCAGGAGACCTTCTTTATTAATCTCCTGGAAAGTTATTTTTTTCAGGAAACTATCTAAATTAACTCCGCTGTACGATCGTGCCCAGCCGTTTGTAGGCAAGGTATGGTTGGTGCCCGAAGCATAATCGCCGGCACTTTCAGGTGTGAATTCGCCCAGGAATACCGAACCTGCATTGGTGATTTTCTCTGCCAGTTCCATATAACTTTTGGTGCTGATGATCAGGTGTTCCGGCGCGTATTCGTTAATTAAATCCACACGCTCGGCATCATCCGAAACAACGATCAATACACTGTTGGATAGTGCTTTTTCTGCCAGTTCTTTTCTGGGCAGTTGTGCAACCTGAGCGTCAACTTCTGCAACTACTTCTTTTAACGTATTTTCGTTATTAGTAACCAGCACCACCTGGCTGTCGGCACCGTGCTCGGCCTGCGACAACAAATCGGAAGCCACAAAAGCCGGATTCGATGTTTCGTCGGCAACAACCAGTACTTCTGAAGGGCCGGCCGGCATATCGATCGAAACTTGGTTCATGCTAACCAACTGTTTTGCAGCTGTTACATATTGATTTCCGGGGCCAAAAATTTTGTAGGTTTTCGGAACCGTTTCGGTACCATAAGCCATTGCACCGATAGCCTGTACACCGCCGAGTTTGTAGATTTGAGTAACTCCTGCAACCTTCGCAGCGTACAAAATTGCCGGATGAATTTCTCCATTTTTATCCGGTGGCGAACAAAGCACAATTTGTTTGCAGCCTGCAATTTTTGCCGGAAGTGCCAACATTAACACCGTTGAAAAAAGTGGTGCTGTTCCGCCCGGAATATACAAGCCAACTTTTTCGATGGCCACCGGTTTTTGCCAGCAGATAACACCTGTCCGGGTTTCCATTTTTTTGACTTCCGGCATTTGAGCGCTATGAAAAGCCTGTATGTTTTCAGCAGCTAAAGCAATCGCGTCTTTTAAATCCTGATCGATTGCAGCTTCTGCTTTGGCGATTTCTTCCGGCGAAACCTCAAAATTATACAGTTTCACACCGTCGAAACGTTCGGTGTATTCGCGCAATTTTTCATCGCCCTGCTCACGAATTTCTGTTAATATATTTTGAACGCGTTCGTGTAATTCCGAAACATCGAAAAGCGGTCGTTTTAAAATGTCTGTCCAGGTATTTTCTCCCGGATTTATATAAGTTTTCATGAAGTCATTTTTATTACCAGTTTATTCTTACATCTTATCTCCGAAAATTCTGAATTATCACAATTCATTTTGTTGCAAAAAATGTTTCAAGAGCTTTTATCTCCAAGATCACTATATCACAACGTTTAGCAACAGAATACTTCGCATTTCTTTGTGCCTTCGTGTTTTAATTTTTCAACCGCAAAGCCCTATTGATGCCCGAAAATAGCAAATTATTGCTTTGGCCTTTTGCAAGGCGGTTTCAAACGTATAACGTTAAAAAATCATTTTCTCGATAGGAACAACCAAAATTCCTTCGGCACCGGCTTTTTTTAGTTTGCCAATTACATCCCAAAAATCGTTTTCTTCAATTACCGAGTGCATCGAGCTCCAACCTTCCTTAGCCAGTGGAACCAGCGTTGGGGCTTTCATTCCCGGAAGCAGCGAAATTATTTCTTCCACTTTTTCGTTCGGAACATTCAGCAGAATATATTTTTTACCTTCAGCACGTTGCACCGATTCGATTCTGAAAATCAGTTCGTCAAGAATTTCCTGCTTTTTGGCTGAAAGGTTGGGATTGGCAATCAGTACGGCCTCCGATTTCATCACCACTTCAACTTCTTTCAAACGGTTGCTCACCAGTGTAGATCCTGAGCTTACGATATCAAAAATAGCATCGGCCAAACCAATCCCCGGTGCAATTTCTACCGATCCGGTAATTACGTGAATTTCGGCAGTGATGTTGTTTTCATCCAGAAACTTTTTCAGAATAACAGGGTAGGAGGTGGCAATTTTTTTACCGTTAAAGAATTCAACTCCCGGATAATCGATGGATTTTGGAATCGCCAATGATAAGCGGCATTTCGAGAATCCAAGTCGTTTGGCGATTACCACATTTTCGTCTTTCTCGGCCATTTCATTTTCGCCAACAACACCAATGTCAGCAACACCATCAGCAACGGTTTGCGGAATATCATCGTCGCGCAGAAACAAGGCATCCATTGGGAAGTTTTTCGCTTCCGATACCAGTTTACGTTTACCAACACTCAAGCCAATTCCGGCCTCGTTAATTAGCCCCATTGAATCTTCGTTTAACCTTCCTTTTGTTTGAATAGCAATCTTAAGTTTTTCCATGTTTGTTTATATAAAAAAAGGCCTGCCTTATATGGCAAGCCTTTATTAATTAATATCGTTGAGTTTAAACAAAACAATTACAGCCTACCCGATGGTTGGTTCTTCCAATGATGGCCGTGATGTAGTGTTATTACTGTCATTTCATTTATTATGATGCAAGTATAATTATAAAATTGTATTGAACAATACCTATCGGTGTTAATTTAAAATTAAAGTTAAGCCGGGCAATGCTATGCCTACAATTTATGATCAGTTTGGATTTTGCCTGATAAGAAATTGACAATGTATTTTGCAAACTGCAATCGATTGCATAGTTTTGTATAAACTTGAATCAACATGTATAAAACGATCATTATTCTACTGGCCGCGGTAGTTTTTGGAGGAACAACGCAGGCACAAAAAGCAGGTAACGAGAAGCTTTTTAAAGACAGAACCATTAAAAAAACAATGAAAAAGGCCTTGGATTGGCAGCTGGAGCATCCAAAGCACGAATTGTACGACTGGACCAACGGTGCATTTTACGCAGGCGTTTTTGCCGCGTACGAAACAACCGGCTCGAAAAAAATCTGGAAAGCCATGTACGAAATGGGAGAGGCCAACGAGTGGAAACCTGGGCCGCGTTTACATCATGCCGACGATCATGTAATTTGCCAGACTTATATAGATATGTACCGGGTTTCGGGCGATAAGAAAATGATTGAACCATTCATCGCGACCCTGGATGAGTTTATGAAAACACCGTACGAAGCCGATGGTATTTTCGAAAAAACATGGTGGTGGTGCGATGCGCTGTTTATGGCGCCTCCGGCATTTGTAAAGCTCGGAATGACTTTAGACGACGATAAATACCTGAAACTTTCGGATAAATTGTGGAAAGAAACCTACGATCTGCTTTGGGATAAAGAGCATCAGTTGTATGCCCGCGATATGAGCTACAAATGGAACGTACCCGGTATTGAAAAAAAGCAGGAAGCCAATGGCCGAAAAATTTTCTGGTCGCGCGGAAACGGCTGGGTTATGGGCGGTTTGGTGCGTGTGTTGAGCGAACTTCCTGAAGATTATCCGAACCGTGATTTCTATATTCAGAATTACAAAGAAATGGCGGCAAAAATTGTTTCGCTGCAGCAGGAAGACGGATTGTGGCGTGCCAGTTTGCTCGATCCTGAATCATTCCCGGGAGGAGAAGCCAGCGGCTCAGGTTTCTACTGCTATGCTTTGGCATGGGGAATCAATAACGGCATACTCGATAAAGAAACTTATCTGCCTGCGGTTGAAAAAGCGTGGGTAGGATTAAATGGTTTGATTCAGCCCGACGGGCATGTGGGCTGGTGCCAGCCCATTGGTGCCGACCCACGGAAAAACTTCGAAGCAGACAGCTGGGAAGTTTACGGAACCGGAGCCTTTTTACTGGCCGGCAGCGAGGTGATAAAATTAGATTAGTCGATCAAGTATTTTAACAATAAAAAAGGCCGCTGCAAATTATTTTGTAGCGGCCTTTTTTCTGAAAGTCACTTTGGTAAAAACAAAAAAGTTCACGCAGAGTAGATCCCTAAGTTTTCGCAAAGCACGCAAAACAGATTCTATACCTTTGCGAATTTTGCGCTTCTTCTTTTCTTTGCGTGAAACAATATTAATGTCCTTTCATTCCTGTAGGTGATTCCTTAAATCATGAATGTTTTTTGTCGGAATAAGGATTCTATTTCACCTTCTTCGCAGTAATTGGAATTTCGCCTTCGGGGCTGTTTACAATCCCCTTCATTTCCTCTCCTTCAACGTTAATTTTCAGTGTTACGTAATCGTAATCAACGTATAAACCAAATTTTAATACGCCTTCCTCATAAGTTATGTCCTTTAAATCAATTTTGTTGTTGTCTTCCAGTTTTACAAAACCCTTTAAGGCTCCTTCCAGTTCTTCAAAAACCAGGTTGCCGGTATTGTATCCGTAAGGTGCGTTCGGAACTTCGTATTTCCATTCGCCAATAACATCTGAGTTGGCAGGGCGTTCAGCGGCATTTACAAAGTTTGCCATTAGCGCGAAAACAAAAAGAATGAGAATTAATTTTTTCATTGTGTAAAATTTTAGGTAAGAAATTTAGTTTTATTATTTAGCTGATTACAAGTTTAGTAAGAACATTTTCATTTGCCAATGAAAGTGCCTTAAAAATTACGCTTTCTCATGAAAATGAAATTAACTGTATTCGTTGGCCCGGTTGCAGAATATTATTCTTTGCTTTGTGCACTCAAAGGCATGATATTTGCCGGAACAGAACACCATTAAACAATTACCGAAAGATAAAAGTCGTGAAACATACAATTATAATTTTATTATTCGTAACGCTGTTTGTTACCTCGTGCACCGAAAAGCCGGTTCAGGATAGCGGTTTGCCGGAAATACTGCTGAAAAAATCGCAGGACATTTTACCGATCTCAAGTTTTATTGAAAATCTTGATTATCTGGAATTAAAAGTAAACGAAGCGAAAATTGAGCTGGGCGATATTTTAACTATTAAAAAACTGGATGGCGATTTAATCATTCTTCAGCGCCGTGCCCGCGAAATCAGCTTTATCCGGTTTACACAAAAAGGCGATTTTATAAATACCATTGTTAGTAACGATGAGGGGAGTGGCAGAATTAAAAAACCACTGGATATTATTGTTTATCAGAACGGTTTTGCGGTATTGGCCGAAGATGGAATTTACCTTGTTGGCAAAGATGGGAAATACAAAAGCAAACTTATTTCGGCGAAAATGCCCGGAACCCAATTCTTTGAATCGAACAACCGGTTTTATGTGGTAAACGATGTTCCGGGTTATGGTTTGTATAGCCTGTATTCTCCAAATACGAAGGTAAAAAAGGTGTCGTTTCCGGAGGAACGTCTGAAAGATTTGGGACGTTCGAACCTGGCCGCTGTGGGAACAAAAAACATTTCGCTGGTGTCATCGTACAGCGATACGGTTTTTGCCTATAATAACGCGACTTTTGAACCTGAATATTTAATTGAAAGTGATGGTTATCCGTCGTTTGCCGAAATGTGGCGAAACACCGGCGATAAAAACGATATTGAAACGCTGAAGTACATCCATAACACGCACCACTCGAAAATTAAAAGCTACTTCGAAAACAAGCATTATATTTTTATTACTTACTGGCTGGGTTCGCATCAAACCTCTGCATTGATTAAAAAGCAGGATTGGGAAGCCACGTATTTTGCCGAGGCGGTGAATAATATCGACGGAGGAATTTGGGATAATCCATCGTTTCTTTCGCAACAAAACGAGCTGTACATACCCATTACTGCCTACAAAGTTAGCGGACACAAAATTTCGGATAAACGCCACAACGAATTCGAGAAAGTACAACTTCATATTGCAGCTACAGGAAATCCGGTTTTAATGCGTTGTCGGCTGAAATAGGCTAATCAAAATAGGGATCTGTCCGCTCTCCGCGCTTGTACTCAAAAATCATTTTTAGTTGTGCTTCGTTGTTTCGCGGAAGTGAAAGTGCCGGTAGTGCATTTTCGTTAAACCAAGCCACATCGCAGGTTTCCGATCCGGGCGAAAGGGTGTCACTCTCTTTTTTACAAAGCAGGAAAATTTTATAAACGTACTCAAATGCCGGTGGCATGTTTTGTTTTTGTTTGTCCATAATGGCCAAAAGTCGCGTGGCTTTAACCTTTAACCCGGCTTCTTCCATACATTCTTTTTCGGCCACTTCGGCGGGACTGTAGGCTATATCGGTCCATCCGCCGGGAAGTGCCCACAGATTATCCGCTTTTTCCTGTACCAGTAAAATCTCGTCGTTATCGTTAAAAACAACGGCTCTTACATCCACTTTAGGCGTTCGGTAACCGTTACGTTCTTCAATAACCGGAATAATGTCGGCAACAGGTGTGCGGGTTATCTTCTCCAGCATTTCCAGACAAATATCCCGTATTTCCTGGTAGCGTTCAACGTCGTAAGGAATTGTGTTGTATTCCAGCCCGATTTCGGCCAGGGCGTGCAGGCGTTTTATTTTCTCGAAATAGTAATGGCTCATATTTTAGTTGAAATGTTCTTGTGCGATTGAAGTCGTTTCTGCAATTAAAACTTATTGTTCTTTTTTTACCAGCATGAGTTTGTTGCCCTCCAGTTCGGAGTAGCCCTGGTCGTAAACAAAGTAATAAACACGCCCGGTTTTGGTGGTGTAGGTACTGGTAAAATAGGTGAAATTAAAACCACGTTTTTTGAGGGTATTTTTGTAGGTGGTGGTTTTGTCTTCCGGGTTTAGTTCTTCCAAAACCGAATGATTGTTTTTCAGAATGCGGTTGATTTTTCGCATAAAATTGGTCGATCCACTGGCCTTTTTATTGTTGTAGGCATTGCGGCAACTGTCGTTGCAAAATTTCTGATCGGCTCGCCCTTTTAAGGGTTCTCCACATTCGAGGCAGGTTCTATTTTCCATTTTTTATTGTTTTAGTTTGAGCTGCTAAAATGCTAATATACAAAAATATATCCGTTTGTAAACGTTTGCAAACGTTTATTGTCGACTACAAACGTTTAAAAACCGGTTAGCTTATGGTGGCCGCTGTAGCTTTGTTTCAACAATTGCGTTACAGGACTCGCATAAGACTCAGTCCTACAGTATTAACTAAAAAAGAAATATCATGAATGCATTACGAAACAGCGTACGATTGTTAGGCCACCTTGGCGAAGATCCAAAAGTGAGAAGGTTAGAAAGTGGAAAAGTAGTTGCCAATTTTAATATTGCAACCAACGAAATTTACCGCGACAGTCACGGAAACAAAAAAGAGGAAACCACATGGCATCGGTTGGTGGCCTGGGGTAAAAATGCCGAAGTTGCCGAAAAATACCTTAAAAAAGGAAAAGAAATTGCCGTTGAAGGAAAACTGACAAACCGCCATTGGGAAGATAAAAACGGCGAAAAACAGTACATCACCGAGGTGGTTGTTAATTCCTTGCTGATGCTGGATAAAGCCCCGAATTAACAGATGCTAACGTTAATCCACAAAATAGCAGTAGTGTGTTCTCGCGCTGCTGCTTTTTGTTTTCCAAAACCTTACACCAATCAGCCCAGCCAACAGGCATTGTCAAAGCTATTCTTTTAGTGTTGCGAACATTCAGATTTCAAAAAAATAATTAAACTTTGGGGCTTACAAATCAGGAAATGGAAAGAAACTATTACATGATTAACAGCCCAAAACTGCTATTTGTGGTTTTGGAATTACATAAGCGTGGCTACGAAAAATTACATATTGTACCTGCTCTGGCGCCCAGTGGAATGGCGTGGAGATGTACTTTCGTATCAGAAATGTATAAAAGTGTAAGAGCAACAGAATGGTTCGAAGAATTTGCACGGGCTGAGCGGGAAATCAATTATACGATTGAAGAATTGACGGATTGGTTTGAACGTGATCATTCTGATTTTCTGGAATCTTGCAGAGGACGAAATACCGATTATCTACTTTGTTTTAGAGGAATGTTGAACCAGTTGGAAAAGGGCGAACTTCCCTATGCTTTGGCAGAGTATTTCTATGAAACTGAATTCTGGGGTACCACAAAACAAAAGAAGATTCGAACATTGCCCGACGAAAATCGCTTTTACAGCTATTTGTAGTTTTTTTTGCAGAACAGGTTTGCTGAATGGAGCAGAAAGTATGGAATAAGCTTTCTGAAATTAGTTGAACGTTGAGCGGAGTAAGTGAAAGGCTGAGCTTTTGGGCAATTCATCTTTGCTGTGTCCTAAAATGCCCATTTTACACGTGCATAAACTGCTTGTCCGTAATCGCCGTATTCTGTCCCATCACGTCCGAAAAACAGCTGACCGTTGAGCATTAACTCCCAGTTATTCCCCAACGAGTAGGTTAAAGCCGGACCAAGAAAGGAAGAGCCATCGCAGGGATTTACCATGGCTGACAGGTTGGTAGAAAATAAGGGAGTAACAGGATAACTGATTTGCCCGAACAGTTGATATTTGCCTAACGAAAGCATTTTGGCAGAAATATCGGGAGCAAAAAAACTACGACCACCGGCATCGCCTGTTGTTCCGTAGCTGTTGAATAAGGTTCCGAAATGCAGGTAGAAACTATTCGGGAATGTATAATCTGCCGAAACCGAAGCGACAAAAGTTTCGAAGTTCGCTGTGTTGCCTTTATCGCGCGGACGGAACCAGGTTGCCTCACCCCGAAATCCGGCACCTTTAATATCGCCGGCCCAACCGCCACCAAAAACAAAATCTTTACCAACCCGACCACCCAAAAATTGGATGTCGTAATCAAATTTCGAAAACCGGTACATGCCGGCAATGGCCGTTTCATCACTATTGTGACCAATTTTATAAACCAGTTCTGCCGAAGAAGTTACACCGGTATAATATTGCACCCGAATTCCATCGGTTCCGGGGCGTTCTTCGTAATCGAAATCGAAGTAGGAAAAGGTATTGAACACATCATTCGGATTCGAGACCAGGTTGGTGCCCCAGTTAATACGCTGTCGTCCGAGCCGTACCTGAAGTTTTCCGCTGGTGTAATCAACCCAGGCCCGGTCGAGCATGGTGTGTAAAAACCAACTGTCGGCCGAGAGCAACACCGTTCCCATATCGAAATAACCGTTGTCGTCATCAACAAAATCTTCGTAATCGGGAAATTCACGAATCATTTGTCCCATGTAAATGCGGTTGCGGGCTTCCAGTGCGATGGTCAGTTTGTCCGATGCATACCACTTGAAATTTAAGCGGTTGTGTATCTCATTCAGAAAAAGGTAATCTAGCGATTTATCTAT
Source organism: Draconibacterium orientale (assembly GCF_900111425.1). Classification (NCBI taxonomy): domain Bacteria; kingdom Pseudomonadati; phylum Bacteroidota; class Bacteroidia; order Marinilabiliales; family Prolixibacteraceae; genus Draconibacterium; species Draconibacterium orientale. The sequence continues at coordinate 326,819 of NZ_FOHT01000001.1, read as the reverse complement.
TGAAACCGGAATTGGCTCCACCGGATGATAATACATACCCAAATCTTTTACGTAGCCGTAAAACGATAGCTTCGGCTGAGCGTAAACCGCAGTGCTAAAAAATAGTAGCGATAGTATGAGTAAGTTTTTTTTCACTTCTGAATACTGTTAAATCAGGGATTCTCTGCTTCCTACATCTTCTGAATTTTTATTGGAGATGTGCGTTTCAACATGGCTTGATTTTGCTTTCTTTCAATCGTCAATCTAAAATCGTTAATAGATATTCGTAATTCATCAGTTGTTTTCCATTCCTCCCGCCAAATCCATTACACACATGGTGTTGTATTGTGGATGTGTGCCGCATGCAACTCCAAGAGATTTAAAATCCGCTTGAAGAAGATTTGCCCGATGGCCCCGGTTTTTAACCCCATCGTCTATCAACAGAAATATTACGATTTGCCGTGCCGAAGTATTTCCATAGGCAATGTTCTCAGCTATGCGTACCTGCCACTTTCCGTAGCGTTCTATTCGTTCTTTTGAGTTTGAACCATCCCGGCCTATGTGTCCGGTTTTGCCGGTTTTGGATTGGTCTTTCTGATGATCGTTGGCAGCTTTAGTTAATAGTTTGTCGGGATATAAAATCGGAGCAGGAACCGCATTTTTCAGCGCTCGTACACATTCACGCAATGCGCTTACGCCTTCCTGCGTCAGTATCGATTTATCGCCGGGGTAATGCAATATTCTTTTGTCGTAAAATTGGGCGAGGGGAGCAATATATTTCTCCGCATATTCCGACGGATTTGAGCGGAACAAGTTGATCTCGTAGATCACTTCCTTCTCGAGCTCCGACAAGTAGCTAACATCGGCTGCCGTGTTTAATGTACGGTCTTTTAGTTCTTCTTTTGCCGAAACTCCCAGGCACAGACCGATTAATAAAATCGCTATCGAAATTTTCGTGATTCTCATTACTTAATTTTCATGTGTTAGAGCCACCAATAATGTGGCCTTTACTTTCTCTCATCGCTTATTATTTTTCCATCCTCAATGGTAATTACACGCCGCGCTTTGTTTACCACCCGCTGGTCGTGTGTTGAAAATAGAAACGTAATTTTTTCCTCTTTATTTAGTTGCTCCATAATATCGAGCAGGTTTTCGGTAGAGTGCGAATCGAGGTTGGCAGTAGGCTCGTCGGCCAGTACAAATTTTGGTTTCGATGCCAACGCACGTGCCACAGCCACCCTTTGTTGCTGCCCGCCCGAAAGTTTCGATGGCCGGCGATCCATCATTTCTCCCAAGCCAACAGCTTTTAGCAATTCGCTGGTTCGTGCATCGCGGTCGGCTTTTTTTCTTCCCTGCAAATGCATAATAAATTCCACATTTTCTTTGGCCGTAAGCACCGGAATCAGGTTGTAAGCCTGAAAAACAAAGCCAATATTTTTCATCCTGAAATCAGTCAGTTTCCGGGATGATAAATCGTTGATTTTAACACCGTCAATTTCTACCGATCCTTCTGTGGCGTCATCCAGCCCGCCTATTACATTTAGCAACGTGGTTTTCCCTGATCCTGATGGACCAACAATGGCAGTAAATTCACCTTCTTCAACCGACATATTAATGCCGTTAACCGCATGTACAGAAACGGAGCTGCCGTTGTAAACTTTGTGCAGGTTTTTGATTTCTATTATTTTCATATCAATGCTTTATTGATTCAATGCTTCAATGCTTCAATGCGAAAATGCTTTAATGCCGGAATGCTTTAATAGTTGATGCTGAGCATTAATGGTTATTATTTTTGTTAATTGTGTCTTTTAATCTTATCCTTTTATTTTAATGATCTTCTTTTTCTCATTTAAGCATTTAATCCTTTATACATTTACGCATTAATCTGTTCTGGTTGCTTCCGCGGGATTTAGCTTCAGCGCTTTTCGTGCCGGGTAAATTGCAGAAATCAGTCCGGTTAATACCACCAATGCTATTAATATGCCAAGCGAGTGCGATGGAAAAACGGTTGCAATTTCTGTTGACATGCCGTATTGTTCCAAACCCTGGGCAAATGCCGAAAGATTAATTGGGTGATTCTCGAAAATTCTGGAAATGCCGATTCCTAAAAGTATTCCAACGACTCCGCCTGTCAGCGTAAGCATTATCGATTCCAGAATGATCATGTTAAAGATTTTTCGATTGTTCATTCCAACCGCCATCAACATTCCAATTTCCTTTACGCGTTCCAGCACAGCCATCAGCATGGTGTTGATAATGCCAAAACACAATGCGAAAAGAATGATCAGGATAAAAATGTACATGTACTGATCCATTGAATCGGTAATGAGCGACATTTCCGGACTCAGTTCTTTCCAGGTTTGTACGTCCAGTGCTTTGGCTATTTTTTGCACCGATGGTTTTACCAATGGTGCGTAACTGTTGTCTTTAAGCAGAATGGCAATCTCGTGAACAGCATCGGGTTGAATGCCAATTTGCGATTGCAGGTCGTTGATGTTGACAAACAAATGCATTTCATCAAAACCGGTGTTTACCGTTTTGTAAATGCCCGCCACACGGTAACCTTTTGATGATAAATCGCCGTTAAAATCTACGAGCTGGACATTTATTTTGGTGCCCACCTTTAATCGTAGTTTATCGGCCAGTTTTTTACCCACCAGTACTGGTGGCATCCGGCTGGTTTTTTCAAGGTAAGTACCATCAACCAGGTGTTCCCAGATGTCGGTCACCTGCTTTTCCTTTTCCGGATCGATTCCCAGCATTTTTCCGCCGCCCGTTCCGTGAGCTGCCATAATAAACGGCTCAGCAATCAGACGGGGAGAGGCAGCTTCTACAGAATCGAGTGCTGCAATTTTTTCGGCCAAAGCAAAACCGTCGGGAATAAATAATTCCGATTCGGTGTTATCCAGAAAACCTGGAGCGTGAACTTGTATGTGCGATAACTCCGATTTTGTGGCCGATTCAATCCGCGAATTGTACATGCCATTCATAAATGCCATCATGAATATTCCTGCAAACAGGCCCAGTGCAATGGCCGCAATCATAACGATACTGCGGGTTTTGCTTCTCCAAACGTTTCGCCATGCTATTGAAAGTATCATTTTGTTTTATTTAAGCCGGAAGCACGAAGTGGTACTCTTCATATCCAAACTGTTGTATTCCTTATTATTATTCATCTTCATTATTGTGAGAACTGAAAACTATTACTGAGAACTGAAAACTGCGACTGTAAACTTTCTTACGCTCGCATTGCCTTTGTGATTTTTAAACGACTAACATTGGATATTGGGAAAATCGTTATAAAAATGCTGATGATGAAAACCACGATCATCTGGTTGTAAAAGAGCGAGGCTTTCATGGAAACGAACATGTATGGTTCCATGCCATAGATTTCGGTGGCTTTTGCCATGTCGCCGGTAAGCGGAATCGGGTTGTAGAAAAAGTACAGGCAGAAAAAGTAACTGATTATCAATCCTACTGCACAACCGATAAATCCGATAAAAAGCGTTTCGATAAAAACCAGCGAGGCTAGTTTTCGTTTTTGCATTCCAATGGCGTGTGTAACCCCAAATTCGCGCTGGCGTTCTTTCACCATCATAATAACCACGCTAAACATGCCAAAGGCGATAACCAGGTAGAGAATGCCCAGCATAATAATTCCGCCGCCGCGGTCGCTTTGAATTATTTGCAATAGTTCAGGAGTCATCTCTGTCCAGGTCATTACGGTGTTCTTTTCCGGCAGGATTCGTTCGATTTCTTGTTTAATGTGATTTACACGATAATGATCATCGGTCATTACCACCAGCGAAGTGGATAAACCATAGGCTGAATAAAATTCGCGGGCCGTTTCAATTTCCATGTAAATTAAGCGCTTGTTAAACTCTGCGTTAGGATGTTTAATAATTCCTTTTATCGGAAACAGGCCACTCGCACTAATGCCGTGGTAGCCTTGTGAGATCATCACCAGTGTATCGCCAACGCCCAGTTCCAGGTATTTGGCCAATCCTCCGCTGATTACCACTTCTTTATCGCCTGATTTAAGAAAGTCTCCCGACTGTATTTTTTTCGAAAGGTTGGTGATCTGATCCTCGGCTTCAGGCTCAATACCCATCACCATGACCGGTTTGCTTTTCATGTGGTCGGCAGCCAGCGAAAACGATTCCAGCCGGTTCGAAACCAGCGAAACATTTTTTATCTCCTTTATTCGATTTTGTAATTCAGAATCTACCTCAAAGCTGTTGTCAAGCGTGCGTTCGTCCCAATAAGCAGTATCTTGTATCTGCAAATAGCCGGTGTAGAATTTTACGGAATTATTGATCATGCTGTCGTACGAACCTTCCTGCATCGATCGCATATACGAGGCCAGCAACACACTAAACACGATAGACGATATGGCAATGATAGTCCGGCGTTTGTTCCGCCACAAGTTGCGCCATGCTAGTTTTAGGTTTGTTCTCATTTGTTAATGCTTAAATGCGTTAATGCATAAATGCTTAAATGTTCGTTTTTTTGTGACACCTTCTTAATATTGATACTATTTACCGTTGAGGTTTTTGTAAGTGGTATCTTTTGCTTTTGTCATGATTTTTGAAATTTCAATAGCTTCTTTTATCAGGCGTGTCAGCTCTTTTGGATCACCAGATAAGTTTGCTTCTTCAATCACTTCGAGCCAGTACAATGATTCGTCAGATTCTTCAACAACAATACAAACTTTACTGAAGAACTCTGATTTTGAACGTCCCCGGCAAGCTGCCCTGTAATTTGCTCCTGTTGATGTTGCTGATTTAATAAGTTGATAGGTAATAACTGAGGTTGCTTTGCAATTCTTTAACGTTTCACAAAAAAGAATAATATCCACCGCAAACTTTTTTGTTCGTTGTTTTAGCTCTTCAATAAATTTATCTTTTGTATTCATCCGTTTAAAATTTTTTGATTTCTGAATGTTCAAAAAATTTGAATACATTCAGGAACTCACATAAATTTTAATCATTCTTGTTTTTGAATTTATGATTTAAAAAGTTCATGTTCGTTTCATAGTATTATCTTTATTAGTTGACTTAAAATTAAAGCATTAAAGCATTGAAGCATTTTCGCATTAAAGCATTGTCACCTGATTCTCTTCATATTCTGCTGCGAGAAAAAGCTCTCTTTCAAATCAACGTCAAACTCAATAGCGTCAAAAATCATAACTGTTTTGTTGCCTTCTTCATCGGCCGGAATCATTTCCAGGCGTGTTGGCATTTCTCGGTCGTCCATCATTTTTATATTCGTCAGAATTTCGGTATTTACCAGGTAGCCGTCTTCGTCGTAAAACTCTGCTTTCAGCCAGTGCAGTTCTTTTTTCGATATCCACATCATCACTTTTCCCCAAACAACGGGTGCATCTTCGTGTGGTATCAATTCAATTTTGTAGCACGAATAACCGTCAACTTCTTCTTCGGCCAATAATTTGTTGGAATAGTCTTTTGCCATTTGCGATTCTTTTACCAAATCGTCGTTGGTAAAATCCGAGCCCATCCACGACTGCATCATCATCGAGGGCGGAATTTTTATCATCCGCTCAATGTTAGGCACCCAATTCCACATCTCTTTATCGCGTTTCAGAAAAACCTGGCCTTTTTCTTTGGCCGGTGCGGTAATGTAAATCAGCGAATAGTCGTTTCCCAGCGTCCAGTTTTTCATCGATACTGTTCGGCTCCATCCCGGGCGTTCAATAATCATGGTTATTTCGCTGCGGCTCGATTCGCCCCTGAATTTTTCGTCGGCTTGTTTTATAATGGCGGTCATGTCCTGGGCAAAAACTGCGAGAGCCAAAAGCACTGTTGCTATTGTGAGTACTATACGTTTCATTATTCGTTGATTTTAAATTTCATGTTACAGCTTTTTTATCCTGTACATTGGGAGCATACAGCTGTGGCAATTAATTTAAGCGGGGGCGCGGTTACTTGTTGTTTTAACTTTTCCGATATGCTTAATTTGTTGCAGACGGCCCCGAATTTTTTAGTCATAACCAAAGCTTTGGTAAAAGTTATGCGATGGCTGATTCAATTGCAAATAAATTGGAGAATTATTGACCGGCTATTCAGTAAAAATAATAAAGCGTAGCCGTAAGGGATTAAAAAGAAGGGTAGGTGATAAAAAAGGTTAAATTATGCGAACAATTAAAGCAATGCAGCAATTGTTTCAAACATTTGAAAAATTACTTGCTTTCTTTGCGCCCAATTGTTTTAACAGAACCGGGGCCTAATTAACCCCGTTATTTATAATTTACGTAAATGAAAATATTTGAAGGACATTCTTTCCATATACCCGTTCTGGGTGTTGGATTTTCAATGGACACACCTGTAAATGTAGCACCCTTCGGAATTTCATCGGTGATTTCGCTTGTTGACGATTCACTGATGGAAACGATACGCGAATTCTACTGTAAAAAGTTTGATTTGCCGTTTACTGCCATCTCTAAAAAAGTGGATGACCACAGGGCAAAACGCATAACATCGTACCTGAATACGATGGAAGAAGTGGTAACCCAAAAGGTGGAAAGCCTAAAAGCATCGCTGTTGAATGTTGGTGGCGAATTGGAAAAATATTACGATATGCTTCCTGAAGCATCGGAACTGAAGGCGAAATTCAACAACCTTGGATTTAAAAAATCAGTAAGCGAAGAACTGAAGAAGTGGGTGAACGAGAAATTACCGGTAGGGTCGATTGATGTAAACATTATGACCAAACTCGACCAGGCGAACAAAAAAGATGGCGAAGAACTTCCCATCGAGTATAACGATGCACATGCGGCACTGCGTGGTTTTGCCAACAGTAAGCTGAGTTCGTCGCTGGTGCTTTCGGCCGGAATGAGCCCGCGTTTGTACAGCTACATCGAAAATTTCAAGGACTTCTTTCCTGATATTACCGGATCGATGAAAAAGAAAATTATTCTGAAAGTAAGCGATTTCCGGTCGGCACTGGTACAGGGCAAAATGCTGGCTGCAAAAGGGCTTTGGGTATCCGAATACCGTATTGAGTCGGGGGTAAACTGTGGTGGACACGCGTTCCCTACCAATGGTGTTTTATTGGGGCCTATTTTGGAAGAATTCCGGCAGAACCGCCAGAAGTTATTCGATACCTGTGTAGAGGTTTATAAAACGGCGCTTCATAAAAAAGAAATTTCGCAACCGGCAGAAGATCCGGAAATGAAGATTACGGCGCAAGGCGGTGTAGGAAATGCAGAAGAGCACAACCTGCTACTTGAGCATTACAACATGGACAGTGTTGGCTGGGGATCGCCGTTTATGCTGGTGCCCGAGGTGGTAAGTATCGATAATGAAACGATGAATCTGTTGGCCGATGGCAAGGAAAAAGATTACTATTACAGTGGCTTGTCGCCGCTGGGGGTGCCGTTTAACAGTATTAAAGGTGCATCAATGAGTAATTTGCGCCTGGCCATGGCTGCCGAGGGAAATGCCGGAATGCCTTGTACGAAAGGATTTTTGCGCTTTAATACCGAATTTACCGAACAGCCGGTTTGTACCGCATCGCGCAAATACCAAAGTAAAAAGCTACAGGAACTGGAAACGATGAACCTGCCCGAAGCAGAATACAAAAAGGCCTACGATAAAATTATTGAACGCGAATGCCTGTGCATCGGACTGGGAATTTCCATGCTGCAATCGAAAGGCATTGCAGTAAAGGAAAACGAAAAAGTAACCGTTTGTCCGGGGCCAAACCTGGCTTACTTTTCGAAAATATCGAGCCTGAAAGAAATGGTGGATCACATTTACGGTCGTATTAATTTGTTGGATAAAGGTTATCGTCCGCACATGTTTTTGAAGGAGCTGAGTATGTACCTCGATATTTTTAAGGAGCGTATGGAAGCATTTCAGAAAAATGCCGACGACGTAAAAGAAAAACGTAACCTGGTAAAATTCAAAAGCAACCTGATGGACGGCATCGAGTACTACAAAAACTTTTTTGGTGAAAAGAAAAAGGAAGTGGTTCAGGAATTGGAAAAACTTATTCAGAACTATTCAGTGCTGAACGTGGAATTGTAAGTTTTTACATTTAAACGATACTTAAGCGGGATTCATTTGGTTGGGTTCCGCTTTTTATTTGTATTAAATATTAGACCTTCAAGGTTTTCAAAACCTTGAAGGTCTTGTGGTTAAAATCAGGCACAAAAAAACTCCCACCGAGGCAGGAGTACAGGAATTTCTTTCCTTTGGCATATAGCCTTATTGTGATAAGATGTAAAATTGAATTTCTATGTTATTGAACAGATGCTTTGCAAATGTTCAGTAAATATAGTGTAAAATGATCAAATTTCCTACATTTAACATCATATTTTTTTCAAAACCTTTTATAACCACAATAATAATGGCTAAAATTTTAGGACTCGACCTCGGAACAAACAGTGTTGGATGGGCTGTTGTGGAAAAACAAGACGGAGAATTTTCTTTGTTAGATAAAGGAGTGAGAATTTTCCAGGAAGGAGTGAAAATTGAAAAAGGCATAGAAAGTTCGAAAGCGGCAGAACGAACAGAACATCGCAGTGCCCGAAGATTGAAATTCCGCAGAAAGCTACGCAAAGTAAAAACCCTTAAAATGCTTTCGGAATATGGTTATTGTCCGCCATTAACAAACGAAGAATTAGACTTGTGGCGATACAAAAAAATATATCCACAAAATGTTAGTTTTCGTAATTGGTGGCATACCGATGAGAAGTCGGAAAAACACCCTTACTTTTTTCGAAACCTGGCAATAACTCAGCAACTTGATTTAACCAACGAGGAAGACAGACATAAGTTAGGTCGTGCATTTTACCACATGGCGCAGCGTCGTGGTTTTTTGAGTAATCGTCTGGAATCTACCCCAGAGAATGAAACAGGGAAAGTAATTGGTAGCATTAAAGAATTGCAAAAGAAGAAGGGGGATAGAACTTTAGGTCAGTATTTTTACGAAGATTGTTATTTGAAGGGAGAAAAAATAAGAGACCAATATACTCACCGCGAAGATGACTACCTGGATGAATTTAAACGTATATGTGCATTTCAGCATATTCCGGAAGAAATACAGCAAAAGTTACACAGAGCTATCTTTTACCAGCGGCCGTTAAAATCGCAAAAAGGATTGATTGGTAAATGTGTGTTTGAACCCAATAAACCCCGTTGTGCAGTTTCTCGGCCGGAGTTTGAAGAGTACCGGATGCTTTGTTTTATCAATAACATTAAAATAAAAACACCTGATGATGAAAAGTTGAGACCGCTCAATACTGAAGAAAGAAAAAAAATAATCCCACAATTCTTTAGAAAAAGTAAAGATCATTTCGACTTTGAAGATTTAGCCAAACAACTTGCACCTAAAAAACAGTACAAATATTACAGGGACAGGAACAAAAATCCCGAGGATTACCTGTTGAACTATTCAATGAAAACAACGGTGAGTGGTTGCCCTGTTTCGGCTCGTTTTAAAGATTTATTTGGAGCCGATTTTATTGATGATGATTTCTCTTTCGTGAAAGACAGCAATAACAGAACGCCCAAACTTATAACTGATGCCTGGCATGTTCTTTATACTTTTGATTCTGATAAAAAATTGAAAGAATTTGCCCTGAATCGTTTGAATTTTACTGATGAGCAGTGCACAACATTCCTGAAAATCCGCTTAAAACAAGACTTTGCTTCATTAAGTCTGAAAGCAATAAACAAGATTCTACCTTATTTGCGCGAAGGTTTAATTTACTCGCATGCCGTTTTTTTAGCCAATATGGAGGAGACAGTGCCTGTTCATATCTGGAAAAACGAAGAGAATAGAAAAGTAATAAGAACGGCCATAAAAGAGATTATTGAAAACCATTCGGACAATACCACAATTGTGAATATGGTGAATGGATTTATTACCAATGCCCGACGAGAAAATGAAGTGTGGAGCGAAGAGGCTAAACAGTTGTACTTTAATGATCTGGACAGGAAGATAAAAACGACTTTTGGAGCAAAGCGGTTTGAAAACTTTTCGGAGTATAAAAAAACGAATCTTATCAACACGGCGCAACAATTGATAACCGAATTTATGCCTAAAAACCTTGGAAAAGGAGAACATGTAAAAGTGGATCGCCTCGACGAAGCTGTTTTATCATTTCTGGCCGATAATTTTGGAAAGGAAAACCTCAATGCAAAAAAGTTATATCATCCCTCGGCAATTGAAACTTATAAACCCGCCAAAAGAGGAAAAGATGGAAGACTGTATCTTGGCAGCCCGATCACATCGTCAGTTCGGAATCCTATGGCGATGCGTGCGCTGCATCAACTTCGTTTGGTAATAAATGAATTGATTAAAAACGGTTTAATCGATACCAATACCAAGATTAACGTAGAAATGTCGCGCGGTTTGTTAAATGCTAACGAACGAACCGGATTAAAGCGCTGGCAAGACGACAGGGAGAAAAAACGCAAAGAATATGTTGATCGAATAAAAGAACACTTCTCGCCCGATTATCAACCTTCGGAAGATGAGGTATTAAAATATCAGCTATGGGAGGAGCAACGACGCATTTGTTTATATACCGGCAAGCCAATCAGTATTGAAGATTTTCTGGGAGCTGATCCGAAATTCGATATTGAACACACCATACCACGCAGCCAGTCGTACGACAATTCGCAGGAAAATAAAACGCTTTGCGAAAATGAGTTCAACAGAAAGGTTAAACGAAATAGAATTCCTTACGAATTAACGAACCACGCCGAAATAATAGTACGGATAGAGCATTGGAAAGAAGAAATTGAGAAGCTGGAGAAAGAGATTCAAAAGGCAGTTCGTCAGGCGAAAGGAGCTGTCGATAAAGATCAAAAAGATAAGGCCATTCAAAAACGTCATCAGCTTAGCTACGAGCGTAACTATTGGCAGAATAAGTACAAGCGCTTTACGATGGAAGAAGTGCCTGAAGGCTTTAAAAACAGCCAAATGGTAGATATTGGTATCATTACTAAATATTCGCGACTCTATCTGAAAACCGTTTTCTCAAAAGTATATACAGTAAAAGGCAACACCGTTGCTGATTTTCGTAAAATGTGGGGCCTACAGGATATCTACACTAAAAAAGCCCGTGTTAATCACGTTCACCACTGTATCGATGCCGTTACAATAGCTTGCATGGATAAAAGTAATTACGAGACTCTGGCTAAGTTTTATCACGACTGGGAAGAATTGTATGTTGCAGGAGTCGATCAACTTCCTCCGGTAAATAAACCTTGGCCAACTTTTACCGAAGATGTTAAAGGAGTTGAAAAAGAAATACTGGTATCGCACCATACCCCCGATGTGTTGCCAAAACAAAGCAAAAAGAAGCTGCGGAAACGTGGAAAAATACAGTACAATAAAAATGGTGAACCAATATATCAGCAAGGTGATAGTGTAAGAGGCAGTCTTCATAAAGAAACCTTTTATGGAGCCATAGAAAGAGAAATTCTGAATAAGAAAGGCGAAACTGAAAAGCAAATAAAATATGTAGTAAGGAAACCGCTTGACGGTTTGGAAGATTCGGCCATTAAAAATATTGTTGACGATAGAGTGCGCGAAATTGTAAGCCATGCACGGAAAGAAGAAAAGGAAATCCAAAAGCAAATTGATGCGCTTTTAAAACAACGCAGAAAAGCCGAAGAAAATGAAGAAGCTGAAATCGATAATAAAATCGCCGAACTAAAACAGCAGATTGTTGAACTATATTCTCTGCCCAACAAAAACGGAGCTCCTGTGCCTATAAAAAAGGTTCGGGTTTATCAAACTCCCAAAGGAATTTTAGAAATAAAGAAGCATAGAGATTGCATAAAAAAACATAAGGCAAACTATCTTACAGAAACAGATGATAATTACATTATGGGGATTTATGAATATTCTCAGAACGGTAAAATAAAACGCAAGTTTAAAGCTTATAACAATTTTACTGCTTCTAATTATTTGCGTTCAGATATTAAAAAAAGCTTATCGCCACAAGGAATTGGAGCAATTAGTGCTATGTTGCCGAATAATTTTATCAACGAAAAGGGCATTGAATTAAAATTGAAGGCTGCACTTAAGATAGGAACTCTTGTTATAATGCACATGCCAGATGAAAATTTAAATGATCTTACCAATTGGGATGACCTGCAAAAACGACTATACAAAGTATATGGATTTAGAGGAGATGATGGCCGAATTAAACTACGATTTCATAATGAAGCGAGACCTGATAAGGAACAGGAGAAACCTTCTAGTTCATTTTCACTTGATATTATTCATTCAAAGCTTATTATATCACTCGGCAATTTCCACGCTTTAATTGAAGGCATAGATTTTAAAATCGACCCACTCGGAAACATAAAACGTATTAACTAATCCTTCAAGGTTTCCAAAACCTTGAAGGATTTGGGGCAACCGAAAACAAGCGGCCAGCCTAAGCCAAAGTTCCAACCTTTTCCAAAGTTTCAAACTTTGGAAAAGGTATCCGAAACAAATACCGAATAGATAAACCGTAAAACAACACAATGTGCTAAAAACCAAAACAAAACTGCTAAAAACCACTGCGGAATGGAAAAAACCAGCGCGAAACGGCATTTACCGCGGAGAAATACAAAAAACCGGCGCGGAATGGCTCACTACCAGCGCGAAACAGAAAAAACCACCGAGGAATGGAAAAAACCACTGCGAAATGGAAAAAACCAGCGAGAAATGCAAGGCAACGCCGTTGTATTGCATTCCGCGCCGGTAAATTGCATTTCTCGCTGGTAAATTGCATTTCGCAACAGAAAAAAACAGAAAACCAAAGTATCGTTCATGTAAATATTGTTAATCGACCCGGAACAGTGGAAAAACCCAAAACTGCTGGAGAATAGCCTCCAATTTTCAGTTTCTCCCAATGTTCGTCCTTCAGCTGCCTGTTTAGGCAGGATACGTTTTAAATTTTTTTCAGATTTAAATTTTCACAAATGAATGCATCACAAATGAATGTGGACGAAATTTTATTTCAGTCGGGATTGCGTATTAATAACAGCTTAAGCGATCCGCTTATTCTCAATGCAGTTAGCCTTATGGGCTACAATCAGGAAAAACTTTTGGAAGGACAAAACCTGCTGGACGAGGCTACCACTTTGGTTGAAACTCAAAAGCGCGAATACGGCGAGGTGGATGCCGCCCAACAGGTTTTCGATAACCAGCGCACAAATGCACACAAAGTTTATATGGCCGTTTTGGCCATCAGTAAAATTGCTTTTAAAGGCGATGTACAGGCTATTTCAACCCTCGATTTAACAGGGCGCCGTGCTTCTACCTTCAGCGGATGGTTAAACCAAACCCGTAGTTTTTACCGGGCCATTTTGGCCAACGAAGCCTGGAAAACGGAGCTGGCAAAATACGGGCAAACCGAAGCGATGTTGACCGGAGAGCTCGCTATGATTGATGCTGTTGCTACCGCATCGGAGAATAAGAAAAAGGAAATGGGCGATGCCCAGAATGCGACACAAGAGCGCGACGAAAAAATGGAAGAACTGGCCGAATGGGTAACCGACTACGAAGTTATTGCCCGTATAGCCCTGGCCGATAAACCTCAGTTGCTGGAAAAACTGGGTATTGTGGTGAAAGGCTGATCTTGTTCGAACCAGACCTTCAAGGTTTTAAAAACCTTGAAGGTCTATTAGTAAAATAAAGAAATGAAAACCATCCTGCTCGAATACGGAAATTTCTATCACATCTACAACCGTGGAATTAACGGCTGCAACCTGTTCCGCGAGAATGAAAACTATGAGTATTTTCTGCATTTGTACGATAAATATATTTCGCCGGTGGCAGAAACCTTTGCCTGGGTATTGATGCGGAATCATTTTCATTTTTTGATTAGAATTAAAACTGTTAAGGAACTAAACCTTCAAGGTTTCCAAAACCTTGAAGGTTTGAAAGGAACAAACAGAAATGGGGTTAATCAACAATTTGCAAACTTGTTCAACGCCTACACCAAAGCCATAAACAAACGTTATCACCGCACCGGAAGTTTGTTCGAACATCCGTTCCGAAGAATAAAGGTTGAATCTGATGCCCATCTGAAATATTTAGTTTATTATATTCACCATAACCCAATCCATCACGGTTTTTGCGATCATTACCTTGATTATCCGTGGAGCTCGTACCTAACAATTGTATCGCCAAAAGCTACAAAACTAAGTAGGGCAGAAGTGCTAAAGTGGTTTCGTGATAAATCGAATTTCGAAAAGTTTCATTTGCAGGAAGAAATAAGAAAATTCGATGAATTGAATATTCGTTTACCGGGAGACCTTTAAGGTTTAAAAAAACCTTAAAGGTCTGTATATAAAAACCAATTAAGTTAAAACCATGCTAAAACGAACCTTATTCATCTCCAACCCCTACTACCTGTCGTTAAAAAACAAACAACTGCAGGTGAGCGAAAGGGGAGGGATGTTGCTAAAATCGGCCCCGGTTGAAGATATCGGCTTCCTGGTGCTCGACCATCCCCAAATTTCATTCTCGATGAAACTGGTAGAAGAACTGAGCGAATACAATGTGGCTACCGTTTTTTGTAACAGCAAACATATGCCCTCGTCGATGTTGCTGCCGCTCGATGCCCATCACATTCAAAGCGAACTTTTCAGGGCACAGATAGCAGCTTCCGAACCGCTGAAAAAGAACCTGTGGAAACAAACCATCGAGGCAAAAGTGAAAAACCAGGCGGCCTTACTCGATAAATTGGGGAAGAAAAGTTTACAACTAAAAAATATTGCTAAAACAATTAAAAGTGGCGACAGCGATAACCGCGAAGGCTTTGCTGCCCGTATTTACTGGACGGCTTTACTCGGAAAAGAGTTTATCCGCGACCGCTACGGCGCACCACCCAATAATTTTCTGAACTACGGCTATATTCTGTTGCGTTCGGCTGTGGCACGGTCACTGGCGGGGTCGGGGCTGTTGGCTACGCTGGGCATCCACCACCGCAATCGCTACAACGCCTTTTGCCTGGCCGACGATATAATGGAACCTTACCGTCCTTATGTTGATGAAATTGCCTGCGACCTGGATGAAAAATACCCGGGAACATTTGCGCTCGAAAAGGAACACAAAGCCGAACTGTTGCAGCTGATGACAGCAGATGTAAAAATTGGCGACAACAAACGTCCGCTTATGGTAGCCCTGTCGCAAACTACTGCCTCGCTGGCCCGCTGTTTTGCCGGCGAACAACGTAAAATCATTTATCCGGTGTTTGGATAATCTTTTCAAATTAGACCTTCAAGGTTTCTAAAACCTTGAAGGTCTGAAAACACGAACAATGCTATGCAACAAACCCGATTAAACGCCTATCATATTATGTGGTTATTCGTTTTTTTCGACCTCCCGGTTACCACCAAAAAGGAGCGCCGGCTGGCAACCCGTTTCCGGAAAGATCTGATGAAAGATGGCTTTTCGATGATGCAGTTCTCGGTGTATAACCGCCATTGTGCCAGTAAGGAAAGTGCCGAGGTGCATATAAAACGTATCAAAAGTTTTATCCCCGAACACGGACAGGTAAGCATACTTACCGTTACCGACAAACAATACGGAAACATCGTTAATGTATGGGGCAACAAATCGAGCCCCTTGCCCGAAGGCCCCAAACAGTTGGAAATGTTTTAATTGACTTTCTTAAACCTTCAAGGTTTCGAAAACCTTGAAGGTTTGGATGGAAAACACTATATTCGAACTCCGTTCTTTGATATTGTGACCGAATATCAATTATACCACATAGAATGAAAAAAACAGTGCATCATTCCGCTTCTCTGCCGGAAACAGGGTATTATAGCCATCGTGTTTTTACCGGAAACACCCGTAAAAACAGGGCATACCCACCGCTTGGTTGTGGTTTGATGTAAAATTGAAATGATATTCACCGTTCAAGGATTGTAGAAACTTAGTTTTTTAGTTGTGGTTTGATGTAAAATTGAAATGATATTCACCTTTTCATTTTCAAGGTCCGAATTCTGATCAGTTGTGGTTTGATGTAAAATTGAAATGATATTCACCTTTATTCATGTAGATCCGCTCGTATGCCGAGTTGTGGTTTGATGTAAAATTGAAATGATATTCACCTAATATCTTCAAGTTTAGACTCTAACTCTTGTTGTGGTTTGATGTAAAATTGAAATGATATTCACCGCGAACACCAAATTTGATTAAATGTAATTAGTTGTGGTTTGATGTAAAATTGAAATGATATTCACCAATTCCACGACTTATACCTTGACCATCCAGTTGTGGTTTGATGTAAAATTGAAATGATATTCACCTATCAGCTTAATAAACAACGAAGCATTTGTGTTGTGGTTTGATGTAAAATTGAAATGATATTCACCTTCTCTGATCATTCGTAGTTTATTCAATAGTTGTGGTTTGATGTAAAATTGAAATGATATTCACCGCAAAACGACACCGCCCCCCGCCCTATTCAGTTGTGGTTTGATGTAAAATTGAAATGATATTCACCATAAACCAAGAATAAAATATGCCCACCATCGTTGTGGTTTGATGTAAAATTGAAATGATATTCACCTTGCCGGTGTACCAATCGTTTCGGAATTGGGTTGTGGTTTGATGTAAAATTGAAATGATATTCACCAAACTTTATTCAGCCACTTATTCTGACCAGTTGTGGTTTGATGTAAAATTGAAATGATATTCACCTCCAACGTCTTTAACCACTCTGTCGTGACAGTTGTGGTTTGATGTAAAATTGAAATGATATTCACCTCCGGCTCATTTGTTATGAAAGCCTTAAATGTTGTGGTTTGATGTAAAATTGAAATGATATTCACCGAGGATGGTTCGATCATGGTTGTAGCTGAGGTTGTGGTTTGATGTAAAATTGAAATGATATTCACCAATGAAACAAACTCCGCTATCTATTGTAAAGTTGTGGTTTGATGTAAAATTGAAATGATATTCACCATCTGGAATGAGCCTGACGATTTATCACAGTTGTGGTTTGATGTAAAATTGAAATGATATTCACCTTGAGGGGTTATTATCCAAACAATACCGCAGTTGTGGTTTGATGTAAAATTGAAATGATATTCACCTTAAATGTAGAGAAAAACGACCGACGCGAGGTTGTGGTTTGATGTAAAATTGAAATGATATTCACCACAGTGCAAAGACACTCAAGGTGGTATTAAGTTGTGGTTTGATGTAAAATTGAAATGATATTCACCAAAATTTAAGTCGTAGTTAAATACATTCCCGTTGTGGTTTGATGTAAAATTGAAATGATATTCACCGAAATTTATGAAGGAGATTGGATAAAATTAAGTTGTGGTTTGATGTAAAATTGAAATGATATTCACCGTTTAGATACTGTCTTATTTGCGGCAACCAGTTGTGGTTTGATGTAAAATTGAAATGATATTCACCAACATCGTAAACCCGCTCAACATAGTTCTGGTTGTGGTTTGATGTAAAATTGAAATGATATTCACCGAGACTGAAAACTATATCCTAACCATCGAGGTTGTGGTTTGATGTAAAATTGAAATGATATTCACCAACCGGGGTTTTCATCGCACTGCCATGAAAGTTGTGGTTTGATGTAAAATTGAAATGATATTCACCGTAAATGGTGTTAATACAGGTTCGATACCTGTTGTGGTTTGATGTAAAATTGAAATGATATTCACCAGTGGAGTAGGGCAGGACTCATTTTGTTGCAGTTGTGGTTTGATGTAAAATTGAAATGATATTCACCCATAACCTGCATGGAAATTCGCTGCGACTTGTTGTGGTTTGATGTAAAATTGAAATGATATTCACCAATGTTTCGGTGAAGGTGTCGCCAAGGGTGGTTGTGGTTTGATGTAAAATTGAAATGATATTCACCCGAGGTGTGTTGGAGAAACGTTTGCACGAGGTTGTGGTTTGATGTAAAATTGAAATGATATTCACCTGAAAAACATGTTATACAACACACTAAAAGTTGTGGTTTGATGTAAAATTGAAATGATATTCACCAGCCGATAAAAGAATTAAAGATTTGCTGCTGTTGTGGTTTGATGTAAAATTGAAATGATATTCACCAACGGATTTATCACTTTGAAGCTTGCTTCAGTTGTGGTTTGATGTAAAATTGAAATGATATTCACCTCCTAAAGCAATGGGAATGGTCGCACTCCGTTGTGGTTTGATGTAAAATTGAAATGATATTCACCACCAACGGCGGCACCAGCGGCGGCCATACAGTTGTGGTTTGATGTAAAATTGAAATGATATTCACCAATACACATCTTCTTTTTATCTATCAAATGGTTGTGGTTTGATGTAAAATTGAAATGATATTCACCCTGGGTATAATTCTCAACTTGCTTCACGAAGTTGTGGTTTGATGTAAAATTGAAATGATATTCACCTCCTGTAGGATGGGTAAAAGCGTACAGATAGTTGTGGTTTGATGTAAAATTGAAATGATATTCACCAAAAATTGTTGTAATGAGTAACGCCCTGGAGTTGTGGTTTGATGTAAAATTGAAATGATATTCACCGCCGACGAAGCCGTGCAGAGCTATATACCTGTTGTGGTTTGATGTAAAATTGAAATGATATTCACCAATAATAGTTGGAGTGTTTGCCATTCTGGTGTTGTGGTTTGATGTAAAATTGAAATGATATTCACCTGCCAGTGCCTCAATCGCCTTTTTGTGCTTGTTGTGGTTTGATGTAAAATTGAAATGATATTCACCCCGCCCTATTTTCATCAAACGTAACCACATGTTGTGGTTTGATGTAAAATTGAAATGATATTCACCGGTGGGATTGTTGGTATAGCTCTTACGGCTGTTGTGGTTTGATGTAAAATTGAAATGATATTCACCTGGAACATTTAAATAGGAACTTTAAGGAAAGTTGTGGTTTGATGTAAAATTGAAATGATATTCACCGGCACTGAAAGACGTTCAGGAAAACCACTTGTTGTGGTTTGATGTAAAATTGAAATGATATTCACCTTATTGACACCCCTGCAGCTTATGGTTATAGTTGTGGTTTGATGTAAAATTGAAATGATATTCACCTGTGTTAGATTGTGCAGAAGTGTTCCCGGGTTGTGGTTTGATGTAAAATTGAAATGATATTCACCGCTATTGCTGATTATTTCAATCCAACTTACGTTGTGGTTTGATGTAAAATTGAAATGATATTCACCTACAGGGAAACATTAAAGAGCTGATCCCAGTTGTGGTTTGATGTAAAATTGAAATGATATTCACCACACCATACTTCCGTAACTGTCGGCTCGGCGTTGTGGTTTGATGTAAAATTGAAATGATATTCACCTGAAACATCATTAATATCGTTATGACAGAAGTTGTGGTTTGATGTAAAATTGGTGAAATTTGTAATGGATATACCTACAAGGTTTTCAAAACCTTGAAGGTATAAATATTTCCTGCTTATTTCCCCCGATACTGATAAACAGCCTTGTTCAGGCGATCCATAATGGCAATGCCGATACCGGTTTCAGGCACCGGTTCTGCAATAATCAGATCGACATCCGAATCCTCGAGACGGTGCAATGCCTCAAAGAAATTTGCTGCAGCCTCGCCTAAATCCGCGTTGGTTGACAACCTTTCTATCTGATGATATTTGTCCGGATTTTTTACTTCAGAAAAAGCCAGAAATCCATATTTTTTGTTGGCAGAGTATTCCGGTTCGTTGCCCAAAAGGTACATTGGTTTCCGGGGGCTGTAGTGCGATTTTAGCAACCCCGGTGATTTGATCGGCGAATTGGCCTCTTTCGCTTTACTTTGCGGTAGCACTTTCATTAAATCCTGCTCGGTAATAAAACCGGGTCGCAGTATTTTAAATTCTCCCTGGCACAGTTCAATCACTGTTGACTCAATACCAACTTTAGGAAGTTCGCCGTTGAGTATGCATTTGAGCTCAGGAAGCTGTTTTTGAACGTGCTCGGGCGTAGTTGGGCTTAACATCCCAAATCGGTTGGCACTGGGTGCAGCAATGCACTTCCCTGAAAGTTTTAACAGTTCGCGGGCAGTTTGGTTGGCGGGCATACGAACAGCCACTGTATCCAATCCGGCTGAAACGATATCGGGTACCGCTTGTTGTTTTTTGGCAACAATGGTTAAAGGCCCCGGCCAAAAGTGTTCGGCCAGTTTTAAAAGCGCATCATCGATCTCAACAAAAAGTTTTTCCAGTTCTGAAATATCACGAATATGTACAATTAGCGGATTAAATGTTGGTCGTTCTTTTGTTGCAAATATTTTTGCAACCGCCTCGGCATTAAATGCATCTGCACCTAAACCATATACCGTTTCGGTAGGAAAAGCCACCAACTCACCATTCCCGATAAGCTGGGCAGCTAATTTTATATCGTTGCTAATCGAACTCATTCTTGCTTCAATTTTGTGGGCACAAATATCTAAAAAATTAGGGAGAGTTGTTAAAACAAATCTCCCTTTATGATTAAAGTTTTCCTGAACTGCCGATAAGTTATCAAGTTAATTATTAAGTAGATTGTGAAAAAAAACTACCTGCCTCCAGGAAAAAGACCAATATTTAACTAATTACTTCTTATTGAACTGTTGTCTTCAATTAATTTTTGCCGTTGTGCCTCCTGAAATTTTGATACCTCGGTACGCACTTCATCGTTGTTTAATCCAATAATTTTAGCTGCTGCCAGTGCTGCGTTTTTGGGATTTAAAATTACCATGGGAGCAACACCCGAAGGCATTCGCAGGCTCGAATAAATATCGGCGCCGGCAAACGAGTCGCCAACAGGAGGACATGCAATAACCGGGCAATTGGTTTGCGCATCGGAGAATCCGCTTAGTGCGTTGCTCATTCCTGCTATGGTAATGAATACCGGGTTGTGCATTTCCTGCTCTTTAATAATGTTATAACACTCAAGCGGTACCTTGTGCGCCGAAGCAATAAAACATTCTGAATCGATTTTAAACCCGTTTAGTGCATCAACAATTTTGTTGGCCCAGTCCAGATCGGCTTTAGAGCCCATTATTATAACTACTTTGCTCATAGTCTTCAATATTATTAAATGAATATTCGTAATCCATAGGAATTATCTGGTTGTATTCTTCAATCGACGCGTTTGACAAACAAGCGTCAATAATTTTTCTTCCGGTGTGGAACAGGTCTTTGTGCATGAATTTCTTCAGCTCGCGGTTAAAGAATTCCTGTAAAACTTCTGCTCCGGCATCGTAGCCTTCGGTACCCACTTCAACCTGGTTGTACACTTTCAGGAATCGGGAAGGGATTTTTGAGCTTTCGATGGTGAGGTAATTTAGCTCGTAACCCAAAAGCGGACAACGTGCTGCTTGTATCTGGTCGTCTTTTAATTTGGCGCCACCTCTTCGGGTTAAATATTCGCGCATTAAAAGCTGCGGTTTAAAACCAACTTCCCAAACGCCAATGTTTTGGTTGGGTACCAGCGAAAAAATGGTACGTGGTGTTTCAATAATTTGCTTCAACAACAGGTTGGCGTGAATAATCCGGTCGCCGGTGGCAAAAGGCCAGTACGAACCAACTCCTTCGCTTTCCATGGCTCCGGTGCCAACAATACTTGGGTTTTTGTGTCCGCGAGGGGCAACCAAACGCCACAACCAGGCCAAAGCCGGTGGCAATACGTGAAACAAACCTACAATTCCGTACGTTGGATCTTCTTTCGAACATTTAGGTGTACGGATACCAAAACTACGCACATCAACCGAAACCGATCCGTTAATGGTGTTTTCAACACTTTCGCGTGGAAGAACAACCCGTGGATTCGGACAAGGCTTGCCCGGTTCATCTTCAATATGATTCCAGATCAGGGCTGTTGATTCAGGCTTTGTGTCGATATTTAAAAACAGCAAGGGTTTTTTCGGATGTATCGTTGCCTTTTCAAGAACCGGATCATCGCCGTATTGGTTAACACTGTCAACCCTGACAAACCATGCGTTTTCCGCATCCATAATACCAAGTTTACCGTTCTTTTTCTGGAACGATGGATGACAGAAAGCCATATCGTCGGCAATGGGCAGGAAGTTACAGGTGCGCGGAATAGTGATATAACGGGTTTCGCCAGTAACCGAATTCTTACCCAACAGAACTCTACCGTCGGTTTCTCTTACAATGTGCTGGTGCAGTTCCGATTTTCCTCCGCCACTGGCCCCTTCGTGCATAAATGTGGTAACAATGTCGTACGGACTTATCGATTGAACGGCAGAACAGTGAGCCGTTACCCATTCTTCTTTTTCGCCCTGGGTTAACAACACGCCATACAGCCCTTTTTTGGCACTGGGACCCGGATATAGGTTGTACGAATACAATTCGTGAATATCGTCTAAGCGGTTGTGAACAACCACTTGTTTTCCATCGAAATGGGTGTGCCTGAATACCGGCGCAACATAAATTACCGATTTTAATTCGCTGTTTTCTGCCAGCTCATCGATAGCCACAATTTCCTGTAGCATGGATAAACCCATGGCGAAAAATCCGGCATTGGCAGGCGCAATTGCAATGCCTAATGAGCCGATTCCCTGTCGTCCGGCAAAATAGAAAAACACAGCAAGGTCATTTTCTTTTAACCAGTCAAAGGTTTCTTTCTGAATATCGGAAAACGGGTAATTATATTTTTCTGAAAAACGTTGTTTACCGGTAGGTTTATCATCTCCAATAACCATGGTTCCCGGATCGCGCCGACGCATGTACGCTTCGGTGTAGTTTACGGAAATACCGTTTTGTACGCGGTGTACTATCGCTTCTGTAAAAGTTCCTTTGCCTTCAATATCGTACGATACGGCAAACTCATTGTTCTCTTTTCCGCAGGTAGCAGCATCGGCAAGCTCTTCGGTTGTATTGTAGCATGTAAAAGATTGGCATGCACTTAATACTTTTTCAATGTTTGCAGGCAGCTTAACGCCTTTTTTATCAAGTTTAGTTTTAAAATCTGGAAAAGCTATCTTCATTCTTCTTATTTTTTGTGGTGTAATAACCAAATCGGTATAAAATCGAATTCGACCACAAATGTATAAAAAGCTTTAGTATTGATTAATAAATAAAGTATAGCTTAATAAAAATTAGAAAATATTTAATAAATGAAGTGGTATTTAAATTACATGCCTGTTTTAACTAGATATTGGGAGGTGTTACTACCCAAACAACTCGTGTAGTTCCTTCAATTATGTTTTGCGCATTATGCGTAATGTTTGAATTAAAATAGAAACTGTCGCCCGTTTCAAGAATATACGGTTTACCATCAAGCAGAATTGCCAGTTTTCCTTCTGTTACATGACAAAACTCCTGACCCGGATGGGCAGTCATAATACCTTTGCTATCGGATCCCGGTGCAAATTCAAGTTCATAAGTTTCCATTTGTTTGTGCGGATCGTGATGAGAAAGCAGGTATAATTTTGTGCCCGATTCATTCTTCTTTACAAACTTTTTTTCATCGTTTTTTATGAGTGGTTGATTAAGTAATGTTTCATTTTCGCCAATTAATTCGCCCACTGTGGTGTTTAAACTGTCGGCAATATTCTTAAGAGTAAGAATGGAGGGAAATGCTTTGGCTTTTTCAATTTGTGAAAGTGCACTTGAACTGATACCAACTTTTTTTGATAAGTCGTTGAGTTTTAGGTGTAAGGCGTCCCGCTTTCTTCTTATTCTTTCGCCAAGTCGTTTCATTAGTATAATTTGGTTTTTGCCGGGTATTAGCTTTCCGGTATTTATGTGTTGCAGTAAATTTATTATGAGGCATAAAAGTAAAAGAAAAATGCAGAATGTTAAAATGCATTTAAATAATTAAGTGAGGGTTAATTGGTTTTTGTGTGCTACGTGCTTTGGGGTAACAACAATAAAATGCTTTAAAGCCTGTAGGTCTTCACTAATGGTTTTAGAGCAATTTTAAAAAGTGTAATACGGTTTGGTTGCAGGAATTAAATGTTGGCGGGAACAGAATTATTTTCCTTTTCGAATGCGGAAACGCGCCGGATGAACAGGGAAGACGCCTTCATTTACAAATTTCACATCTTCAACCGAATAGAATGCCTTTGGGTTGGTTGTTTTAACAATTGTTTCCACTTTTTTAATTTCCGAACGCTTGATAATACTGTGAATAATGCTCACCCGTTCGTTGGCTCCCTGAGCGTTATGATGTGTTATTCCATAACCGGCGGCAGTAAGGTTTTCAATAAGTTTGCTTGCTTCCTTACGGGTAATTATTTGCAGCTTTACAATACCAACAGCCAGTTTCTCTTCAATAAGTAAGCCTACATAATTTCCACAGGCAAAACCGGCCGCATAAGCGATGTAACAAAACCAGTTGTCGAGATTTTGAAAAATTTTTGAAATGGCAATCAGCCAAATCAGAATTTCGAAAAATCCGAGTAACGGGGCCCATAACTTGTGCCCTTTTGAAACCATAACAATTCGAATGGTTCCAATAGTTACATCCATAACACGCGAAAAAAAGATCAGCCCGGGAAGTAAGCCGTAGGTAAAAAATGCACTATCGTAAAAACTTGTTTCCATAATGTAAATGTATGAATTCTTACATCATTTCGATGCCGGAAAAACTGCTAAATAGTTGTTTCAAAGTTAGCGGTTTCTCTTTTTGTTCGAAATAACAGTCCCCATACTTTTTATTTTGTACTTTTTACTTTTGCCTTTTTTCCTAAAACTCCGAAGTAAAATGGAACTTAATGTCTTTAAATTCGTCCTGCGCCATTTGTAAAATAAAGGCAGAATCGGCCATAAAAACATCGCGCCCCAGTTTGTCTTTTGCCATTTTCTGGTGCTTGCGCTTTTTAAATTCGGTCAGCACTTTTTCGTCGTTGCACTCAATCCAGCAGGCTTTGTGCATCGACAGCGGCTCGAACCGACATTTTGCGCCGTATTCGTGTTCAAGGCGGTACTGAATAACTTCAAACTGAAGCTGACCAACGGTACCAATAATTTTGCGTCCGTTAAAAGCACTGGTAAAAAGCTGCGCCACACCTTCGTCCATTAACTGGTCAACTCCTTTCGCCAGCTGTTTCGATTTCATTGGGTCGGCATTTTCAACAAAACGGAACATCTCGGGCGAGAAGCTTGGCAAGCCTTTGAAATGGATATCTTCTCCATCGGTAACGGTGTCGCCAATGATGTAGTTTCCGGTGTCGGGCACACCAATAATATCTCCGGGGAAAGCCTCTTCAACGATTTCTTTTTGTGAAGCCATAAAAGCGGTTGGGCTCGAAATGCGGAAGGATTTTCCCAACCGGACATTTTTATACATTTTATTCCGCTCGAATTTTCCCGAGCATATTTTTACAAAGGCAATCCGGCTGCGGTGGTTCGGATCGATGTTGGCGTGAATTTTAAAAACAAAGCCGGTAAATCCTTTTTCCTCGGGTTTTACAACACGCTCTTCTGTTTCGCTGGGTTGTGGTGTTGGCGCAATTTTTACAAAAGAATCGAGCAATTCCTGTACGCCGAAATTATACAGCGCACTACCAAAAAATACCGGTGCCAGTTCGCCCGACAGGTAGTCTTCGTTATTAAACTCCGGGTAAATTCCTTCCACCAGTTCCAGTTCTTCGCGCAGTACGTCGGCATCTTCGCCAATGTGGTCTTCCAAAGTGGGGTCCGAAATATCTTCAAACTTAATACGTTCTTCAATTTCCTGAATATCGGGCGTAAACAATTTCAGGCTGCGGTTAAAAATATTGTAAACGCCTTTAAAGTCGGGGCCGTTGTTTATCGGCCAACTTAGCGGGCGCACTTTAATTTTCAGCTGATCCTCAATTTCATCCATCAAGGTAAACGGATCTCCCGCCGGGCGGTCCATTTTATTTACAAAAACGATAACCGGCGTTTTGCGCATGCGGCAAACGTTCATTAGTTTTTCGGTTTGCGGCTCAACCCCTTTTGCAGCATCAATAACGATAATTACACTATCGACGGCGGTAAGTGTGCGGAAAGTATCTTCCTGGAAATCCTGGTGACCTGGGGTATCCAGAATATTTACTTTGTAGCCGTTATACTCGAAACCCATTACCGAAGTAGCCACAGAAATACCACGCTGGCGCTCGATCTCCATAAAATCGGAAGTGGCACCCTTTTTAATTTTGTTGCTTTTTACGGCACCTGCCACACGAATTGCTCCACCAAAAAGAAGCAGCTTCTCGGTTAGGGTGGTTTTCCCGGCATCCGGGTGACTCACAATTCCAAAAGTGCGACGACGTTGTATTTCTTCTAAAAAACTCATTTGCTATCTTATATGTAATGCGGCCGCAAAAATAGAAAAGATATTTTAATTCAATTAAATAAAACAGAAAGAGCGCTTGGCTGTTAAAACTAAAAAAGGAAAAGCAAAGGAAACATGATATTTATAAATGTCGACGAACTGAAATTCAATGCCTACAAAAATGACCTGGTGAATTTGTATATCAACACATTTTCGGCAGGAAAAAGTTTTCAATACCATTCGGAAGAAGAAACAGCTGCCTATCTTCAGGCAATTTTTGATGTTGGATACGGAATTTTTGCCATGGAAGAGCATGAAGTGGCAGGAGTAATTTTGGTAACACCGTTAAGTTTCGATCGATTACTGCCCGAAGAGATCGCGCAAAACTTTGATGTTAAACGTTCGGTTTATGTGGCTGAAATGATGGTTGAAAAATCAAAACAGAGGCAGGGAATTGGAAAAAGGCTACTTACCTTATTTCTTAAAGAAACAGACAGGACGCAATTTGACCATGCTTTTATCCGCGTTTGGGAAGAGAATGAAGCCGCTGTTGATTTGTACAAAAAAATGGGATTCGAGGTTTATGCAACAATGGTTCAACCCAAAATGCTGGCTGATAAAAGTGGAACTTTTGATTTTGAAAAGATCTATCTGCATCAAAGACTTAGCTGATTTTCAGCTCAATTTTTATCAATAACTTAAACATTTTTCATCGTTGATTTGCTATAAGCTGATTATATTCGTCAATATTTTGAAATCCGATTCTCCTATATAGATTAGATTATGAATAATTTTGTAGCCTGTACAACCGATTTAATTAATGGAAATGCCGAAGAAAAAAAGGCTGAAATCCGCGATTACTTTTTAAAAACATATGCGCTGGATGAAAAACTGTACGAGCACCTGAAAAACGATAAAGCTTTTTATCGCCGGGCCGATCCGCTGCGGCATCCACTCATTTTCTATTACGGACATACGGCCGTGTTTTTTATTAATAAGCTGGTGCTGGCTAAAATTATCGATCATCGGATAGATTCTCATTTCGAGTCGGTTTTCGCCATTGGTGTTGACGAAATGAGTTGGGACGATCTGAATGAATCGAACTACGATTGGCCTACTGTAAAAGAGGTATTTGAATACCGTCGGAAAGTGAAAGAAGTGGTGTTAAAGGTAATTGATTCCACTCCGCTTACTTTGCCCATTAACTGGGAGAATCCGTTTTGGATAATTATGATGGGGATTGAACACGAACGCATTCATATCGAAACTTCGTCGGTGCTGATAAGGCAATTACCGCTGGAATTTTTAAAGCCGGATGTTTTTGATGTTCCTTGCAAAGAATCGGGAACTGCTCCCAAGAATCGTATGTTAAACGTTGAAGGAGGGGTAGTGGTTATCGGAAAACCTTACGAGCACCGATTTTACGGCTGGGATGTTGAATATGGCGAGCACCGGATTGAGGTTAATGCTTTTAAAGCATCGGAGTATTTGGTGTCAAATGGTGAATTTTTAGCGTTTGTAGAGGCTGGCGGTTATAAAACAGAAGATTATTGGACAGAAGAAGGTTGGAATTGGTGCCAATATAAAAAAGCAGAATTTCCGCTGTTTTGGCGGAAAAATGAGGATAAATACTTTTTGCGGCTTTTTGATCAGGAAATTGAAATGCCCTGGAACTGGCCGGTTGAGCTGAATTACCTGGAAGCAAAAGCTTTTGCCAACTGGAAGACTAAAACGACAGGTAAAACTTATCGTTTGCCAACCGAAGCGGAGTGGTATCGACTGGCGGAACAGAACGGCATAACCGACAACAATTTTAATAAGCTACAAGCAAATATTGGTTTGGAGAAGTTTGTGTCGCCTTGCCCCGTAGATCAATTTAAGCACGGCGAATTTTACGATATTATCGGAAATGTGTGGCAGTGGACTGAAACGCCGGTTACCGGTTATCCGGGCTTTAAGGTGCACCCTTTATACGACGATTTTTCAACGCCTACTTTCGATGGCAAACACAACATGATAAAAGGAGGTTCGTGGATTTCAACCGGAAACGAAGCCACCTGGCACGCACGCTATGCTTTCCGCAGGCATTTTTATCAGCATGCCGGATTTCGCTTGGTGGAATCTGAAAATCCACTGATTATTCGAAATGATTCGTATGAAACCGATTCGGAAGTAGCACAATCGTGCGAGTTTAATTACGGTAAGCCGGTTTTAGGATTTAATAATTTCCCGAAAAGTATTGCTGGAATCTGCAAACAATATGCGGGCAATCAAAAATCGCTGAAACTGCTCGATTTGAATTGCGATACCGGAAGAACGGTTTTCGAATTGTCGGATTCTTTTAAACAAATTACCGGAATCGATTTTTCAGCACGTTTTATCCGAATGGCCATTCAATTGCAGGAGCAGGGCTTTATTCGCTACATTACAAAAGATGAAGGTGAACTCGTACATTATAACGATGTGCAGTTGTTGGAGCTTGGATTGAATCCAAAAGATAACCTGCAGTTTATGCAGGCCGATGCCAACAACTTAAAACCAATTTACACAGGTTACGATGTTATTTTGGCCATTAACTTACTGGAAGAACTTTATAATCCAAAGCAGTTTCTGGCATCGATTCACGAGCGATTAAATGCCGCAGGAATTCTAATCTTAGGCTCAGCTTACGATTGGGAAAAGAACAAAATAAAACGGGAAAACTGGCCGGGAGCGTTTAAGCAGGATGGTGAGCCGGTTACTTCATTCGAAGGAATAAAAGCTTTGTTGCAGGATAATTTTGAATTAGTTGAAGAACGACAAAACCTGCCTGCAGCAAAAATTTTGTCATCGCGTAATGTAGAGGTTTCTGTGGTTGAAATCTCTGTTTGGAAAAAGCGCTAAGCGCCGGAAATCGAAAAGAAAGGAGCCCGAAGTTTGAGTTGTTCGTTAATCTTCGGGCTCTTCATTCTGAGGCATCCGGCATACCGCTATTTTGTTGAGATATTCAACGTTATTTCGGCTTTTTCACGTCTTTAAACGATTTTGAAATGTGTTTCCAATAGTTCTTGTGAAACTTAACACTTGATTTTCCAAGGATGTCGTGGTAAGTGGCGGGCTCATCATCCGGATGAAAGATTTTCAGTTCCATGTTTTCGTACAAAGCCGAAACTTCGGGGTGGAACTGTACGGCAAAAACGTGCGGATAAGTGCTGTGTGTAACTCCTTCAATAATTTTTCCGTCGGGCGATAAACAGGTAACTTCCAAACCTTTTCCCAGCTTTTCAATAGCCTGGTGGTGACTGCTGTAAATCCGCGGAGTAGCCTTCTTTGATGTTTTTATGGTTTCACCAAAAAACGGATTATCGGTAAATTGGATGGTGTGCAGGTTGATGCCCATAAAAAGCGAATCTTCCCCGATTAACTGCCAATAGTTGCGGTGCATATTGGCACGGCCAATGGCAACGGTTTCTTCGGGTGTTTCGGCCTTGTAAATTTCGGCAGGAATATCCTGAATCAACGTTCCACCGGTGGCCACATTCATGGTTTGCATACCCAAACAAAATCCGGTTACCACATAATCGGGGCGCTCGGCAAGGAAGGGTTTAAACGATTCGTTCTGGTAACCTCCCAGCAGGTGAAACATAAAAGTGGCTTCGTAATAATGGCGGGCAGGCGTATAAACACCCGATTTCGTATTTTCCTCGCCATAAATGGTCGGAGGAATATCGGCTCCGCCAAAAAAGATAACACCGATCGAGTTATCGAAAACCTTTTTCAGTTGGTGGGTAACAGCATTTTCCCGGTACAAATTTGTTTCGTTCAACTCGCCTGTAATTTCGTGCAGGTAAAAGTTTTCAAGCTTGTTTTCGTTAATGTAATTTTGCGTTTCGGTGTAATCGGTTTTTTGCCCCTGGTAATAAACAGCCACAAATTTCACCTTGTTTTTATTTAATTTCAGGATGTTGTTATCAGCAAGGTATTTAATAGTTTTTATGTGATTAACTGTAGGATCGCAAAGAATAATGTACTTTTTGCGGGGATTAAAATCAGTATCGAAAAAATGTTGTGCGAATGCGTTACCAAGCAACAGAAACGCAAACAGAAGTAAAAGCAGCTTCTTCATCTTAAATCAGTTAATGTTTTTCGCCTCGAGTTTTCATCATCAAAATTAAAAGAATACCAGTTCCGGCAATACACTGATAGCAGTATTTAAATAAAACATAATTTAGGCCGTGCACATTCTGTAAACTTTGTACATTTGTCTAATCACATAAAAAGAAGAAAGGTTATGAAATTCAATTTTAAATCATCTTACCTGGTATTGGGTGCAGTTATCTTAATTGTTTTGCTGCTTTTTGGTGGCCGCATGTTTAAAATATTAAAGCCTGGTGAAAAGGCGGTAATTTTTAAACCTTATACCACCGGTTTGGATAAGGATAATATTTTTGGAGAAGGATTCCATGTAATCGCTCCGTGGAACGAACTGGAAATTTATAATGTACGCGAACAACAGCGCGAGGAAACAATGGACGTGTTGGATAAAAACGGTCTTTCGGTGAATGTTGATGTGACAGTACGTTTTAATCCATCGTATAGTAAAATTGGATTTTTGCACGAACAGTTCGGAGTTAACTTTGTAAATGTGTTGGTTATTCCTGAGGTTCGCTCATCGGTAAGGCAGGTTGCAGGTCGTTATACTGCCGAGGAAATTTACTCAACAAAAAGGGCCGAAGTAGAGCAGTCGATAATTACAGAAACCAAAAAAGCATTAAGTGCAAACTTTATCGATATGCGTGCTTTGTTAATCCGCTCGATTAATTTGCCGGCTCAAATTAAAGGGGCAATTGAAAATAAATTGCAGCAGGAACAGGAAGCCCTGGCGTATGAATTTCGGTTGAAACGCGAAGAGTCGGAAGCCGAACGACGCAGAATCGAGGCCGAAGGTATTGCGAATTATAACCGTATTATCAATGCCAGCTTAACTGACAACATTTTAACGCAGCGTGGTATTGAGGCAACAACGTCGCTGGCCGAGTCGCCAAACTCGAAAGTGGTTGTTATTGGTAGTGGAAAAGACGGGCTGCCGATTATTTTAGGAAATAATTAGAAGTTTAAAATAGGTTGAGAAACGAGCTGGTATTTGCCGGCTCGTTTTGGTTAAACAAGCGTGTGCCTAGGCTGATATTACCCCCTGTCGCTTCT
This sequence comes from Draconibacterium orientale, assembly GCF_900111425.1. NCBI lineage: Bacteria > Pseudomonadati > Bacteroidota > Bacteroidia > Marinilabiliales > Prolixibacteraceae > Draconibacterium > Draconibacterium orientale. The sequence goes on along the minus strand of NZ_FOHT01000001.1, from coordinate 295,429 downwards.
TCGGCGCTCCTGTCCCCCTTGAGGGGGGACAATCGGAACAAAGTGACGATAGGGGGTGAATAGGCAGAGTAAGATGAAATAATACTTAGCATGAAAAAAATCAAAAATCCCTGGAAAGATCCACAGAACATTGGCGAATACAATTGTTTTGCCTGTTCGCCATACAACAGTGCGGGCCTGCAGCTCGAGTTTTGGGAAGATGGCGAAGAAATTATCACCAAATGGAAACCCGAACGTAGTTACGAAGGTTGGATTGGCGTTTTACACGGTGGAATTCAGGCTACCTTGCTCGACGAAATCGGTGGTTGGGTAGTTATGCTGAAACTAAAAACCGCGGGTGTGACCACTGATATGCAGGTGAGCTATTTAAAGGCAGTGAAAGTTTCAAAAGGCGAAGTTACCATAAAAGGAAAACTGGTTTCGCACGAAGGGCGGACGGCAAAAATAAGCGCATCGCTTTACGACGGAGCCGGCGAGGAGTGCGCAAAAGCAGAGCTTTCGTACTTTGTTTTTCCCGAGAAAATAGCCAAAGCACGATACCAATACCCCGGTATTGAGGCATTTTACGATTAATTTTCTGCAGCCTCTGCCGTGCAGAAAAAATGAATTAATATGGAAGGAGACTATTCTTCTTCTTCGTCGAATTCGGAAGTATAGTCCGGCATATCGTCTTCTTCATCGAATTCGTCGTAAATAGAATATTTATGTTTTGAACTTTTTTCACGGGAACCTCCGTGTTTCTTTTGTTTTCGGTCGAATTTGTCCAGTTCCGGGTGTCGGGTTTTGTTTACTTTCTTTTTCATCACGTCAGCAAACCAATGTCATTAATTGTAATACTCTTAAAATAATTAAATTTACGAGGGCAAAATAGAAAAAAAATAAATAAAACAAATCATTCGTTTATTATTTTTACCAAATTGTATTTTTATACGAAAGTGTTTGTACTATGTTATCAATGAGTAAATTAAAAAAACTTCTAGTGTTAATAGTTTGTGGAGTGTGCTGGGTAAGCACATTTGCACAAGATAATAAGCGTTCAGAAAAGTTGTTTGAAGAGGCCAGAAGGTACTATGTTGAAGATAGTTATCCTGCTGCAATTGAAACAGCGGATAAGATTTTACAGAAAGATCCCGGGTACGCTCCGGCACATTTGCTTTTGGCTGAGATTTACAAAGATATTGATTCAACCCGATTGGAAATTAAACACTTAACACAAGCTGTTGAGCTGGATGATAATCCGCTTATCGATTTCCGACTCGGAGAAGCGTTTTATAAACTGGGCATGTATTCTGAGGCACTCAGTTTCTACGAAAAATACACGGAAAACAAAGATATCCCGGAAAAGCGGCAGTTTCTTCTGGCCTGCAAAATTGCCAGTTGTCGGTTTGCCATCAACAGTATTGCGAATCCGGTAGCTTTTGAGCCCACTAATTTGGGTGATGAAATAAATACACCTAATGATGAGTATTGGCCAACTCCTTCGTTAGATGGGAAACACTTGGTTTTTACGCGTTTAATGAAAGACGGTGGCCGGCCACAGGAAGACTTTTTTATGGCCGGGATCGACTCGTTTAACTGGGACAATGCTATTCCGATAAGCGAAGTCAATACCAGCGATAATGAAGGCGCACAAACCTTATCGGCCGATGCAAAAATACTCTTTTTTACAGCCTGTAACCGCGAAGATGGTTTGGGAAGTTGCGATATCTATTTCTCGCGATTGGTTGAAGGAAAATGGACAGAACCGCGAAATGCAGGTGCTCCGTTAAATTCTTCGTCGTGGGAGGGACAGCCATCGCTGTCGTCGGATAACCGATACTTGTATTTTTCGAGCAACCGGCCCGGCGGAAAAGGACAAAAAGATATCTGGCGAATAGCCTTCAATGGTTTTGCTGAAAGCGGGGAACCACAATGGGGAAAGCCCGAAAATATGGATGCCTTAAATACTTCGGGCGACGAAATTTCACCGTTTATTCATGCCAATAACCATAATTTCTATTTCGCTTCCGATACGCATGTGGGTATGGGCGGACTTGATCTGTTTACCGCCGAAATAAACGAAAACGGCAAGGTGGAAAACCTGAAAAATATGGGTTACCCCATTAATACCTACCAGGATGATATGGGGCTTACAATTAGTTCGATTGGCGATGTTGCTTATTTTTCATCGGCAAGAGAATCGGAAAACGGGCTCGATATCTTCTCCTTTAACCTCGATCGTGGTCTGCAACCGCGACCTGTTACTTACATAAGAGCAAAAGTTACGAACAAAGTAACCACAGCGCCTATTATGGCCGATATTGAACTGGTTAACCTGAATTCATCGGTTGAAGAGCCTCGCATTGAAAAGGCCGACGAAAATGGCCAGATTATGCTGGCTTTGCCTGTTGGCCGCAATTATGCCTTTAATGTTTCGGAAGATGGATTTATGTTCTACTCACAATCCATGCGTCTGGCTGATGAAAACTCATTAACCGATCCGTTTATCCTGAACATCGATTTGGAGCCCATAGAAGTTGGTGCCGAAATGGACCTTCACAATATTTATTACGAAACCGATTCGTTTGCCATTCTTTCCGAATCAGAACCGGAGCTTCAGAAACTGGTTAGCTTTTTGAAAAACAACAGCGGTTTAAAAGTGGAAATTCAGGGACATACCGATAGCTCGGGTAATCCGGAAAGTAACCTTGAACTTTCAAAACTAAGGGCAAAATCGGTGGTTGATTACCTTGTTGAAAATGGTATTCCCGGTAGTCGTTTACAATCGCAAGGTTATGGCGATACCAAAGCTGTGGCCACTAACGAAACAGTTGAAGGCCGCCGCTTAAACCGTAGAACAACGATTAAAGTCATCGCAAAATAATGATCTCGGCTTCTGGCTTAATTATGGAGTATTATTTCCGGTAAGGCCAATTAGTATGCTTATATAGAAATTTCGGGGATTTCCCGGATAGTAGTAGCGTGGAGGATTGCCGCCAAACGATGGGGCATTAACAGCAAGCATTGAGGCATAATGCATATCAAAAATATTTTGAATGCCTCCGCGTATATCAAATTTAAAGTTGTCTTTTTTCCCCTGATACCTGATTTCAGCGTTTGTCAATCCAAATGCATCAGAGAAAGTGGAATTGGCATCGTTAACAGGCATCTCTCCGTTATAACGGTACCAGCCGTTTATCGACAAATTTTTGACGGGGATTAACGTGGCACCGATACTAAAGGTCTCTTTTGCCGTTCCGGGTAAAAGATTGCCGGAATAATCGTTTCCAAGATTCACAAAATCGTTAAAATGATAGTTGGCCAATGTGGCGCTTCCGTATAAGGTAAGCAGGGGATTTCTGCGATGCGTGATTGTTACCCAGGTGAATTCGGTTTCAAAACCCGGGTGCACCGATTGTCCGGCATTAACACCAATATAAGCATCTTCGCCGGTGCGGTGTGCAACAAGCAGGTTGTCGATATAAATGCGGTAGTAGCTTGCCGAAAGTTTAAAACGGTTGGTAATCTGGGTTCTGAATCCTGTTTCAAAACTCCATCCCGATTCCGGTTTTATTTCTGGGTTTATGCTGCCTTCGGGCATCAGCGTTTCTTCGAAGCTTGGTGTGGAAAATCCATGGCTGATATTTGCAAAAACAGAATTTTCGTGATTTAAAAGAACGTTAACACCTAAACGTGGCGACAAAACTGGTTTGTAATTTCGGTTGCCCGATTGGTCGCCGTTTTCGGTATAATGATCGGTGTATTTAAAACGGGTGAGGTTGCCGTTCAGCCCGGCAGAAATAAATACGCGCTCTTTAATGTTCGATTCCAGCTGAACAAAGATATTTTCGTATTGCCTTTTTTCATTGTTATCGGAAAGTAACTGGTCGTTGTCATTGTTAAAAGTTTGCCAGTCGTACGTTTCGCGAAACATCTCCAAACCGGTTGTCATTACCAGGCGAAACTCTTCAGTGGCAACAACTTTTTGAATGTAAGCGCGCCAGCCGATATAATCTGACGATTCTTTCAGTCGATTAAACGGACGCAGTTCATCTAGATCGCGGATACTTCCGAAAACACCAATCGATATTTTCCCATCGTTAAGCGTAAAACGGTTAAACGAAGCACCAAACTGCGAGTTGGTATATTCTTCGAAGCCTTTCACCGAAGCCCAGTTTTGTGCCGCACTTTCCGGATCGTTTTTATAGGTTTCCAAATCGAGCGAACTCGGAATATATCCTTTCATTTTAGTGGCTTTTAGCAAAAACTGAAGGTTCGATTTTTCCGAGAAGTTGTAAATCGAATTAATGAGGAGGTTGCCCCGGTTCGTCGAATTATTTTCGCGGTAGCCATCGCTCGATAGCAGTGAGCCAAGTGTGTAAATCTGAAGCTTATTTGTACTAACTCCAGCGGTTAGTGTGTTTTTATACGTTCCGAACGACGCCACTGTAGTCCTGTTCTGAACAAAATCTTTCACCACTGTTTTCGGGTGAAAAAGTAATACTCCGGCCAGGCCGGCACCGTACAAACTCGATGAGGGGCCTTTAATAATTTCAACGCGCTGGATAGCTGAATTTTCAAGGTCTTCCAAAACGGTTTCACCATCGCCGGTGGTTAATGGTATTTCGCCGAAATAGGCCTTAATTTTATTGGTGCCGTATGGCGTTCGCGAGCCAATTCCGCGAATGGTTAAGCGGTTGGTGTTAATGGTGCCGTGGTGCATTAAAATTCCCGGAATGCGGTTTAATGCATCTATGGGAGTGAGCGCATCGCCCGACTCCAGTTGCGCGGGTTGCAGCAAATTAACCGGTGCCGGTGTATTAAAAATATTGTAAGGCGAACGAAATGCAGTAATGGTAATTTCTTCTATCTGGTCGCTTAAGAGCGTTGTATCTTGTCGGGTAAACGGTAATTGTGCAAACACCACCTTCGAAGGAATAAACCCAAAAATAATCAGTAAAGCCAGAAATGTACACCATCTCGTTTTCATGACACGCTTTTTTTGTTCTCTAATCAAAGTTAACAAAAAGTAAGGAATATTTTAAGCCATAAAATGTACGAAAACGAAATGACCAAAATTGTGTTTTTCCGGTTATCCGCTTCGTTTAAACGCTTATCTTTTTTAAGCCCAACAGAAAATCTTCGTTGATGCTCGCGCCAAGTCCGGGCGTGTCGGTAATGGTAATTTTGCCTTTTTCGCCATAAAGAATTCCGCCTTCAACCGGGTCTTCTTCCATCATTAACGGTGTATCAAAATCGAAATAAACAATGTTTTTCGAAGAAAGCGCAAAATGGGCTGCTGCCGTAAATCCCAAACGTGTTTCAAGAAAACCACCAACCTGAATGTGCATTTTTGCAGCCTTGGCAATTTCCACAATTTTCAGTGCTTTAAAAATACCACCCGATTTGCTTAGTTTAATATTGATCAGGTCGCAGGCATACAAATCAATCAGTCGTTTTGCATCGATATGATCGCAGCAGGTTTCGTCGGCCATTATAGGAATTGGGCTAAACCGCCTTATTTCGGGCAGTGCCATGTAATCCCAGCGCGGAATGGGCTCCTCGCAATGTTGTATTTTATAAGGAGTCAACGCTTTTAAAATATCGAGTGCTTCTTCGGTTTTCCATCCCTGGTTGGCATCCAACCGAATCGGGATTTTCGGGCCAATTGCTTCACGTATTTTTTTTATGCTTTCCACATCTTGTTCTTTCGAGTGGCCAAGCTTTACTTTTACAATCTCAAAACCGTTGTCAACAATACGTTTAGCGTCGGCAGCCATCTTCTCCGGGTTGGAGAGACTTACCGTATAATCAATTTGCATCTCCTTGTTGTTTTGCCCTCCAAGAAATTGATAAAGTGGTACTCCGGCCTTTTGTGCAGAGATGTCATACAAGGCCATGTCGAAAGCGCTTTTTATGCTCGAATTACCATAAATAGTTTTGTCCATGGCATGTGTGCATTCCTCAATATTTTCCGGGTTTTTTCCTTTTAAAACCTGGGCCAGATACTGCCCTACAATAAAACAGGTTTCCATGCTTTCGCCATTGATTGTCATAAACGGACTGCATTCGCCAAAGCCAGTAATACCCTGGTTTGTGTGAATAATAACGATCACATTTTGGGCGTGATACATGGCGCCTAACGAAATAACAAAAGGTTCTTTTAATTTGATGGGAGATTGGTAGATATCAATCTGGTTGATTAGATGGTTCATTGTAAAAGTTTAGTTTTTTACAAAATTGATAAATCTTTTTATTAATTTGTATGACAAATAATTTAATTTAATCGATTGACAAATGAATTAAGATTGAAGGAAGCTGATAAGCAAGTTAAAAAAGCGGCATGATAGCAAATAAAAAGCCCGTCAGAATAGCTGACGGGCAGGTAGTTTTGGACTATAGATTTTTTAATCTAAACTTGTTAAAAACGCATCACGTTCTTTCAGGAATTCGGATAAACGTTCAATGGGGTCGCGTGTTATCGCTACTCTTCCTGAGCGGATAAACTGCATTACCTTAAATTGGTTCAACTCCTCGAACAGCGCTTGTGTATCTTCCTTATGTCCGGTCTTTTCAATTACCACATAATCTTTGGTAATTTCAAGAATACGGGCACCTGCTTTACGCACTATCTTTTCAATGGTGTCGCTTTCGTAAATCGGCTCAATCGGAACCTTGTACAAGGCTATTTCCTGGAAAATCATTTCCTCATTGGTGTGATAAAAAGCTTTTAATACATCGATTTGCTTTTCAATCTGGCTAACCAGTTTCACAGCCATCGCATCGGTACAGTGTATTACAATTGTGAATTTGTAAATGCCCTGCAATGCCGATTCTGATACGGTAAGACTGTCGATATTTGTTTTTCTTCGGGTGAAAACGTTTGTGATCCTGGTTAAAAGACCAATGTGGTTTTCGGAATAAACTGTAAGGATATATTCTTTTCTCATTTTTTTAACTTTTTTCGTTATTCAATTTACGAGATTAAGGCTCTAAAATTACATCCGAAACTGATGCTCCCGTAGGAACCATCGGGAAGACATTGTCTTCTTTCTCAATTTTAACCTCCAGTAAATACGGACCGTCATGGTCGAGCATTTTTTTGATACTTGCATCCAGATCCTCGCGTTTGTCAACGGTGTGGCCCGGAATCCCAAATCCTTTACCGATTGTTATAAAATCAGGATTATGCAGCTCGGTAAACGAATAGCGCTTCTCGAAAAATAACTGTTGCCACTGACGTACCATTCCAAGGAAGTTGTTATTCAGTAACATGATTTTAACCGGCAATTTATTCTGTGCAATCGTTCCCAGTTCCTGAATGGTCATTTGGAAACCACCATCGCCAACCACTCCAACCACAGTACGGTCGGGCGCTCCAAGTTGCGCTCCCATGGCAGCCGGCAAACAAAATCCCATTGTTCCCAAACCTCCTGAAGTTACATTACTTCGCGATTTTTTGAATCCGAAATAACGCTGGGCGATCATCTGGTGCTGACCAACATCGGTAACAAGAATAGCCTCATTATTTGTTTTTTCTGATACTATTCTAACAGCTTCACCCATGGTTAATCCAGGTTTTGTCGGGTACAGGTCTTTCTGAATCACCTTTTCGTTTTCAATGGCATCGCATTTTTTAAATTCGTTGTGCCAGTTCTCGTGGTTGTTCGGGTTTACATTGTCGATAAGCATTTTTAAGGCTTTTTTTGCATCGCCCAATACGGCCACATCTGTTTTTACGATCTTGTCAATTTCAGCCGGATCGATTTCAATATGAATAATCTTAGCCTTTTTGGCGTATTCGCTAACCTTACCGGTAACACGGTCGTCAAAGCGCATTCCCACAGCAATTATCAGGTCGGCTTCGTTGGTTAATTTATTCGGCCCGTAGTTTCCGTGCATTCCCAACATTCCAACATTCAGCGGATGATCTGTTGGCAGTGCAGAAAGTCCCAGCAAAGTCCAGGCTGCGGGAATTCCGGTTTTTTCGATAAAAGCTTTTACTTCTTCTTCAGCGTGGCTGATAATAATTCCCTGGCCAACAAACAGCAACGGTTTTTTAGCTTCGTTTATCAACTCGGCAGCGGCTTTAATCTGGTGCGGATCAATACTGGTCTCGGGCACGTAGCTACGAATTTTTGTACATTTTTCGTATTTGTAGTCGAGTTCTCCAAACTGAGCATCTTTTGTTACATCAATTAAAACCGGGCCCGGCCGGCCTGTTGTGGCAATATAGAAAGCTTGTGCAATTACTCCCGGAATTTCTTCGGGTGTGGTTATCTGGTAATTCCATTTGGTAACAGGAATTGACATTCCCACGATATCCGATTCCTGGAAAGCATCGGTTCCGAGCAGCGGCTCAGCAACTTGTCCGGTAATACATACCAGAGGAGTTGAATCGATCATTGCATCAGCGATTCCTGTCATCAGGTTAGTGGCTCCCGGGCCAGAAGTGGCCAACACGATTCCTGGTTTGCCGCTTACACGGGCATAACCCTGGGCACCGTGAATGGCTCCCTGTTCGTGGCGGGTTAAGATATGTTTTACCTCTTTGTCAAAATCATACAACGCATCGTAAACGGGCATAATTGCACCGCCGGGATAGCCGAAAATAGTATCCACCCCTTCTTCCATAAGCGACAGAATCAATGCTTGTGAGCCGGTAACTTTTTTTGCTGTCATATTGTTTGTTTTTTAGGCCGGTGCTGAATGCCGGCTATCAGTTTGTTCTATGTTTTATTCTTTTTTATTTTAATTAGTCTATTAATCTTACGGCGCCCATATCGGCCGATGAAACGAGGCTTGCATAAGCTTTAAGTGCTTTTGATACGTTGCGGACCCGCGTTGCCGGCTTCCATGCTTTTACGCCTTTTGCCTCTTCTTCGTTGCGGCGTTTTTGTAATTCTTTGTCAGAAATTACCAGGTTGATCGAGCGCCCGGTAATGTCGATGGCAATTTTATCGTTGTTGCGAATGAGTGCAATTGCACCACCACCAGCTGCTTCCGGCGATACGTGGCCGATCGACAATCCTGATGTTCCACCCGAGAAACGTCCGTCGGTAATCAGTGCACAGTGTTTATCCAGTTGCATCGATTTCAGGTACGAAGTAGGGTAGAGCATTTCCTGCATTCCGGGTCCTCCTTTTGGCCCCTCGAAGCGAATAACGATAACATCACCTTTTTGAACTTCAGCACCAAGAATCCCGTTTACGGCGTCTTCCTGCGAATCGAAAACTTTTGCTGTTCCGGTGAATTTAAAGATTGATGCATCAACACCTGCAGTTTTTACAATGCAGCCTTTTTCAGCGATGTTGCCGAAAAGAACAGCTAGTCCGCCGTCTTTGTTGTAGGCATTTTCAAAATCGCGGATACATCCGTTGGCACGGTCATCGTCCAGTTCTTTGTAAACACTTTGCTGCGATCCCATAACCAGGTTGCGCCCTCCGCCCGGAGCCGATTTAAAACGGTTTATGGCATCTTCGGTAACGGTATCGCGTTTGATATCGTATTCGGCAATGGCTTCGCCCAAGGTCCTTCCGTCGATGCGCGGAACGTTGGTTTCCATTAATCCGCCGCGTTCCAATTCGCCTAAAATCGACAGGATTCCGCCGGCACGGTTTACATCCTGAATATGATAATGACCGTTTGGCGCTACTTTACACAAGTTGGGTGTAATGCGCGAAAGCTCGTCGATGTCGTTCATGGTAAAGTTTACTTCGGCTTCGTGCGCAATGGCCAGCAGATGAAGAACCGTGTTGGTCGATCCACCCATGGCAATATCGAGTTTCATGGCATTTAAAAAGGCATCGCGTGATCCTATACTTCTTGGAAGTACGGAATCGTCGCCATCGAAATAATAAGCTTTTGTTGCCGCTATAATTTTTTGGGCCGCTTCTTCAAATAATTTCTTTCGGTTGGCGTGTGTGGCTACAATTGTTCCATTTCCGGGAAGTGCCAATCCAATGGCTTCGGCCAAACAGTTCATCGAGTTGGCGGTGAACATTCCCGAGCACGAACCACAGGTAGGACAAGCGTTTTCTTCCACTTTTTGTACATACGAATCATCGATTTTTGTGTCGGCAGCCATAACCATGGCATCAACAAGGTCGAGGAATTTATCGTCAACTTCGCCGGCTTCCATCGGCCCGCCCGAAACAAATATTGCCGGAATATTCAGGCGCATAGCGGCCATCATCATTCCCGGGGTAATTTTATCGCAGTTCGAAATACAAACCATTGCATCCACTTTGTGGGCGTTACACATGTATTCAACACTGTCGGCAATCACATCGCGCGACGGAAGCGAATATAACATTCCGTCGTGGCCCATTGCAATACCATCGTCGATGGCGATGGTGTTAAATTCAGCAGCAAAATAGCCTTCTTTTTCAATTAAACTTTTTACATACTGGCCAATTTCGTGTAAATGAACATGCCCCGGAACAAACTGTGTAAACGAGTTAACTATTGCAATCAAAGGTTTTCCAAAGTGTTCTTCTTTCATTCCGTTAGCTCTCCAGAGGCTGCGTGCCCCGGCCATTCTACGACCCTGTGTGGTTGTGTTGCTTCGTAATGTGTTATGCATACTTTTTTGTCTTTTTCTGTCAGTTGTAACATTAAAAAAGCCTTTCTCTGTTTTGAGAAAGGCTTATAAATATCTTTAGTATCTATACAAATTAATGACCTTTCTCAGTATTTCCAAGAATGACAACGAGTAGGACAATAATATTGATAGATAAAACTTTCATAATTTTTTATAACGATGAAGCAAATGTAAAAATTAAAATTTATTATCAAAACGAATTGAAATCAAAATCCATAAATATGAACGAAATTTAAAGATATTTGAAGAATTACTTCTGAATTGTAATTGTTTCGGTCACAAATCTATCAATTATTTCCAGGTATGATAGGTGTGTGTTTTGAATGATTTTATTAATTTCAGGCTTTACAATAAACGCTAACATAGAACTAACAATGAGCCTGCGGTACCATTCCATATGCCTTATCGGGGTACTTTTTTTATCCGCCTGTGTATCAAAACCCAAAGGGGATATTCTGAAAAATAGTGATTCGGTAAAAATTTATCCCGATTACACCGAAGTAATAATTCCGGCCAATATTGCACCTCTGAATTTTTTTGTGGAGCAAGAAGGAGATGCTTATTATTTGAATATTTTAGGTGAAAATGAAGGTAATTTATCCGTTTCTTCCCGTGACGGAGCATTTCGCCTTTCTGAGAAAAAATGGAAAAAGCTTCTTGACGAAAACCGTGACGCAAAAATCAGTTATCAAATATCGATTGAGAAAGATGGCAAATGGATTCAATTTCCAGAGTTCAGCAACACTGTTTCTTCCGAAAAAGTTGATCCGTTTTTGTATTACCGATTGTTGTATCCGGGGTACGAAAGCTGGACGGAGTTGAGTATTGTACAACGAAGCCTCGAAAGTTTTAAAGAAAAAACCGTCATTCAAAATAATGTGGTGGGGCAAAATTGCGTTAACTGCCATGCTTTTAATAACCAGAATGCGGAAAACTTTATGTTTCACATGCGCGGAAATTTGGGCGGAACTTATTTTGTTGAAAACGGAGATTTGAAAAAGGTAAACCTGAAAACCAAAGAAATGGAAAATGGGGCGGTGTATCCGCGCTGGCATCCGTCGGGAAAATATGTGGCGTATTCAGCCAATAAGGTGGTTCAGCAATTTCATTCGATGAAAAACAAAAAGATTGAGGTTTCGGATTTAAATTCTTCGCTGGTGCTATACGATATTGATAAAAATGAAATGATGCAGGTGCCGGTTGATCCGGAAACGCAATTTATGGATACTTATCCGGAGTGGTCGGCTGATGGAGAGTTTTTGTATTTCTGCCGCGCTGCTCAAATTGCCGAAAATTACGATTACCGGGATATTAAATATGATTTGTACCGTGTTGCTTTCGATCCGGAGCAGCGAAAATTTTCAGCACCAGAGTTGGTGTTCGACGCTGCAGGCATAGGAAAGAGTGTTTCCTTTCCGCGGATATCGCCGGCCGGAAATGTGTTGGTTTTTACCTTGCACGACTATGGAAACTTTTCGATTTGGCATAAAGAGGCCGATTTGTACTCGATTAACCTGGGAAATTTGCAGGTGAAGAGATGTGAAAATAACAGCGATTTTACCGAAAGTTACCACAGCTGGTCGGCCAATAGTAAATGGTTGGTATTTAGCAGCAAACGCGGAGATGGCTTAACGGCTCGTCCGTATATTTCGTTTGTTGATGAAAACGGAATTACCAGCAAACCTTTTGTTCTGCCACAGCAAGATCCCCGGTTTTACAGGGAATTTGTAAAAACATTTAATATTCCTGAATTTGCCATAAAAGACGTTGATCTTACTCCGGGCGAAATTCGCAAGGCTGCGGGAAAAGAAGCCATACAAGCCCAGTGGGCCACTAACTAAATCTATTGAAATGAATTCTGTTCTGCATAAAACCAATATAATAACCCGTTTTCTTCCTGCCGCGTTGCTGTTTCTGTTCGCAACAGTTTTTCTATACCGTTTTGCCGACTATATTTTCTTTTACCAGGAGAAGTCATCCCTGTTTCAAGTCTCTTTTGCTTACCTGAACCAACATCTCGACAAACCGGGGGGTTTCCTGGAATATCTGGGGCAGTTACAAATTGCATTTTATTATTATCCTTTGGCTGGTGCACTGATTGTGGGTTTCCAGCTATTATTAATTGTTTTGATAATTTCGGAAATTGGCAAACAGTTAGGCGCTGAAAATTTTCTGTTTGTGCCATTCTTAGCGGGAGTTCTGCTTTTTTATCTGCAAACCAATTACCAGTATCAGGCCATAAACAACCTGGGGATTTTGGCTCAGCTGCTGCTCTTTTGGGGACTGATAAATAGTAAACCCAGGTATCAGTGGTGGGTGGTAATTCTGATTCCAGCTGTGTATTTTCTTTTTGGAAGCTTCTCTTTTCTGTTGCTAGGATTGTCAACACTTTACTTCCTATACCAAAAAAGTTGGATGAAACCAGCGTTAAGTTGGGTCAGTATTGCGGTTTTCTTTTGGATCGGGAACGAATTCTTGTTTTTTTATACCACCGATTCGCTTCTGGTATTTCCGTTTTCGGTTATCGCTATCGGGGGGCAGCTTGTACTGTTTGGATTGACGGCTTTGATATTGCTGTTTATTCCAGTGTTTGCAAAAATCAGGATTAAAGCAATCGAGCGGATAAAAATCAAGAACATAAAATTGGCCGGACTGTCTCCATATTTGATTTTGGTTTTGCTGGTAATTGCTGCTTTTCAGCATATTGATGAAAAGAGTAAACACTATTTTCACGCCGAAAAATTATTTTACGAGCAAAAATATGATGAGCTGATTCGTTATAATTTTAACGAGCCCACCAACAACAAACTAACGCTGTTTTTAAATAATGTGGCTTTGGCCGAAACCGGACGTTTGGCCGATTCGTTTTTTAAATTCAGGCAAAGCAGCGATGGTAGTACGCTGTTTTTAAAGTGGCAAAATATAGGTCAGTATTTACAGTTTGGTGGTTATTATTATTATGCCATTGGCGTTATAAACGAAGCGCAACGCTGGGCATATGAATACACGGTAATTTATGGCTATACCCCTGAAACGCTAAAAATGCTGATTAAAACCGAGCTGATTAAAGGAAATTACCGAACAGCAGTAAAATACATCTCGATTCTTGGCAAATCGTTGTTTTACAGGGATGATGCGCGCCAATTCAGGAAGTTTCTGAACAATGATGCTGCCGTTTTGAGCGACGACGAATTGGGGAAAAAGAAGCAACTAGATACCAAACTCGATTTTTTTGTAAAAAGCGATACGCCCTGGTTAAACCTGCTGCCTGTTTTAGAGGCCGACTCGAATAACCCGGTTGCATTGCAATATGAACTGTCGTGGCTGATGCTTCAGAAAGACATGAAAGGAATCGTAAACTTGCTTCCGGCGATGGAAAATGCGGGTTTGAAAGAGATTCCTAAAAATGTTGAAGAAGCTGTGGTTACCTATAAATTAATGCGGGTAGGAGAGATGCCCGGGCTAACGAAGCTACAAATTGATTCCAAAACCGAACAGCGTTTTCAACGGTATTACCAGCTATATCAGCAAAACCAGGCGAGCAAACGTAAAGCACAAATTGCGCTGCGTGATTTTGCTGATACGTACTGGTATTATGTTTTTTTCAATTAACGGTTTTCCTCACTTTTTTTGTTGATTTCTAATTGAAATTATCTCGATTTTAAGTGTTCGTCGTTGTTTTTAAATAACAACATAAATGCAACAACAAGTACCACCGAGCTTAGGGTGGTTATTCCCCAAATGGCATTCCAGTTATAACCTGCATCGCTTTTAAAGTTGGCTATCAATTCGCTGCAAATAAAGTTGCCAACCAAAAGGCCGGCACCAAATGTTACCAGGAAAATAAAACCCTGTGCCTGCGATTTTAATTCGGCAGGAGCTTTTTTATCGATATAAATCTGGCCGCCAACATAAAAGAAGCCAAAGATTAACCCGTGAATCAAAATTCCGATAAAATACATCCAGCTTTGGTTGATAACACCACCGGCATAAAATGAAAAGTAGCGAATGGTTAAAGCAATCAGACCAAAGATCATTACTTTGCGTAAGCCCAGCTTTTTAATGGCCAGCGGAACCAGGAGTAAAAATCCCATTTCGGCCAACACGCCCCAGTTCATGGTTATCGAAATGTATTTGGTATTGATGTTTAAAAGGAACTCAGAAAAAAATGAGTAATACATGGCAAAGGGAATCATCGAGAGGAAAGAGAAGGCAATAAAAATGGCAAAATTTTTATCGCGCATTAGCTCAACTGTTCGCAAACCAAAAGCATCAATTAACGAACCTTTTTGCCCTTTGGCCGGAGGTGGTGTATTTGGCAAGGTAAGGTTTACGAATACGGCAACGATACTTACTGCGGCACCGCAATAAAAAGGAATATTCGTTCCGTCGAAATCAAAGCCCAGGAAGCGAATAAAAATAACACTGAAAATACCGGATGCCACCCAGCCTATGGAGCCAAACACCCTTATTTTTGGAAATTGTTCGGATGGAATGTGCGCCATTGCAATAGAACTGGTTAAACTCCAGCTGGGCATGTAACCCAACATGGCAATCAGCAGAAAAATAAAGAGCAAATCGGGTTGATTTGTAGTTCCGGCAAGCAACAACATAACAGCATTCAGCAAATTTAACGAGGCCAACACTTTTTGTCCCGGGAAAAAACGATCAGCCAGCATGCCAATTACCGGCGAAACGATACAGCCAATAGCCATTGAACTTAAAATCATCGATTTTTCGAAACTGCTAACATCGAGGTTGGTTAAATAAGCAGCCAAAGGAACCCACCAAACAGCATACATCATGTATTGGAGGAGCATCATCAGCGACAGTTTTAGTTTAATCATTACAATAGGATTTTAGGCAATGGGCAAATGCCACTGCATAGGTTTTAGCAATATTATTAATTTGAGAACCGTTAACCTTTTCAGGTTCAGATAAGTTTTATTGAATGTTTGGTAAAATTCAGCTTGTATTTATTTATGTTCAGTTACTGAACTTTGTCTTTCTTATTGTGAAAAATACTGAAAGAACAGGTAGATATAAAAAGACCGGCAAACTGAGCCGGTCTTTTATATACTAACTAAACTAAACGACTAGTTGTAACCGGGATTCTGTTTCAACTGTGGAGCTTTGTTTATTTCCGTACGTGAAATAGGTAACCAGTAGTTGGCATCCTTCCACGCTCTTACATCAGCATCTGATGAAGTGTCGTAGAACCATTCGTGGCTACCATCTTCGTAATGGTAGATTTTCATCGGGTGAACAGTTTTGATCACGTCTTCTGCTATCATCCATTTACGAATCATATACCAGCGGTCGCCTTCTCCGAAGAATTCAACCATTCTCTCGTGGCGGACCCATTCTCTGGCTTCCGCCTGGTCAGTTGTCATTTTATCAGGTAGTCCTGCACGGTTACGAATCATATTCAGTGCTTCCATACCTTTTTCAACTTCGTTCAACTCAATACAAGCTTCGGCATAGTCTAATACTACCTCGGCGTATCGCATTTCAATCCAGGCATTTTCGTTGTTAAAGTATTGCCCAACGGTTGCCGGATCCTGGTATTTTTTTATGTAATAACCGTTTTTAGTACCGTTCCATGCTTCAATTGGACCCTGGCGGGTATCAACTCCTGATGCTTTTGTGCTACCATCGGCTGCAATATAATAACCGGTTTGAACACGATTCTCGGGGTCGAAAGCTACTGCATCTGTTGGACGCTCGATCCACGGTGCACCATCAAAAAGAACGGTTGCATAAAAGCGAGGTTCTCTTCCAACGTATGGATTGATTTCCGGATCAGCTGCTAATTCTGCAGCTGTAGCTTCGCGTACTTCTTCGTCTCCCGGATTGTATTTATCCCAAACGAAAGGACTACCATCGGCCATTTCAAATTCGCGAACAGCGAGTTCGTTCGGACCATTGTTTCCCCAGTTGTGGTACCCATTTGGGCCCCACCATCTGTTTTGTGTGGTTGTATTTCCTTGCGATTGCAGGTGTTGCACACCCCAGATCGCTTCATCATCCCATTCTCCTTTTTGTGTAAAAATGTTAAAGAAGTTTTCAGAATAAGCTTCAACATCTGCTTCGGTTAATGGAGACGGAGGATCGTCGGTTCCACCGGTTAATGAGTAATCTCCATGCATTCCGTCCATGATTTCTTTGGCTATGGTTTGCGCTTGAGTCAGTAATGACTCTCTGCTGTGCGACTGGAACGAAACCAGCGGATCATTAGAATAGGCACCGTGCATTAATTCTCCGGTACTCCAGCTTAAAATTCGTGATTTTAATGCTGCAGCTGCACCTTTTGTGGCACGTCCCTGTTCCATTTCGTCTTTGGTTGGAAGTCCGGCAATTGCCTTGTCAAGGTCGGCGATAATAAAATCAAGTGTTTCATCTAACGAAGACCTGTTAATAGATAAGAAATCTTCACCTAGTTCAAATGGCTCGTTAACCAGTACCAAACCACCGTAAGAGCGCATTAAGTTTACATAGTCGAAAGCACGGATAAAATAAGCTTCGGCTATATATGTAGCCAGTAGTGCTTCTTCTCCGGAATTCTCGGTAGGCACGTTTTGTGCATTTGCAAGAAATACGTTTACGTTTTTAATATTGCTGTATAAGTTCCACGTAATCCAGTTAAAACGCCAGTTTCCAAAGTGTCCTAATTCGTCGGGGCTCATAATCCCTTTCAGAAACGGATAGCCGCTCGGACGGTGTATGCACAGTAGCTCGTCAGTAGCTCCGGCCAGAAGGTCTTCCCTTAACCCCAATAACATATTGTTATCAACGCCAATATAGTCATAACATCTGCCCAAATATGCTTTTGTTAGGTTTAAGTCTTCAAAAACAGATTCCTCGTTAAAAGCATCAACCGCTTTTTGGTCGAGAATATCGTCGCATGATGTTGTTGCAATAATCAGCGTCAACACCAGTATCGAACCTAATATTTTTTTCATATTCTTCATTTTTCAAAATTCATTAATTACTAAAATGTAACTTTAACACCAAGCGCCAGCGTTCTTACGGCCGGGTAGTTCATAGGAGCTCCAATTTCCGGATCGAAATTTTTCTGAGCAGCATAAATCAGGAACAGGTTGTTTCCTGCAAAATATACCTGAGCTCTTGAAATTCCCAGGTCGCCAAATACCTCGTTAGGTATGGTATAGGTGAGAACGGCATTTTTTAAACGGCAATAAGCCATGTTGTCCAGGTGGTATGTACTCATATTGTTATCAAACGACCAGTATAAGTCATCGCGGTTGTAGGCTCTTGCTACATCGGTATTGGTGTTTTCAGGTGTCCAGCGATCGTCGAAACTCCACTGGAAGTAGTTACCTGCTTCACCACGACGTCCGTCAGCAATGTTCATACGGTAATATTTGCCCTGGCCTTGTGCCAGTAACGAAAGGTGCCAGTTTTTGTAGTCTAAGTCGATAGATAAACCGTAAGTAACTTCCGGCATATCGGTTTGATCAACAAGGATTTTGTCGTCGCTGGTAATCGATCCGTCGCCATCTACATCGCGGAAAATAACATCTCCAGGTTTGGCGTTGTCCCAGGAAGGATATCCGTCAACAGCTGCCTGATCGGCAAAAATACCAATGGCATCGTACATTAACCAGGCTCCGTAAGGGTGTCCGGTGCGTTGTTGCCAGGGCTCTGCTCTTTCCGGCTCGTCCATAAATACCACTTCGTTGTGGTTGTACGAGAACTGGCCGGTAAGGTCGAGACGAAGATCGGAAGTAATATTCTTGTGGTATCCGGCTTCCAGCTCAAAACCACGGTTATCAACTTCTGCAATATTCTCATCAGGTAATGCCAATCCTGTAAATTGTGGTACTGAAGCATCTCTTGAAGCTAAAATATCAGAACGTTTGCTGTAGAAAACATCAGCATCGAACGAGAATAAGTTATCAAGAATTTGCGATTCGAAACCAATGTTGTAAGTCGTTTGTTTTTCCCAGGTAATATTTGGGTTTGCCACACCATCTTGTTGTACAACGGTTTCAACCTGTTTTCCTGATCCCATGGTTAAACCGGTTCCCAGAATGTATTTATTCATGAACTGGAAAGGATCACCCGGGTCCATACCCATTTTACCATACGATGCCTTCAGTTTGAAGTAGTTGATGGCAGATAAATTATTTTGCCAGAAACTTTCTTCCGAAGCTCTCCATCCCAGCATTAAACCAGGGAAATTACCCCAACGGCTGTCAGGAGGGAATTTTAACGAACCATCGCGACGGAACAGTGCTTCAACCAGGTATTTTCCTGCATAACTATAGTTGGCACGACCAATGATTGATTTGCGCGCATAAATCCAACTCCAGCCCCAGTTATCTTTATCGGTATCGGAACCTGCATCGATAGTTTGAACAACGTCTGAAATGTAATATTTGCGGAATGCTCCCATTTCATTTCGGCTTTGGTCAATCTGTTCATAGGCACCGAAAATTGAGAATGAATGTTCACCAAAATCACGTGCATAGTTGAAATTGAAGTTGGCTAATTTTCGAATCTTCCTTTGGTAGGTTTCAGCAAGTTCTGGAGAAGAGTATCCACGTTTAGCAGGAGTTAAATCCATATCGATGATATATCCCTCTGAATCATAGGTTGCTGAATCTTCGTTTTCAGTGTATAGTGTCCATGGTTTACGGAATTCTTTTCTATACCAGTTTGATACATCGTAAGAATAATATCCGCTAAGCGTTAAACCTTTAATCGATGGCGGTGCAATTGTTGCCTTAAAAGTTAACTGGTTGATGTAGTCTTTCTGATCGTCGTAACCACCTTCGAAAGTTGAAGTAACAACAGGGTTGTCACCGTATTCAATATCCGGGCCGGGTAATCCGTTTGGCCAGAACGACCAACGGGTAGGCAGCAAACGGGTTGATTGACCATAAATATCGCCTGCACCTTTAGTTGGGTACATTTTGTTATTCAGGAAACCTGCATAATCAATCGAGGTGGTTAACCAATCGGTAATAGGAAGTTCCAGTTTTGCACGCAAATTATATTGCTTGTAATTGGTTGATTCCTGCTCGTATATTGCTTCTTCGTTTTTATAACCCAACGATACGTAGTAATACATTCCGTTACTTCCACCGTCGATACTGAAATTGTGTTTGCTGGTGGTGGTCCAGTTAGATACAAGGTCGCCAACCCAGTCGCTATTCGGGTGTTTCCAGGGGTCTCTGCCGCTGTAAAACAAGGCGATATCTTCATCAGAATACGTACGCTCTTTGTTTTCGTAGTCCTGGTATTCACTCAACATTGTGGCATAGTCGCCAGCGTTGGTTACTTCAGGAAGAATAGTTGGAGACATAAAACCCTGATAGAACTGGTAGTTCATTCTTGGTTTTCCTGATTTTCCCCGTTTGGTAGTTACCAGAATAACACCGTTTGCTGCCGATGATCCGTAAATGGCAGCCGATGCATCTTTCAGTACCGATACACTTTCAATGTCAACAGGGTCAACATCGCCCAGCGAACGGCCAGGAATTCCATCAATAACCACAAGCGGAGCTGTAAGCTCAGGATTGTCGTTTCGGTCTCCTAAAGTGGTACGTCCACGCACAAGAATAGTAGCGTTACTCTGTCCCGGCTCGCCGGTTGTTTGAATACCGGTAACACCACTCATGCGGCCCGAAAGGGTGTTGGTAACGTCGGCAGCAGGAATAGCTTCAATTTGCTCTCCGCTAACGGTTGCAACCGAACCTACTACATTGGCTTTTTTCTGCGAAGCGTAACCTACGGCAATAACTTCTTCCAAACCGATTGCTTCAGCCTCGAGAGTAATGTCGATGATTGCTTTGTTGCCAATGTTTACTTCCTGTGTTCTCATTCCTACGAATGAAAAAACCAGCACTTTGGCATCTTCAGGAATACCGGTTAAATTGTACTTACCGTCAACATTGGTTACAATACCTACGGTTGTTCCTTTAACGATTACCGATACGCCCGGAAGAGGCATGCCTTCTTCGTCGACTACAGTACCCGAAATGGATTTTTCCTGCTGACTGGCGGAGCTGACAGCAGATGTTTCCTTACTTGCTTCCGGATAAACAATAACTTGTCGGTCAATAACCTGGTAAGCGAGATGGTGTTGTGGTAAAATTTCATTTAAAATTTCTTCAACACGCGCATCTTCAGTCGTTACCGACACTTTTTGATTGTCGTTTACAACGTCGTTGTTGTAAACAAACTTGAACTCGCTTTGATCAGCGATGGTTTGAAATACTTCTTTCAGGCTGGCCTTTTTCATTTTTAAATCGAACTTAACCGATTCAGAATACGTGCTGGCCTGTACACTAACAACTATCGCCAGTAACAATGCCATGGTGACACCGGCTACGCGACGAAATTTTGTTAGCCATCCCGATGAACAGGAAAGCTTAGCATTAATGCATTTTTCCATACAATAATAGTTTAGTTTGTTAAACAATAAAATTTAGTTCATTTAAATCTCCCTTGTAAAGAGTTGATCAGACTCACCGGAAGATTTTCAGTTTTGTTCTTAATTCATCATTTCAATCGTGTCTTGTTTTATTTTATTCTATAATTATTCCGTTATTATTTATTTTGTATTCAAATGTTTTGGCCACGCTCAGTAATTCGAGTATCCTTTCCAGCGATTCTTCTTCAAATTCGCCTGAATACTTAAAGTTGCCTGTAACTGAATCGGAAACAAAAATCCGTGTTTCAAAATGGCGTTCCAGTTTTTTCGAGATGCTAAACAAATCTTCATCGTAAAACCGCAATATTCCATCGCGCCATTGAGCCGGTTTGCCCAGGTCGGTGTGCAATAGCTTCATTTTGCCGGTGTTGGTGTGGTAATAAGCGCGATCGCCCGGATTCAAAATAGCGGTATTGTTATTTGTATTCGGATTTAGCTGAACCTTGCCTTCGTATAGCGAAATCTCATGAATATCGTCGGTAGGGTAGGCAACAACATTAAAATGGGTTCCCAAAACTTTTGTTTTAAGGTTCGAGGTTTCGATAATAAAAGGCTTTTCAGCGTTTGGTGCAACTTCAAAGTAAGCTTCTCCAAACAAGGTGACTTCTCTTTTGTCGCCAATAAACGGTTCGCTGGCAATTAACAACGACGATGAGTTTAACCATACTTTGGTTCCGTCGCTTAAGGTTATATTTTTAATTTCTTTGGCTCTGCACCTGTACTGGTTTAATGTGGGCGCCTGTTTTCTTTCTATTAAATAGTTTATTGAAAATGCCATTGATACAATTAATAATATAGTAGCTGCAATTCCGATCCATTTCCATTTACTGGTTTTCGGACTTTGGTGATATGTGAATCCGAGCTTTTTTTCAGTTTGCTGTATTATAGTGTGTTTCTTGGCTTTTGGGAAATATTTCCTCCAAAAGGTGTTAATTATGGAATAGCTTCGTGCAGTGGATATATGTTTGTCCATCTTATCATTAAGAAGACCATCTTCTTCTTCGCTGATGGATTCTGTTAATTCTTTTACAATAAGCTCGTAGATATTGTCTTTCTTCGTCATCTTTTGTCTTTCTATCTAAAAAGACGTTTGTATTTTATTCTATACCTAATTCAACAATAAAAAAATCAATAATAATTAATTTCTAAGGTAAGAGGGCGGGAAGTAGGTTTGTACGCCGAGCGCTTTTACCATACAAAGGAGAATAAACTGGCTTGTTTTAACGGCGAATTTTTTGCTTTGTTTTTCTTATCAATGCCCAGCGCTTCGGTAATTTTTTTGAGTGCGGTTACCAGGTGGTTATTCACTGTTTTTTCTGAAATGTTCATTATTTCAGAAATCTCGCGGTGTTTAAACCCATTTATTTTTGCGAGCGAAAAAGCTTCTCGGCATTTCGGAGGCAGTTCGCCAATGGCTTCGTAAATTTTATTTAGCATTTCTTTTTCTATCGTCTCCTCGTCGGTACTTTCTACCGCGGGGAAAAGAAAATCGTTGTATTCGTCGATGAATACAATTTTTTCATTTTTCATTTTGCGGAGATGCGACAGGCAGCTGTTTTTTACTGCAATAAAAAGGTAGGATCTGATATTATGGATGTTGGGTAGTTCTGATCGTTTATGCCATATCTTAACATAAACATCGCTTACCAGTTCTTCGGCAATTACCTGATTGCGTACAAAACTTAAAGCGTACTGAAGTAATTCATCGGAGGTGACTTCCATTAATAACTGAAAGCTGCGGGTGTTACCTCCGGCAATTAACAGTTTAGTTTTTTGATCGTTTAGCATCTAGTTATAGCTAGTTGTGTAGCTCTTCTATCAAAAAGATACACTTTAGTTTAGTTTAATTAAAATAAAAGTAGTGAACCTGAACGTAAAAAAAAAGTATTTTTACATAAAATGATTTGTTTAGTTTATTGATATGGTTCTGTAATTGCCATAAATAGTGGCTTTTGGGTGTTTTGCAACCGTTCGGTACTGGTAGGTAATTTTTTTGTTTTTTACCGGAAGCCTGAACATAAATACGTTATCTGTTATTTCCAGATTTTTAGTTTCCGTCCATTGATTAGCAATGAGCTCATCAATAAAGTCCGGGCGAACACGATATTGAAAACAAACGTTAAGATTGTTTCCGTCGCCCTGTTCAATAATTTTACCGTTAAATTGTATGAAATTTGTGCTGCCTGATGGTATGATTTGTGCCTCTTCGGTAGCAACTACAGGCGGATGAAACGCAGGCCGGACATTGGTAATTTTTAAAACAAGCGGGTAGTTCCATTTATTATTGTTGTATAAACGCTGTGCGCGCACACACGAAATGTGCAGGCCATCTTCTTCCTGGTTAAAAAATGTAGTTCCATTTGTTTCCGGCATGTATTCAACACGTTTTCCCGATTGCCCCAGCACTTCAACATTGGAATTTTCAGTAGTACCAACCGATTTCAATACAAATTCGCGACGTTCGCCACGCGGCCATTCCGTTTGTTGGGTAAGAATGGCATAAAGTGTTTTGTCTTCCGGTTTCCAGGTAAACCAAATATTTTCTTCGTTCGGAATAATCCACGGTTTTGTTGCTTCAATTGCTTCGCCGTTAAGGAAATTCCAGGCGGCAATTTCGCGCAACAGGTTTTCCTGCTCTTCGGCAACTGCACCATTTGGTTTTGGCCCTATATTGAGTAGTTGATTACCTCCTTTTGCGCGTGTTTCAACCAATATTTCAATTAGCCGGGCACCGGATTTATATATTTCGTTAGCCGGTTTGTAAGCCCATTGCGTTCCCATGGTTAAACATGCTTCCCACGCATCGGGAAGCGGGGTGCCGGGCAACGTTTGTTCCGGTGTTTCCATGGCGCCGCGGGTAATTACCACATCGGGGTGAAGTTCCCACGCTACTTGTTTGCATTTTTCAAGTAAAGGTCCTTCGCCTCCATCGTAGAAAAGAATATCGATATCGCCATATTTGGCCATTAGTTCAATGGTCTGAAGTTCATTCAGCTCCGCATATTTGTTCATAATATGCTGAGGAATGTCGTTGATGTTTGTGCGGCGGATTTCGAGCCCGTTTTCATGCAGGAAATGAAAATCTTCAGGAGAAAAATAAAATCCAACAGCCAGCCCTGCCTCGCGCGTAGCTTCTACATATTCTTCCAGCAGGTCTTTTTTATAGGGCGTGTTGGTAATGTTAAAGTCGGTGGTTTCGGTGTCCCACATGCAAAAGCCGGAGTGGTGTTTTGTGGTGAACACAATGTATTTCATTCCGGCCAATCTGGCCAGAGTTGCAATTTCTTTGGCATCAAAATCTTTCGGGTTAAACGTTTTTGGAAGCTCGTTAATGTAACGGTCCAGGTAATCTTCAGATGCTCCAACCATCGAATGGCTGATTACAACTCCCAGTTGGCTGTCGAAACTAAAATGGATGAACAGGCCAAAACCGAGATCGCGAAACCATTCAACACGTTCGGGTTTGTTCAGGTTTAGTACTTCGTTGTTTGGTGTTTGTGCCCATAAAGCTAACGAGAATGTTAGTAGCAGAAATGTTATGCCCGACTTTATCATAGTAAGAAAGATTGATGTTTTAAGGACTGTTAATGTACTAAAAAATAGCTGGCGTGCAAGTTCTGAAATGGGGATGTTTTTTTTGAGAAAAGCAATGTTTTGCTAATCAGGACTATACATTTTTTATACAATGAAATAAAACCATATCGACTGGAAAAAACCAAAATTTCTATTAAAATACTACATTTGTAATATGTAGTACATTAAACGTATTTACCACTCGACCAAAATTTACCAAAATGGATGAAGTCTTTAGAAAAATCGGGAGCAAGTTAACGCTGAGCCAAAAAATTGAGCGCAGAATTGAAGCTGCTATTCGTGAAAAAAAATTGCCGGTAGGATCAAGATTACCAACCGAAAGAGAATTGTGCGAATCGTTTGGTGTTAGCCGAACAGCATTGCGCGAAGCACTGCGTAGGCTAAGTGCACGAGGATTGGTAGAAATAACAAAAGGCAGCGGAATGACGGTTACCGGGTTAAAGATTGACGATGCCATTGAAAACCTGAACTTGTATTACGACATGCAGTTCGACCACAACCTGATTGCACAAATTATTGAAGTGCGCAGGTTATTTGAGCCCGAGATTGCCGGCCTGGCAGCCAAACAACGCACACAAAACGATTTAAGCGATATTCAGGATAATATTGAAGCTTTTAAAGCCTGTAACCCTGATAATATTCAAATGGAAGCCGATTTGGACAATAAATTCCATTTGCTTATTGCAAAAGCAACGCATAACCCGATTGTACAGATTTCGATGGAGCCAATATATTCGTTGCTGCCACGTATGAGAAACCTTATTTATGCAAATGTGGAAGGCGAAAAAGACATTACTCTGGAATATCATCTGAAGATTTTTGATGTAATAAACAAACAAAAAAGCGACGAGGCAGCAGAGCTGATGAGAGTGCATTTGCGCCGTACAATGGAAATCTATCAGAAATACCTGCACAACTCTTATTAGCATAAAATGGTTGTATGAAATTTTTAACTGGAGTTTTTTTTATTGGGCTGGCATTATTTGTTTTTGCCTGTCAAAATAAAAACAGCGAAGTGTTCAACTATCAAAATTATTTATCAAAGGGAAAATTCAAAGAAGCCGAAAGCAGGTTGAATGAGCAACTTGCTGATGACCCGCAGAACGACAAGTTGCTGGTTCAACTGGAAACCATTCGTCGTTTACGAAAAGAGTTTCCTTACACGCAGGCTGATGTAAAAGAGCAGTTGCGCGAATATTTCCCGGATATCACCGACGAAGACCTGAAGCAATGGGAAAATGCCAGGCAGTTGGAGATGCGTGTTATCGATGGTGAAAAGCGCTATTTCTCAAGGTCGGTGAGTAACTTTTTTCGTTTGAATGAAGCCGCGGGAAAAATAAGGGAAGAAAAAAACGGGAAAGCTTACGATGGCGTGGAAGATTTTCAGCAAACCGTTATTCCGCAGTGGTTTAAAAAAAACATGGAGCCACGCACGCCTTTTGCTCCGCAGCGAATAAAAGTAAATTATACGATTACCTTGGATGCCAATGCCGTGCCGGATGGCGAACTGGTAAAATGTTGGTTGCCCTATCCGCGAACCGGATCGGAGCGTTTGCCGAAAGTGGAATTTTTGGAGGCCAGCCAGGGCGATTATACTATTGCTCCGAACGAAACCATGCAGCGAACCGTTTACATGGAGAAAAAGGCAGTGCAAGATGAGGAGACCGTTTTTCAAATCTCCTACCTGTTTGAATCCGCAGCACAGTGGTTCGATATTAAACCGGAAGAAGTTCAGGCTTACGACAAAAACTCTGAACTATATAAAAAATTTACTGCCGAGCGTTTGCCGCACATCGTATTTAACGACCACGTAAAATCGTTAGCTAAAAGTGTTGTTGGCAGCGAAAAGAATCCGGTAAAGCGGGTCGAATTACTGTATTACTGGATGAACGATAATATTCCGTGGGCCGGTGCGCTCGAATATTCGGTTATGTCTTGTATTCCGTGTTATGTGCTCGAAAACAAGCACGGCGATTGCGGTATGCAAACCTTTTTGTTTTTGAGTATGGCCCGCAGTCTAGGAATTCCGTGTAAATGGCAAAGTGGCTGGTATTTGTTACCGCAAACCAAAAACCTGCACGATTGGGCCGAAGTGTATTACGAAGGAGTGGGTTGGGTGCCGGTAGATCCATCGTTTAAACTGATCGATTCAGACGATATGCGTATAAAAGAGTTTTACCTGAACGGACTGGATTGTTACCGTTTGGTGGTAAACGATGATTATGCCTGCGAACTGGTTCCGCCTAAAAAGTTCTACAGAAGCGAACCTTTTGATTTCCAGCGTGGAGAGCTGGAGTGGGAGGGCGGTAACCTGTATTTCGACACATGGGATTATCACCTCGATTTTGAATATTTGCCGGCTACCGAAAACTAATCGTATATTGATGTTTAGTATGAATTTTTAATGGGTTATTCTTCGGAAACATCGCTTTAAAATTTATATTTGTAATATGTAATACAAATCTTGTAAGGCAATGAAATTTACTCACATAATTTTTCTATTCTTTTTGCTTATGGCATCTTGTACGCAGCAGCAGCAATCATCACACATTGAGCAACAAGTTGATCAGTTGATCGATCAGCAAATTAAAGATAAACGTGTAGAATACTGTAAAGTAAGTGTTTCTGAAAAAGATGGTCAGACGGCGATAACCGGAGCCACCGTTTCGAAAACTACCTTTGATGCGTTGAAAACATTTGCATCGGAAAAAAGATGTGACTTTTCTGTTGTCCTGTTGCCCGATGACACTTTTAGCGAAAATCCGTGGGGCATTGTAACTATCTCGGTTTGTAATATTCGGAGTAATCCAAGGCATTCAGCCGAAATGTTAACGCAGGCCATTTTGGGAACACCTGTTAAAGTTTACCGCAAAGACGATGGCTGGTATTTAATCCAAACGCCCGACCGTTATTTTGGCTGGGTTGACGGCGCCGCGATTGTCGTAAAAAGCAACGAGGAAATGGTGGAATGGAAAGCCTATAAAAAAGTTCTTTATAAAAATCAATATGGTTTTGCCTATGCTGAAGCGGATGCGAAATCAAGCATCGCAACCGACCTGGTACTGGATAACTTGCTGACTGTGGCCGATGAAACAGCCGGATTTTATAAAACTGTTTTGGCCGACGGGCGTGAGGCTTTTGTGAAAAAAGACGAATGTATGGGCCTTGATAGTTGGTACAATAAAAGTGTTGCAGCAAAAGATGTGCTGGCAACGGCCCAAAAATTTATGGGTGTTCCGTATTTGTGGGGCGGTACTTCGGCAAAAATGGTGGATTGTAGCGGATTTGTTAAATCGGCTTATTACAATTACGGAGTAATTTTGCAACGCGATGCATCGCAGCAAACTTTATACGGAGAGTTGGTTGACACGCAAAATGGCTACGATACATTAGCGCCCGGTGATCTGGTGTTTTTTGGACGAAAAGCTACTGCTGACCAACTTGAAAGAGTTACTCATGTTGGTTTGTTTTTGGGCGATCAGGAGTTTGTTCACGCATCAGGAAAAGTGCGTGTAAACAGCTTGAATCCCGACAGTGAAAAATATACCGGGCATTACGAAAAAGGCTTTGTTCGTGCCCGCCGTATTATCGACAATGTTGATGGCGATGGAATTGAGTGGGTGGTCGACAACGTGTTTTTTAAACAGGTTTTACCGGAATAATATCAAGAATAAGAACACATGCAATTACGTTTTAAACCTTTTGAACTTCAGTTAAAACACACGTTTACACTAGCCACAAGTTCGCGCACAACCACACCAGTTATGTTGGTTGAGTTGGAACACGATGGGCTGATTGGATACGGCGAAGCTTCGATGCCGCCGTATTTGGGCGAATCGCACGAAACAGTTGCCCGATTTTTGAAAAAAGTGGACTTGACGGGTTTTAACGATCCGTTCCGTATGGACGAAATTCTGGAATATGTAGATCAGTTGGAGCCCGGAAACCGCGCGGCAAAAGCCTGTATTGATATTGCATTGCACGATTTGGTAGGTAAAATACTGGGGCAGCCCTGGTATAAAATATGGGGATTAAAACCGGAAAACACGCCCTACACAACATTTACCATTGGTATAGATACGCGCGAAGTGGTAATTGAAAAAACCAAGGAGGCTGCCGAGTTTAAAATGCTAAAGGTGAAGATGGGGCGCGACAACGACAAAGAGCTGATTGAAACCATTCTTTCGGTTACTGATGTGCCTTTATGTGTGGATGTAAACCAGGGCTGGAAAGATAAACATGAAGCGCTGGAAATGATTCACTGGATGAAGGAGAAAGGGATTGTTTTTGTGGAGCAGCCCATGCCAAAAGAACAGCTGGATGACATGGCCTGGCTAACAGCACACAGCCCGCTGCCAACGATTGCCGACGAAGCTTTTCAGCGCATTTACGATATTCCGAAATTTAAAGATGTTTACTCGGGTATAAACATTAAGCTGATGAAAAGCACCGGCATGCGCGAAGCAAAGAAAATGATTGATGTGGCGCGGGCTCTTGATATGAATGTAATGATCGGGTGTATGACAGAAACTTCGTGCGCCATTTCTGCAGCCTCGCAATTATCGCCACTTTGCGATTGGGCCGATCTTGATGGTGCCTTGCTAATTACCAACGATGTTTTTGATGGGATGAAAGTGATTGACGGAAAAGTTACTTTGTTCGATCTTCCGGGAATTGGCGTGGTTAAGCGCTAATTGGTTCGAAACCGCTTAGCGCTTATACAAAAAAAAGAACCGAAAAACTGAGTCGTCAGTAGTTTCGGTTCTTTTTTCTTTTGTAAAGACTTTTAACTGTCTTAAAGCGATTTCTGTTCTTTTTTCTTGTAGTTATCGAGTACGGCCCGAACTGAACCGTGCAGGAGTAAAAGGCGTTTGGCTTCTTCAAAATCAATACCCAGTTCATCAACGATCATTGTCGATCCGCGCTCAACCAGCTTTTTGTTTGTGAGCTGCATATCCACCATTTTGTTGCCTTTTACGCGTCCCAGTTTTATCATCAGCGAGGTGGTGATCATATTCAACACCATTTTTTGTGCTGTTCCGGCTTTCATTCGTGTGCTTCCGGTTACAAACTCGGGGCCAACAATGGGCTCTATGGCGATTTTTGCCACCTTTGCAATTTCCGAGTCCGGGTTACAGGTGATGCAGGCCGTAAGCAGTCCGTTGTTGTTGCCATCTTTCAGGGCGCCAATAACGTAAGGTGTACCTCCCGATGCTGCAATTCCAACAATGGTATCACGCTCATTCACCTGAAACTTTTGCAGGTCTTCCCAACCACCATGAATATTGTCTTCAGCAGCTTCAACAGCTTTGCGAATGGCGCGGTCGCCACCGGCAATAAGACCGATTACAACGCCATCGGGCATGCCATATGTAGGTGGTATTTCCGATGCGTCAAGAATGCCCAATCGTCCGCTGGTGCCGGCTCCCAAATAGAACAGGCGGCCACCTGACTTGATGCGGTCAACCAGTTGGGTAACCAGTTTTTCTATCTGTGGAATTTCTTTTTGTACGGCAATATGAATTTTTGCATCCTCGTTGTTTATTCCCGTTAACAGCTCTTCAACTGTCATTTGGTCGAGGTTGTCGTATAAAGATGATGATTCTGTAACCCTCATTTTCTTATAAATTGGTATGAAATTTTTTTAGACCGTTTATCGGTTTGTCAATAATATTTCCGATCTCTATTTTCCGATTGAATGCGACTTCTTTTAGTAAATCTGAATAGTGGTACGCAATAGAACCCACAAAGTTTACTGTGTAGTTCTGGTAGTTGTTATAGCGCTCAATGTTTCGGAAAAAGAAATCGGTAAAACTTCTTTTAATCAGGTTTTGAACGTAAATATGATTTCTGTTTTGGTTAAGAAAAACTGAAAATTTAGCCAGGTAGCGACTGGGGGACGATTCGCGATAAACAGAATTTAAAACATCCGCCATTTCCAGATGCAGTTCGCTTTCCATTTTTTGTTTCAGGTCTTCGGGAACGGCACGTTTAAAATAGTCGTTCATAAGAAGTTTTCCCAAATAAGCGCCACTTCCTTCGTCGCCCAAAATAAAACCCAGCGTTGGAACTTTATCTGTAATTTCCGATCCGTTGTAAAGGCACGAATTGGTTCCGGTGCCCAGTATGCAGGCTATGCCCGATGATCTTCCCAAGAGCGCGCGTGCGGCTCCGAGAATATCGTCTTCAACCGATATTGTTGCTTTTGAAAATACTCTTTTCAGTGCATCTGAAACAACGTGGTCGGTTTTTCCTTTTATGCATCCCGCACCATAGAAATGTACTTCGCTCACCTCTTCTTTTTGGTCGTTGGTGAATGTGCCTGAAAGAGAAGCAAAAATTTCTTCTGTTTGCTGGAAGAAGGGATTAATCCCGTGGGTGCTAATAATGAATTCTTTTTCAGGATTCAAAAACAACCAATCGGTTTTTGAGGAGCCACTGTCTGCTATTACAATCATTCTGATATTGTTGATTTATTTTCAGAAATTTTCTGTGACAAATGTACAAAATCTTTTCTAATTTGTAATATGTAATACAAATTTTGCCTACATTTGTTGCCATTGTCTTAGTCGGAAACTATGAAATGGGCATGTTAATGGATTCTTGCCATTCAAAAATGACTAAATTTAAATTACGAATTCCATACGGTGCTAATCGAGTAAACAATTTTGTCGTATGAAAAATTTAAACCTGACTAAATCCCACGTGCTTAAAGTAAGCAAGAAAATGGTAAAATTCCTGTTTTTCTTGTTCTTTCTTCTCTTTTCTACTTCTGTAAGTGCTCAGCAAAACGAATCGCTGAAAGAGCAGGTAAACAATGTGCTAACGCAAAAAAGCAGTTCGGCTTTCTACGTGGGTAACGAAAATTATATAAACGGAAAAAGGGTGGCGCTTGACACTGCATACTTTTCGCCAGACAATGATACATTGTACCTCTATTTTGATAAAGCGCTGGCAGAAATGCCTTTTCGGGAAAGTAGTTTGCCGGTAGTGCAAGACTCCATCAGAGCGGTCTTGCCCGATTCTTTACAAAATATTCCTTTAAAAATATGGGCCAATCAGTTGGCGTTAGAAGAACTGGTTCCGAATTATTACAGAAACGAAATTTCTGTGGATAAAAACAGGCTAACACCCGAAGCGCGACATCGAAAAAATGTGGTTAAAAAATTACGCCCTTATTCGATTTCGGAAGGTTTGGATGGAGCAAATATTGCCTTGTGGAACAGCCATGGCTGGTATTACGGACCTGCCCGCGACCGCTGGGAATGGCAACGTGCACGTTTATTTACCAACCTCGAAGATATTTCGCCGAGTTCGTTTGTAATTCCTTTTATTATTCCGATGCTGGAAAATGCCGGTGCCAATGTTTTTAATGCCCGCGAGCGCGACTGGCAGATTCACGAAGTGGTTGTTGATAATGACCAATCGACAGGGAAAAGCAAATTCAAAAAACCACGAAAACGCAACGATGAGGATAAAGGATTTGTTTATTCTGAATTCATACAGGGAACAACAAATCCTTTTCAGGAAGGGACTGCAATTCAGTTTGATAGTAGAAATAAACCCAATGTTGCTACTTATATTCCTGATTTTCCGGAGGCGGGAGAATACAGCGTTTATGTATCGTATGCAAAAGGTGATGGGCCGGTGACTTATCGTGTAACGCATTCGGGTGGTGTAAGTGATTTTCTGGTTGACCAACGAATGGGCTACGGAACCTGGATTTATCTCGATAAATTTTATTTCAATGCAGGAAAAGATAAAAAGGCTGCTAAAGTAGAGTTGATCGCCCCGGAAGGCGAGGGAAAAACATTTTCGGCCGATGCTGTACGTTTTGGCGGAGGAATGGGAAATATTGCGCGCAATGGAAGAGCAGGCGGATTGGCACGTTATTTTGAAGGTGCCCGTTACAACCTGCAATATTCCGGTGCGCCCGACACGCTGGTGTGGAATCTGCACAACGGCGAAGACGATTACAAAGACGATTATATGAGTCGTGGTGAATGGGTAAACTGGCTGATGGGGGCGCCATTTGGCCCGACCAAAAACCGAATGGCTCCGGGATTGGAAATCCCTATTGATCTGGCTTTTGCATTTCATACCGACGCCGGAATTTTGCCCGACAATAAAATTGTGGGGACCTTGGGCATCTATTCAACCGACCGGGATACTTCTGTTTTCCCCGATGGACAATCAAAATACGCCTCGCGCGATTTGACCGATCTGATACAAACGCAGATTGTAAGCGATATAAATGCCGTTTATAAAAGCAACTGGACGCGCCGCGGAATGTGGAATTCGCAATACAGCGAGGCCTACCGTCCACAGGTGCCGACCATGTTACTGGAGTTACTGTCGCACCAAAACCTGGAAGATGCAAAATATGTGCTGAACCCTAAATTTCGGTTTGATGTTTCGCGTGCCATTTACAAAGGGATGTTACGTTTTATAACATCGCAAAACGGGCAGGATTACATAGTGCAGCCTTTGCCGGTTGATCATGTAAACGCCCGGTTCACCAACGGAAATGCCGTTAAGTTAGCATGGAAACCCGTAATGGATGAGCTGGAGCCAACAGCTGTTCCAGAAAAATATATGGTGTATAAACGAATTGGCGACAATGGTTTTGATAACGGAACATTGGTAACCGAACCGGAAATTACCTTGACCGATCTGGAGCCCGGTAAAGTTTACGGATTTCGGGTAACTGCCGTTAATGCCGGCGGTGAAAGTTTTCCCTCGGAAACAGTGGCAGTAGGTAGGGCAGAAAACAGCAAAGGACAGGTTTTGATTGTAAATGGTTTCGACCGCACTGACGGGCCGGCCATCTTTGAAACCGATTCGTTGGCCGGCGTTTGGCGTTTCCTCGATCATGGAGTGGCTTATGGTTACGATGTGTCAACCACCGGCGATCAGTACGATTTTGAGCGTGAATCGGCTTGGTTGGATGATGATAGTCCCGGTTTAGGAGCGAGTTATGCCGATCTGGAAACAACCATTTTCAGAGGCAATACCTTTGATTTTTCATTGGTTCACGGCAAGAGTTTGCTGGCCAATGGTTATAGTTTTGTAACATCGAGCGATGAGGCAGTGGAGAATGATCTGGTTGTTCTTAAAGACTATCAACTCGTTGATTTGCTCTACGGCGAAGAAAAACAGACTTTGTTACCCGGAAAAGATTCAGTTCCTTATTTTGAAATCTACACCGAAAAAATGCTAAATGCGCTTTCGGAATATGCCGAAAATGGTGGAAACATATTCATGTCGGGAGCGTATGTAGGAACTGAAATCCCAAAAGAAAAATTGCAAAAGGAACGAATTGGTAATCTGCTTGGGTTTAAATGGCGAACAGATCATGCGGTAAAAAACGGGCAGTTTTATTCCGTGAATTCAAATAGTAACTTTACCGGAACGTTCAACACCGATTACGTTTTGGAGCAATACCCGGTTGAAGCACCCGATGGAATAGAAGCATTTGATGAAAACGGGAAAACGATTTTCCGATACGCAGAAAACGGAATTAGTGCAGGTGTTTATTACGAAAGCAAACACAAATCGCTGGTGCTGGGCTTTCCTTTTGAGAGTGTAAAAGGGCAGAGTGAGCGTGATGCCTTAATGCGTGAGATACTTAGAATGTTAAATGAATAAGTAAAAAACAATTTATAATGACTAAAATTAACTGTTTCGTACCCGCTGCGGCATGGTCGCAAGTAGCGGAAATGATTGGAGAATTACAGGCCAATCCTTCAGTAAATAAAATATTTTTACCCGAAAATGTGGCCAAAGAAGCCGGCGAAAAGGCAGAGGCTTTTTCCTTTGAAACACTAACTTCTACCGATACCGTAAAAGCTATGGCTGCTTTGGCAGAAGGTGTGGATTACGTTTTGTTGCTTACAAAAGTAACGGCTGTAAAGCTGGGGCAATTTGCCATCGAGCGTTTGGTTGACACCGCAGAATTAACCGGCGCCGTTAAAGTGTATTCCGATTATTACGAGGTGAAAGAAGGCAAACTGGCCACACATCCGGTAATCGATTACCAGCAGGGCAGTTTGCGCGACGACTTTAATTTTGGGCCATTGGTGTTGTACAAAGCCGATGCATTTACAACGGCAGTAAAAAATATGACACAGAATTTTGAACACGCCGGAATGTATTACCTGCGTTTAAAAGTGGCACAGCAGGGCGAATTGTTCCGCATTCCTGAGTTTTTATATACCATTGATGAGACCGACAACCGCAAAAGCGGCCAGAAAATATTTGACTATGTTGATCCGAAAAACCGCCAGGTGCAGGTTGAAATGGAGCAGGCTGCCACCGAACATTTAAAAGATGTAGGCGCGTGGTTGAGTCCTGATTTTACGCCGGTGGAGTTGGATGAAAAGGCTTTTGCGAAAAAAGCGTCAGTAATTATTCCGGTGCGAAACCGCGAAAAGACTATTGCCGATGCTATGGAATCGGTATTGATGCAAAAGACGGATTTCGATTTTAACCTGATCGTTATCGATAATCACTCCACTGATAAAACCACTTCAATTGTTCAATCTTTTGCAGATAAAGATGATCGCGTGGTACACCTTATCCCGGTGCGCGAAGATCTTGGAATTGGCGGATGCTGGAACCTTGGAGTTCACGATTCGCGTTGCGGAATGATTGCTATGCAACTCGATAGCGATGATATTTACAAAGACGAAAACACGCTGCAAAAAGTGGTTGATGTTTTTGAAGCCGAAAAATGTGCCATGGTTGTGGGCACCTATCAACTGGTGAATTTTGATTTGGAAGAAATACCACCGGGTATTATCGACCATAAAGAGTGGACACCAGACAATGGAAAGAACAATGCCTTACGAATTAACGGTTTGGGAGCGCCGCGTGCTTTCTATACGCCGGTGCTGCGCGATGTGAAAATTCCGAATACCAGCTACGGAGAAGATTATGCAGTTGGTTTGGCTATTTCACGAAATTACCAGATCGGCCGTATTTACGACAATCTGTACCTGTGCCGCCGCTGGGACGATAACTCGGATGCAGCCCTGGACATTGTAAAAATGAATGCGCATAATACGTACAAAGACAGGATACGTACTATCGAGTTAAAAGCCCGCCAGAAGAAAAATAAACGCTCCCTTTAGTTCTCCAATAGGGAATGCATGAAGATGAATAAAACAAATTTATAGTATATCAAATTCCTCCCCTCTGGGGAGGTTAGGAGGGGCTTTATGTCAATTACAATAGAAATAAAACAACTGCTTGCCGATCAGAAAACGGAATGGGAACTGGCAGGAAAAAACTTCGCCGGACTGGAAAATGTGCAGGTGCGCGAATTTCAGTTCGACGGATTTTCGGTAAAAGTACAGTTTAACCCCGGTCGAATTGTTTCGTCGGCAGCCAAAGTGGATAAAAAGTCGATTGAAGCGCGCCCGTGTTTTTTGTGTGCGGCCAACCGACCGGCGGTGCAGCGCGGCGTAACTTTTGGCGATTACGAGGTATTGGTCAATCCATTCCCGATTTTTCCGGAGCATTTTACAATCCCCGCCTTTGCGCACACGCCTCAGCAAATAGAAGGAAACTTTAGTGATATGCTTGATCTGGCAGAGGTAATGGAAGGTTTTACCGTGTTTTACAATGGGCCAAAATGTGGCGCCTCGGCACCCGATCATTTCCATTTTCAGGCCGGAAACGCAGGTTTTATGCCCCTTGATGAAGAAATGGTCGCATTAAAAGAAAAATATGGTGATGAGTGGGAAAAGAACAAGGTGAATTTTTGCGCCATAAAAGACGGTCTTCGCAATTTTTTGGTGTTGGAAGCGGCCGATAAAATGGCCATAACCCATGCTTTTTCACACATTTATACTGAGCTGGAAGCTTCACAAAGTGATGAGGAACCAATGCTGAATATTCTTGCCCAATATATCGGTGGCGGTTGGCGCGTTTGGGTTTTTCCACGTGCGCTGCATCGTCCGTCGCAGTATTTTGCCGAAGGCGAAGAAAATATTCTGATCAGTCCGGCCTCGGTTGATATGGGTGGTGTTTTAATTACGCCACAGGAGAAGGATTTTTTTAAGATCAGAAAAACCGACATTGAAAGTATTCTAAAACAGGTTTTGTTGCCTGTTGACCAATTTGATAAACTAACTACAAAACTTAAGCAATGAACAGACCAAATATTCATGTAGGCATAATGAGTGCCGATAAAATCGATTTTAAATTTCACGGCGAATACCAGTTGGTGGGGACAAAACATACTTTTTCGGGAGATGGATCAGTATGTTTCGAAAATGGAACGCTTCAACTTGCCGACTCCAAAATCAGTGGCGATAAATTGTATTTTATGCCGCTCGACAAAGGGAACTCGGAGTTTGAATTAAAAGATGTTACCATCGGTGTAAATTTTCACTGGGAGCAAAAGGAAGATCAGAAATTTCAGGGAGCACTGAAGTTTATCATCGAAGAGGGCCAAATTACTGCTGTAAATATTTTGTCGATCGAGGATTACCTGATCAGTGTAATTTCATCGGAGATGAGTGCGAAAAGTTCGCTCGATTTGCTGAAAGCGCATGCCATAATTTCGCGCAGCTGGTTAATTGCACAAATTGAAAAGCAGGATAAACTGACCGATGCAGGAGAAGCGTATGAAAGCACTTTTAAATCTGATGAGGAGTACATAAAATGGTACGACCGCGAAGACCATACGAATTTCCATGTTTGTGCCGACGATCATTGCCAGCGCTACCAGGGAACTACGCGTTCGCACAACCCGAATGTGGTGAAGGCGGTGAACGAAACGGCCGGCGTGGTACTTTCCTATAACGGTGCGATTTGCGATGCACGTTTCTCGAAATGTTGCGGTGGTATTGCCGAGCTTTTTGAGAATTGCTGGGAGCCTGTAAATCATCCGTATTTAACGGCAGTAATTGATAATCCGGCAGCTCCAAAAGGTTTTGAAACCGATCTGACTGTGGAAGAAAATGCCGTTCCGTGGTTAAAAAATGCACCGGAAGCGTTTTGTAATACCGATGACGAAGAGGTGCTAAAACAGGTTCTGAATGAATACGACTGGACTGCCAAAGATTTTTACCGCTGGACAGTGGAATACAAACAAGATGAACTTTCGGCATTGATACTGAAACGCTCGGGGCATGATTTTGGAAAAATTCTGGATATGATTCCGGTGGAACGTGGTGCGTCAGGGCGCCTGATAAAACTGAAAATAGTTGGTTCGAAAAAGACTTTGACAGTTGGTAAAGAGCTGGAAATCCGCAGATGGCTGAGTGAGTCGCATTTATACAGTTCGGCATTTCTGGTTGAGAAAGAGGATGTGGTTGATGGAGTTCCCGGCAAAATTGTTTTGCACGGAGCCGGTTGGGGGCACGGCGTTGGACTGTGCCAGATTGGAGCGGCCGTAATGGGCCACAAAGGTTATAAGTACGACGAAATTCTGAATCACTATTTTAAAAATATTAAGCTCGAAAAACGATACTAGCATGATTAAACAAGCTGTCCTTTTGTTCGTATTTGTGTTGGCTGCGGCAAGTGTTTTTGCACAGCAGAAAGTTATTCGCATCAATCAGTTGGGCTACCTGCCTCAGTCGGTTAAGGTGGCTGTTTTTCTTTCAACAGAAGCGGAAAACGCCGGACAGTTTCAGGTGTTTGATGCCTTAACCGATAAGCTGGTTTATGAGGCGAAAGTAAAGCAAGTTGATGGCTCCGATTGGGGAATGAAGGCCGCTTTTCGCCTTGATTTTTCTGCAGTAGAAAACAGAGGCGGTTATTACCTGAAGTTAGGCGAAACCCGTTCTCCGGCTTTTCAAATTGCGTCGGATGTGTACGACGGAACAGCCGATTTTCTGTTAAACTACATGCGCCAGCAGCGTTGTGGCTACAATCCGTATTTGCAGGATTCATGTCATTTGCACGATGGAATAATTGTGGATCATCCAACAAAAACAGGACAGAAAATTGATGTGACTGGTGGTTGGCACGATGCCTCGGATTACCTGCAATACCTTACAACATCGGCCAATGCTACTTACCAGCTGTTGTATGCCTACGAGCAAAATCCGGCGGTGTTTAACGATGAATACCGGGAGAATGGTGAGTCGGGAGCCAATGGAATTCCTGATATTCTGGATGAAGCCAAATGGGGCCTCGACTGGCTGGTGAAAATGAATCCGTCGGCCGGGGAAATGTACAACCAGATTGCCGACGACAGAGATCACCGCGGTTATCGTTTGCCCAATAAAGACACGGTGAGCTACGGGCTCGAAGGAGAATATCGACCTGTATATTTTATTACAGGGAAACAGCAGGGGGTGGCTGAGCATAAAAACCGCACTACCGGAGTTTCGTCGAGTGCTGCAAAATATGCGTCATCATTTGCTTTGGGATCGCTGATGATGAAAGAGTTTTACCCGGAATTTGCCGAGCAAATAGCCGCGAAAGCTGCCGAAGCCTACACGTTTGCATTGAGCGATATAGGCGCTTGTCAAACAGCCTGTAATGTGTCGCCGTATTTTTACGAAGAAGCCAATTACGTGGACGACCTTGAACTGGCGGCCACAACTTTATATCAGTTAACCGGTGAGGCTTATTACCTTACTGAGGCCAAAAAATGGGGTAGCGTTGAAAATGTTACTCCGTGGATGTCAACAGGTTTTGCGCGCCACTACCAGTTTTATCCTTTTGTGAACCTGGGGCATGTAAAGCTGGCCGAAAAGGATGAAACTTTTGCCACTTATCTGAAACAGGGATTAACGCATCTTTATGATCGGGGAAAGGACGATCCTTTTCTGAATGGAATACCGTTTATCTGGTGCTCGAATAACCTGGTGGCAGCAGCGATTACACAGGCCCGTACCTACGAAGAAATTACCGGCGACCGATCGTTTGCCGAAATGGAAGCCGCCTTGCGCGACTGGCTTTTTGGCTGTAATCCGTGGGGAACAAGTATGATTTGCGGATTACCAGCAGGTGGTGATAATCCGGAGGAGCCACATTCCTCCATCACCAAAATTTTGGGTGAAACCACTTATGGCGGTTTGGTTGACGGGCCGGTTTATAATTCAATTTTTTCAGGGCTTATTGGTATCGAAATTCAGCAACCCGATCCGTTTGAAGCTTTTAACAAGGGCAAAGCGGTTTACCACGACGATCTGGGGGATTATTCATCGAACGAACCCACCATGGACGGAACAGCAAGTTTGAGTTACTATTTGTCGTCGATGGAAAAAATGGGAAGGAAGCAGCAACAGAATTACAAAAAAGATGAACAGGGCGCTATTCGTTATTTCAATACAAACGAAAAAAATATTTACCTTGTATTTTCGGCGCATGATAAAGCTGAAGGCGCAGCGCATATCTTAAAGACACTCGATAAAAAGAACAGTAAAGCATCGTTCTTTTTTACCGGCGACTTTTTACGCGACAATCAATTTCAATCTACCATAAAAAAAATAATCAAAAGCGGCCATTATTTGGGTGCACATTCCGATAAACACCTGTTGTATTGCGACTGGATAAAACGAGATTCATTGCTGGTTGACCGTACCACTTTTGAGCAGGATTTAAAAGAAAATTACAAGGCTTTGCAGCAATTTGGTATCAACCGCGAAAATGCAGGCTGGTTCTACCACCTTATGAGTGGTATAATTCCGCCATTGTAAACTGGACTTCAGCAATGGGATTGACGACAATCAATTTTTCGCCCGGAATACGGAGTAACGCCGATTATACCATGCCCGATATGGCGAATTATATGTCGTCTGATAAAATCTTTAAAAGCATTTTAAAGGTAGAGGAGGAGCAGGGGTTAAACGGTGCAATTATGCTCATTCATCCCGGAACGGAGGAAAAAAGAACGGATAAATTTTATCTTCGTTTGGAAGAACTGATAGAAACATTGCAGACAAAAGGATACAATTTTAAACGATTACCATAATTCAACAAATAAACCGATCAACCAGCATGGCTAAAACAAAAACTCAACGCAATCCGTGGTTTTGGATTCCCACACTTTATTTTGCAGAAGGATTACCCTACGTAATTGTAATGACCCTTTCGGTGATTATGTACAAACGCCTGGGCATATCAAACACCGATATTGCTTTATACACCAGCTGGCTGTATTTGCCGTGGGTGATAAAACCGTTGTGGAGCCCGATTGTGGATTTGCTGAAAACCAAACGTTTTTGGATTGTAATCATGCAGTTGGTGGTTGGCGTAGGCCTGGCCGGAGTGGCGTTTACCATTCCTGTCAGTAATTTCTTTCAATATACGCTGGCGTTTTTCTGGTTGCTGGCTTTTAGTTCGGCCACTCATGATATTGCTGCCGATGGTTTTTATATGCTCGGATTGAGTCAGGGCGACCAGTCGTTTTTTGTGGGCATCAGAAGTACGTTTTATCGTTTTGCCATGCTTACGGGGCAGGGGCTTTTGGTTATTCTTGCCGGTGCTTTGGAAACGGCAACCGGCTTGGAGCCGTTAGAGGTAAATGTAACCGCACAGAATATTCCTGTTCAGGAAATTTCGTTTAATCCTGAAAGCTATCAGAAGTTGCACGAATCGGGGTATATTTATTTTGTGTCGGAGAACGAGGTGAAAGTGCCCATTGGTTTGGTTTCAAAAGAACAGGCTGCTGACATTAAACGCAAGGTGGATGAATGGAACATCAGCAATAACTTTTATGCCAGCGAAACGCCGGTAGCAACAAAAGATGCCGGCTGGTGGACACGAAAAGTGTCAACTCCTTTAAAAGAAACGTTAAAAGAAAAATTCAATAAAGAAACGGTTGATCGGAGTTCGGAAGTTGGTAACCTGGCCATCATTCCTATTCAGCTTTCAACCTTACCAAAGGCAGGCGAAGAGGTGGTGCTGAATTTTGGCTACGAAAAAGGCGATGCCAGTATAAAACTGGTACATACTTACCGTTATGTGTTTAATGAAACGAATTGCGACAAACCTGCTTTTGCCGTTGTGCAACTCGATCCGAAACTGAAGAAAGCCACACAGGCTACTTTTGTTGGGCGCTCGGGAAATATACGTTTTTCATGGTTGGTGGTTATGGCCTGCATTGCCGTTTTGTTTGT
The DNA here is from genome assembly GCF_900111425.1 of Draconibacterium orientale. Taxonomy (NCBI): domain Bacteria; kingdom Pseudomonadati; phylum Bacteroidota; class Bacteroidia; order Marinilabiliales; family Prolixibacteraceae; genus Draconibacterium; species Draconibacterium orientale. The sequence continues at coordinate 253,707 of NZ_FOHT01000001.1, read as the reverse complement.
GGCCTTTTCGCTGTATCACCGTTTTGCATTGCCGCACCCTGCAAGCGATGTGGCCAACAAAACCGAAGGCAAAAGTGTGTTGGGCGAGTTTTTCGAAACCTTTGCTGCCTTTTTCCGCAAAAAGGAAATTGTGTCGATAATGTTGTTTTTGTTGTTGTACCGCCTGGCCGAATCGCAGCTGGTGAAAATGGCCTCGCCGTTTTTGCTCGATGCCCGCGAAGCCGGAGGACTGGGACTTACAACCGGCGATTTGGGTTTGGTGTACGGAACAGCCGGAATGATTGCGTTAACAGTTGGCGGTATTTTAGGCGGGATTGTAGCCTCGCGCAAAGGACTAAAACACTGGCTGTGGTGGATGGCGCTGGCCATTAACCTGCCTAACCTTTGTTATTTGCTGCTGTCGTTGTTCAACCCCACATCGTTGTGGTGGATTTCGGCCGCGGTAGTGATCGAGCAGTTTGGTTACGGCTTTGGTTTTACGGCTTATATGCTTTTCTCTATCTATGTTTCGGAGGGAAAACACAAAACCGCACACTACGCCATTACAACCGGATTTATGGCACTGGGAATGATGATTCCGGGAATGTTAAGCGGTTGGCTGCAGGAAATCATCGGTTACCAGAGTTTCTTTGTTTGGGTGATGATCTGTACTATCCCGATCTTTTTGGTGTTGCCTTTTGTAAAGGTTGATCCGAAATTTGGAATTAAGGATAGGGAGTAGTTTTCCGGTTTTTTATAACCGCTAAGCGCATAGTTTGCACAACAAAAGGTTCGCAAGGGATGTCATCTCTCTGAGTTTTTTATAGAGAGATGACATCCTTATTGGTACTGCAAGGATTTTACTATCCCTGCGGGCTTGCTGACCGTCCTGCAGGGGTTTGTACCGTCCTGCAGGGGGTGGCCCCTTTCCTGCAGCGCAGGGAAGCAACAAAATGTTGCAGGAAGCCTAAAAGTGCTGCAGGATTGTCAAAAAGTGCCGCAGGGCGGGTAAAAACCATGCAGGGAGAGCCAAAAGCGCCGCAGGACGCTAAAAAAGTTCGCAGGACGGGAAATAATCCCGCAGGATCGGGATTTTTTGTGGACTTTTGGTTAAGCGCTAAGCGGTTTAAAACCGCTAAGCGCATGGTTTGCACAACAAACGGTTGGTAAGGGATGTCATCTTTCTGAGTTTTTTATAGAGAGATGACATCCTTGTTTGCACCTGAAATGGTGAGTTTTCGTCCTGAAAGGACAGGTAATTTTAGCCCAGGGCATCGCCCTGGGGATATTTGCAGAAGTGATATCGGGCTGAAAGCCCAGCTTAATAACCGGCCCTTTCAGGGCGATGAGCCAACAGACTGTCGGTTTCCCAAGGCGTCGCATTCGCTTTGCCGTTGGGTTAGAATAAATTGGGCTTTCAGCCCGGTAATATTTTCAATGTTTGGTTAAGCGCTAAGCGGTTCAAAACCGCTAAGCGCATGATTTGCAGAACAAAAGGTTCGCAAGGGATGTCATCTTTCTGAGTGTTTATAGAGAGAGATGACATCCTTGTTTGTATTAATAACCTGCCCTTTCAGGGCGATGAGCCAACAGGCTGTCGGTTCCCCAAGGCGTCGCCTTCGCTTTGCCGTTGGGTTAGAATAAATTGGGCTTTCAGCCCGGTAATATTTTCAATGTTTGGTTAAGCGCTAAGCGGTTCAAAACCGCTAAGCGCATGGTTTGCAGAACTAAAGGTTGGTAAGGGATGTCATCTTTCTGAGTGTTTATAGAGAGAGATGACATCCTTGTTTGTACCAGAAATGGTGAGTTTTCGTCCTGAAAGGACAGTTTATACCGATTTAACAACAAAATGTCGCATACTTTCACTTCGTTCAGTCTTCTCCTTTGTTGTATTATCGGCATTTACCATTGTAAACTTTCTTATTGCCATGCGGCAAAATAAAGTACAATTGGTATAATTTTAGCCCAGGGCATCGCCCTGGTGATATTCGCAGAAGTGATTTCGGGCTGAAAGCCCAGCTTAATAACCTGCCCTTTCAGGGCGATGAGCCAACAGACTGTCGGTTTCCCAAGGTGTTGCATTCGCTTTGCCGTTGGGTTAGAATAAATTGGGCTTTCAGCCCGCTGATATTTTCAATGTTTGGTTAGCACTAAGCGATTCAAAGCCGCTAAGCGCATGGTTTGCAGAACAAAAGGTTCGTAAGGGATGTCATCTTTCTGAGTTTTTTATAGAGAGATGACATCCTTGTTTGCACCTGAAACAGGACGTGAATTTTTCCTACAGGACGGCCATTTTTTGAAACTTTGTCAGCCCCAAGGCCCGTTTTGCGACAAATCCGCCGATAACAATTTGTGGAAAGCTTTTTGATTAGCCTTAGTCTTTATAACTTTGATAAAATGAACGACAAAGACCTTAAAATAAAATACGATACCATTTGCCAGCATTTGGCTGAGCGGAAATTGAAACCGGCTTTCGATTTGCTGGAAAAGCTGATTCGTGAAAGCGGCCTGCTCATTCATCTCGACGAATGGCGCAACCTGGAGCAAAACTACAGCTACATGCTAAAATATACGGTGGAAGGAATTCAGGATCCCGAGCGCCAAAAAGTGTATCGGAAGCTGATTATTTCGGTTTTTGAGCTGTGTGACAAACTATATGATGAGCTGAGGATGAAATTATCATCGACAGTTACCTACGAGAAAAAACGTGGTTTTAATACCACTCTTCAATTTGATACGCTTTTAGAGGAACTGGAAGATTTTTACCTGCAGGAACAGCTGGTTTCGCTGGTTGACGATGCCGAGGTGCAACAGTCGTCGAAGCGGATTAGCGCACGCGATCATCAGCAAAAAATGGTGACTTTGTTCTATTTTGTATGGTTTCAGAACGAATTAAACGACGAGCATCGTTCATTTTTAAAAGCCTTTTTAAACAGCGAATTGATTGAGAAGTCGTATAAGTCGTTTATTGTTTCGGCCTTGCTTATAAGTTTGTTACGTTACTTCGATGAGGCCAAGTTTTCGGTGCTTTTTGATGCCTACGAACACGAACTGCCCGAAATCAATCAGCGGGCAATTGTTGGCTTGCTCATTGCTTTTTACCGTTACGACAGTCGCTTGTCGTATTACCCGGCAATAAGCGGCCGGCTGAAACTGCTGAACGAAAACCCCGATTTCAAACACAACCTCGAACAAATAATTATTCAACTGATCAGAAGTAAGGAGACGGAAAAGATTCAGAAAAAAATTACCGATGAGATTTTGCCGGAGATGATAAAGATTAGTCCGAACCTGAAGGACAAAATCAATCTTGACAGTTTGATGGACGAAACGCCTGGCGAGGATGAAAACCCCGAGTGGGAGAAGATATTTGAAGATTCGCCGGGACTGATGAATAAAATGGAAGAGTTTTCGGAGCTGCAAATGGAGGGCGCTGATGTGTTTATGAGCTCGTTTGCCATGCTGAAAATGTTCCCGTTCTTCAGCGAATTTACCAACTGGTTTATGCCGTTCTTTACCAAAAATCCGGAGATAGATTTTGTGGTCAATCGCGCCGATTCGGTTACCGACCAGTTTCTGAAAGCCATTTCTGCTGCGCCGGTGTTGTGCAATTCCGATAAGTATTCGTTCTGCTTTAGTCTGCAAAATATTCCGGCTCAAAACCGCGAATTCATGGCGGAAGGATTAAAGGCCGAAATGCAACAGTTTGACGAACTTCAAAACGATGAGATTTTGACTGATCCGGGTAAAAAGGCGGCCTTCATTTCAAATCTGTACATTCAGGACTTGTACCGCTTTTTTAAACTTCATCCGCGCAAAAACGATTTTGAAGACATTTTTAACTGGCGTTTCGATTTTCATAACAAACAAATGCTTGGCGAAATGCTGAAAGAAGATGCCGGCATTGTTCGAAATATTGCCGAATACTATTTCTCGAAAAATTATTACAACGAGGCCGCCGAAGTATTTAATTACCTGCTGAGTGAGGAGAAAAGCGGGGAGTTGTACCAGAAGCTGGGTTACTGTTACCAAAAGCTTGGCGATTTTGAACTGGCCCTGAAAGCGTATAAAAATGCCGAGTTGTTTGAGCTGAATAAAAAGTGGAACCTGAATAAAATAGCTTTGTGCTACCGCAATTTAAAACAACCGAAAAAAGCGCTGGAATATTACCGCGAGATAGAAATGCTGGATGAGGAGAATTTGAATGTTCAGCTGAATATCGGGCATTGTTTGCTGGAGCTGGATCGTTTTGAAGAGGCTTTAAAAACTTATTTTAAAGTAGAATACCTGATGCCGGAAAACAAGAAAGTGTGGAAACCTATTGGCTGGTGTTCGTTGGTGGCCGGTAAATTTGAGCAGGCCGAAAAATACTTCAAAAAATTGATAGATGACAGCCCGAACAAACACGACCTGATGAACATGGGGCATGTGCAGTGGTGTTTGGGAAAACGAAAAGAGGCGCTGGATTATTACAAGCAGTCGATTGTTAAAGCCGAATTTACCGAGCGTGCTTTTTTCGAGGTTTTCCACGAAGACCTGCATTATTTAATCAAGTTGGGAGTTGATAAGGATGATGTGCCGATTATGCTCGATCAGCTGCGGTATTTTGTTGAAGAATAGCCGGGGAATATTGAATGATGATTAACGAATGCTGATTTTAGATTTGAGAAAAAGACCGTTCGTATTTTTCAATCGTCAATCAGTATTCGTTAATCGAAATTCATCATTCAATCTATTTCATCCACTTTTTCATCGCCTCAATATTCATTTCGTTAACGATGTTTTTGGCTTGCGCGGTGTACAAAAATTCCAGCTCTTTGGCAAAGTAAGCTGTAACCTTATCGCGAACCATTTTCATAGTGGCGTTCAGCATTTTATTTTCGGTGGTAAATGCTTCGGGTAAGATCGCAACTGTTGCAGGCAGCCAGCGTTCGGGAAACTCTCCGTGGTACTTGCCGCCTTTTTTGTATTCGTTAATTTCTTTCTGAATAATTTCTATTGCTGCAGTTACAGCTTCGTCGCTGCCTTTTGCAATGCCGTGGCGTTTAAGCTCGCGGTTAATGGCTTCCATATCGGGCACAACCATGCCAACCGTGTAGGGATTCTGGTTGTTGTAAAGCATTACCTGTTGAATGTATGGCGATTGGTCGACCAGTGCTTCTTCAATACCTTCGGGGCTGTATTTTTCGCCATCGTTACCAATTAGCAAACTTTTAAAACGGCCCAGAACATAGAGGAAATCATCTTTTCCCATATAGCCCATATCGCCGGTGTGTAACCAGCCGTCTTTCAGGCTGTCGGCGGTGGCAGTTGGATTGTTCCAGTAGCCTTTCATAACGTTATCGCCTTTAATTACAATTTCACCTTTTTCGCCTGTCGGAAGTTCGTTGCCATTATCGTCAAGAATTTTTATCTCGAGATTCTTCACCAGTTTGCCCGATGAGCCAAAAACTACGTCGTGCGGCACATTCGACGAAATAACCGGAGCAGCCTCGGTAAGGCCATACCCCTGACAAATGGGAAGTCCCACAGCATAAAAGAAACGTTGTAGTTCCACATCGAGTAAAGCGCCGCCTCCGATAAAGAATTTCAGATTTCCGCCAAAACCTTCACGAACTTTGGCAAACAGAATTTCGTCGAATAGCCAATACAGTGGTTTCAGGAAAAATCGCCAGCCTTTGCCGCGGTTGTTGCCATAGCCGTTGTGGGCATACGCCACTTTTAAAGCAAACTGAAAAACTTTATACAGGAATTCTCCTTTTTTGCGAATGCCTGCTTCAATGTTTTTCCTGAACGTTTTTGAATAGGCCGGCACACTCATCATAAGCGTAGGTTTAATTTCCTGTATGTTTTTCGGGATATTCCGGAGGGTTTCCATTGGTGAGTTACCAATTTCAACCGATGCAATACTTGCTCCTTTGTACATAAACACATACAGACAGGTGGTGTGCGCAAAGGCATGATCCCACGGTAAAATGGCTAAGGTAATCCATTCCGATTGCATATCGAGCAGCGAATTGGATTGCACCACATTGGCCGCATAATTCAGGTGGGTAAGCATAATCCCTTTCGGGTCGGCGGTAGTTCCTGAGGTGTATGAAATATTTGCCACATCATCGGGCTGAATTCCTTTCCAAACCTGTTCGGTAAGCTCGGTGTTTTCTTTTCTGAATTTTGCTCCGGCAGCTACTAATTCTTTGTAATCAATATCATTTTCGCCCGGGTTTTCTTTGCCATCGATGTAGATTACTTTCTCTACTTCGGGCAATTCATCGCGAATCTCCTCAACTTTTGCGGCGTGTAGTTTCGATACAAAAATATACCTACTGCCACTGTGTTTTAAACGGAAAGTAAGCTCGTTGTTTTGCAAACGAATGGAGAGCGGCACGTTAATGCCACCGGCGTAGAGCATTCCCAGTTCGCTAATGATCCAGTCGTTGCGGCCATCGGCTATTAGTGCGGCCCGGTCGCCTTTTTTAAACCCTAATTGAATTAATCCCGCTGCCAGGTCCAGGACCTTCTCGCGGGTTTGTTTGTAAGTAGTAGGCCGGTATTCTCCTTTTGATTTTTCCCAGAGATAGGGATTATCGGGGTAGTTAGCAACAGCGGTTTCAAATAGCGCAACAATGGTTTTCATAAGTTGATAAATGTTAAAAAAGATCCCGGTCAGATCTTCTATTTATATTCACACAAAATGTTCGTATTCAAAAATAGAAAAAATACTGTAAGTTGGTTTTGTTGGAGGCAGATCAAAAAAAAAATGCCCGAAAGGGCATTTTTTTATTCGGTAATAAATTTGTAAATCGTTTTCTGATCGTAAAGCTCTCCGGGCTTTAAAGTTGTAGTTGGAAATTTTGGGTGATGCACCGAATCGGGGTAGTGTTGTGTTTCCAGCGCAATACCCGAGTAGCTTCCGAATTTCTTTTTACCATCGATGGTGAACTCGGGGATCCAGTAGCCGGTATAAACCTGCATTCCCGGTTGGGTGGTATATACTTCTACCTTACGGCCACTTTTTGCTTCGCTAAGCGTTCCGGCCATAATCAGATCGCCATCTTCGTTGTCAAAAACAAAGTTGTCGTCGTAACCCATTTCCAATCCGTCGGCATTAATTTTTTTTGCCGAAGTAAAATCAAAAGCAGTTCCCACCACCGGAAGAATTTTTCCTGTCGGAATCTGTTCCTCCATGTCTGTTATTTTTGTCGCATTCAATTCCAGCTCGTGGTTTAAAATGTTCTCTTTGCCACCGGTTAGGTTAAAATAAGTGTGGTTGGTTAGGTTCACCACAGTTGTTTTATCGGTTTCGGCGTAATACTGAATGCCCAGATCGTTTTCTTCGTTAAGCGTGTAAATGCAGGTAACTTTTAAGTTGCCCGGGTAATTTTCTTCACCATCGGGGCTGAGGTAGCTTAATTTTACACCAACTTCGTTTTCCGTTTCAATAAGCTCGGCCTCAAACAATTTTTTGTCGAATCCTTCCAAACCTCCATGCAAGTGGTTAGGGCCGTTGTTAATGGCCATTTCGTATGTTTTGCCTTCAATTTCGAGGTGGCCTTTTGCAATGCGGTTTCCAAACCGGCCGATAATAGCTCCGAAATAAGGGCAGTTGCCCAGGTATTCGTCGCTTTGGTAGGTTTCCACATTGTTAAAACCACAAACGATATTATCTATCGAACCATTTTTATTTGGCATATCAATGGCCGTAATAATGGCTCCGTAGTTGCTTATTTTAATTTTAATGGTATCGTTGCTAAGTGTGAAAAGCTGCGCTTCGCGCCCGTCTTTTAGTGTTCCGAATGGTGTTGTAGTTATTTTCATTTTAATCTGTATTTTTTTTCACTTTTTTGAGCAACCGGTTAATCTCCGGTCTTCAATTTTTTTGATTTTATCGAATTAAATTATCAAGTGCTATTTTACTCTTTTTTCCTGAATTTTCATTCAATTTTAGCTTTGGTTAAAATATAGCCAGTTAAAGTTAATACGCAGCGAATACACCTGCTGCGTGGTTTACTTTGTTAGTAACCGTTGGCTTTTAATATATTGAATTGACAAAAATGCAAAAATCAATAATTTAACTGGTAGGTACTGGTGGTGTTTTAAAACATCATTTTGTAATAAAAAACTACTATTTTTGTGAAAAGCTTAACTAAATGCCAAGAAGACGAGTAATTGCAATCAACTCCAAATCGTCCGTGCCGAAGTATCGTCAGATCATCGATTCGGTGCAGAAAGCAATAGAAAAACGACATTTGAAGAAGGGAGATAAAGTCCCGTCGATAAATCAAATCTGTTCAGAATTTAACCTTAGCCGCGACACGGTGATGTTTGCTTTTAACGAGCTAAAGTCGAAAGGCATTCTGAAAAGTCAGCCCGGAAAGGGCTATTATATTGCCAGCACCGAGATAAAAGTTGAAGAACGTGTTTTTGTTTTATTCGATGAGTTGAATGCGTTTAAAGAAGACCTGTACAATTCGCTGATAAATTCGCTAAAAGGCAAAGCAACAGTTGAAGTGTATTTTCATCACTTTAATTACAAGGTGTTTAAAAGTCTGGTAACAGAAAGTATCGGGAATTATACCTCGTATTTAATTATGCCGGCCACGTTTGATAATACAAGTCATTTATTATCGAAATTGCCGCAAGACCGGGTTTATATTATCGACCGTTTAAAACCGGAATTATCAAAATATCCGGTGGTTTACCAGGATTTTGAGCAGGATTTTTACGACGCCCTGGTAGAAGGGAAGGAGATGATAGCGAAATACCGAAAGCTGGTGTTTGTAAATCCGGGCGGAAAAGAACCGGCTGAACGATCGGAAGGGTTTCGGCGTTTTTGCAAGGAAAATAATTTTAAGTACGAAATTGTAAAATCGATTACAGGCGTAAAACCCGCGTTGTGGGAAGCCTATTTCCTGATATCAGACCGCGACCTGGTAGAAATGGTAAAAATAGCCAAATACTGCAAGTTTAAACTGGGGAAAAAATTTGGTATCGTTTCTTTCAACGACACCATGTTAAAAGAAGTGGTTGCGGGTGGAATTACAACCATTTCAACCGATTTTACTGAAATGGGAAAAATGCTGGCCAATATGGTGGTTACACGCGATAAGTCGCAGGTTCGAAACAAAGCACGAATGATTGTCAGAAATAGTTTATAATTATTAAATCTGTTGTGCAACATCTTTTTGAGGTGTTTGTAGCTGGCTTTAAAAACTATATTTGTACCCACCAGTACCTACCAGTTGAAAAATAGAAATTATAATATAAATCAATAGCAGATTATGACTAAGATTAGCACATTAAATGAAAAGATTAACGGAGGAGATAATCCGTTATTCAAGGAGTTATACGGTAGCGATGTGGCCGAATTGAAAGTTCAGGCAGATCGTTATGCTGACTTGATGGGAGAGTTTGAAAAAACGTTTGGAGCCGATGATGTTTCGTTGTTTAGTTCTCCGGGACGTACAGAAATTGGCGGAAACCACACCGACCATAACCACGGACGTGTTTTGGCAGGTGCCGTAAACCTCGATAATATTGCAGTAGCTGCTAAAAACGGAACAAATACCGTTCGCATTAAATCGGCTGGTTATGCTCAATTTGAAGTGGAATTGAGCGATTTTCAACCCAACGAAGAAGAGTTTTACACATCAACTTCGCTGGTAAAAGGTATTGCAGCCAAAATGAAAGAGAACGGTTACGAGATTGGTGGTTTCGATGCCTGTATTGAAGGCCGTGTTCCAAAAGGATCGGGTTTGAGTTCTTCTGCATCATTCGAGGTGTTGATCGGCGCCATTTTTAGCGAGCTGTTCAACGACGGAAAAATGGATGCTGTTGAAAACGCCATCATTGGTCAGTGGAGCGAAAATAACTACTTCGGAAAACCATGTGGATTGATGGATCAAACAGCTTGTTCGGTTGGTGGTTTAATTACCATCGATTTTGAAGATCCGGCTAACCCTATTGTTAAAGAAGTTGATTTTGATTTTGTGTCAACCGGCTTTTCGTTGGTAATTACCGATGTTGGTGGTGGTCATGACGATCCTGCTTCTCAGGCTGAATATGCATCGCTTCCTACAGAAATGAAATCGGTTGCTGCCGAGTTGGGCGCAAATGTTCTTCGCGAAGTTACACTAGAGCAAATTGTAGATAAAATTCCTGCAATCAGAAAGAAAACAGGTGATCGTGCAATTCTTCGTGCCTACCACTTCCAGGGCGATAATGCTCGTGTTGTAAAACAGGTTGAGGCGCTGGAAAACAATGACTTTAAAGCTTTCCTTGATATGGTAGTTGAGTCGGGTTACAGCTCGTATATGTACAATCAGAACATTTACGATATCGTTCACAAAGACGAGCAGGTAGTTTCGCTGGGTCTGGCATTAAGCGAAATGGTGCTGAAAGGCAGCGGCGCATGGCGTGTTCACGGTGGTGGATTTGGTGGAACTATTCAGGCATTTGTACCACAGGATAAATTGGATGAGTATGTAAAAGTGCTTGAACACGTTTATGGCGAAGGAACATGCCATAAATTATTTATACGTGCCAAAGGATCGATTAAGCTCGATCTGTAAATAAACAGTAAGGTTTAAAGCCAAAACTGTTATTTATCATTGGAAGAAAGATAGTTGTAAAAAATACATCTTATTTCTTCTGAATTTCAAACGATATTTTAACTTTGAGGCCGAATATTTGACTTATCCCGATTCTTCAGTCGGGATAAGTTAGTTTTTCGACCTAAATTATAACTGACATAATAAATCAGATGAGTTTTAACATAGAAGACCATCCGCATAAAAGATATAATCCATTAAATGGCGACTGGATTCTTGTGTCGCCACACAGGGCAAAACGCCCCTGGCAGGGACAGGTTGAAAAACCGGTTGTTGAAGAACGACCAAAATACGATCCGAATTGTTACCTCTGCGCAGGTAACGAAAGAGCCGGCGGAAAAGTAAATCCTGATTATAAAGGAACCTTTGTATTTACCAACGATTTTAGCGCACTGCTTACCGATACTCCTGAGGGAGGTATTGATGATGGCGAACTGTTTCAGGCGCAAAGCGAAAGCGGCATTTGTAAGGTAATTTGTTTTAGCGAAGATCACAGCCTTACCATTCCGGAAATGGAAGTAGCAGATATTCGTAAAGTAGTTGATCTGTGGTGTGAGCAATATGCCGAGCTGGGCGAAAATCCAGCTATTAATTACGTTCAGATATTCGAGAACAAAGGTGCCATAATGGGCTGTTCAAATCCGCATCCGCACGGACAGATCTGGTCGTCGAAAGGAATTCCTACCGAACCGGCAAAAGAAAGCAAAACACAAAAAGCATATTTCGATAAACATGGAAAAACCATGTTGCTCGATTATGTAAATGCCGAACTGGAAAAGAAAGAACGTTTGCTCAATCAGAACGATTCTTTTGTGGCATTAATTCCGTTTTGGGCAGTTTGGCCGTTCGAGGCAATGATTATCAGTAAACATCCGGTTCAGAATATTCTGGAGCTGACGGATGCCGAGCGAACCGATTTGGCAGATATCTACAAAAAGCTAACCGTAATGTACGATAACCTTTTTGAAACATCGTTTGCCTATTCGGCCGGTTTGCACCAGGCTCCAACCGATGGCGAAGACCATCCTGAGTGGCATTTGCACATGCATTTTTACCCGCCTTTATTACGCTCGGCAAGCGTTAAAAAGTTTATGGTTGGTTACGAAATGCTCGGAACTCCGCAACGTGATATTACGGCCGAAGGAGCCGCCAAAAGGTTACGTGATTTGCCCAAAATGCACTTCAAAAAGAATTAATTATTAATTACTTAAATCAATAAAATTATTATGGAAGCTAAAAAACAAAATTACACAGTGCCTATTATCATGATGATTCTGCTGTTTGGTATGATTGCGTTCGTTACCAACCTTGCAGCTCCAATGGGTGTTGTGCTTAAATCACAATTCGGTGCAAGTAATTTGCAGGGAATGTTGGGGAATGCCGCAAACTTTATTGCTTATGCGGTAATGGGAATTCCCGGTGGTTTATTACTGCAGCGTGTTGGCTATAAAAAAACCGCATTAATAGCAATTGCTGTTGGATTTGTAGGTGTAGGTATTCAATACTTATCAGGCCATTCAAGTGAATCAATGGCATTTACTGTTTACCTGATTGGTGCATTCGTATCAGGTTTCTCAATGACTTTGTTAAACACTGTTGTAAACCCAATGCTTAATACCCTTGGTGGTGAAGGTAATAAAGGAAACCAGTTAATCCAGGTTGGAGGTTCATTCAACTCTGTAATGGCTACTTTTACTCCTGCCTTTGTAGGTATTTTAATTGGATCGCAGGTAGCTAGTGCCCGTATTACCGATATTTTCCCGGTAATGTACATTGCGTTGGGTATTTTTGCTTTGGCTTTCTTTGTATTGTTGGCAGTTAATATTCCTGAGCCTCACGTTAGTGCAGCATCTGAATCAATTAAAAGTCTGATGGCAGGTGCTATGCAATTCCGTCACTTCATTTTCGGAGCAATCGGAATTTTTGTGTACGTTGGTATTGAAGTTGGAGTACCGGGAACATTGATTTTCTGGTTAACAGATCCGAGTGCCGCTATTGGTATGGATGCAGGTACCGCAGGTTCTGTAGCCGGTACATATTGGTTGCTAATGCTTGTTGGCCGATTGATCGGAGCTTCTATTGGTAGTAAAGTGTCGAGTAAAACTATGTTAACAGTTGCTTCATTCGTTGGTATGATATTGGTTCTTTTGGCTATCCTTCTACCTACATCAACTGTAGTAAGTATGCCTGCATTCCAGGCGCAAAGTAGTTCATTGTCGTTTGTGTTCGCACAAGTTCCAATTAACGCCATGTTACTTGTATTGGTAGGTTTATGTACATCAATTATGTGGGGTGGAATCTTTAACCTTGCTGTTGAAGGTTTGGGAAAATATGTTGCTGCTGCTTCAGGTATTTTTATGACACTGGTAGTTGGTGGAGGATTGCTTCCTTTACTTCAGAATGGTGTTGCCGACGGTATCGGATTCCAGCCTTCGTACTGGGTACCATTCCTGGGCTTGGCTTACCTGTTCTTCTATGCAGTAGTTGGTAGTAAAGTAACTAAACGTGCCGAAAGCGTTAAACTTTAACGACTATTAAAACCTCACTTGTTGGGGAATTAAATATCGAATTCGGGATTATCCCGGAAAGCCATCCGTTAGCTGACGGATGGCTTTTTTTCTGCTACAAAAAAAGAGAGGGGAGATCGTTATGTGTTGCATACATTATTTTTTATTTTAGCAACACTTAATTACTACTATGTACGACATTATTGGAGATGTTCATGGATATGCAGCCCAGCTAAAAAAGCTATTGATTAGTATGGGCTACCGGAAAACGAATGGTAGTTATTCGCATCCTACCCGAAAAGCAATTTTCGTGGGCGATTTTATCAACCGCGGGCCCGAAATCAGAAAAACAATCCGTACGATCAAAGCAATGGTAGAAAGCGGCAACGCATACGCCGTGCTTGGTAATCACGAACTCAATGCAATTATTTATCACCTGAAAGACAAACAGGGAAGATCAATTATATCCAAACCGAGTAAATACTTTTTATCGCTTTTTAAAACCATCAACGAGTATTCAGCCGGATCGAATGAACTGAACGAGCAGTTGCGATGGATGCGTACATTGCCGCTGTATCTCGATTTGGGCGAAATAAGGGTGGTACATGCCTGTTGGTGCGAAGATGCCATTAAAGTGGCCGATTCGCTGTATGAAGATGGCCGAATAAGAAAGCGCGTGTTTCGTAAAGTTTACAAGAAGTCAGGTTCGGAAGAAGCAAAAAGTGTGTGGCGGCTAACAAAAGGAGTTAACCTGAAATTACCGCCGGATATACGAGTAATGAATAATAAAGGTGTTTCGCCCCGTTCTTTCCGAATCCGCTGGTGGGATAATCTGGATGGAAAAACATTCAAAGAAGCTTCGTTCGAAAGTAAGTTCGCAATGCCATCATATACTATTCCTCCCGAAATCGTACCGGAGACCTTCCCATATCCCGATGATGCGCCGATTGTTTTCTTTGGACACTACTGTAGAGGGGCCGGACCACACATAATAAAACACAATGTTTGTTGCGTTGATTCGTGTGTTGCGGGCACTAAATCGCTTTTAGCCTATCGGTGGAGCGGAGAAAAGGAGCTAGATATGAACAACTTAGTAAAATTATAAGAAGAATATCTGTCCTAAAATGTTCATAATGAGCTGATTAAATAAAATTTCAAAAAAATATTCTTTTGTATTGCAGGTAAAAAAAAAGAGTATATATTTGCATCACCTTTCCAAAGGGTACTAGCCCAAAAGAAAGGAGAGAGTTCTAAGAAAAAACGGTGGCGTAGTTCAGTTGGTTAGAATGCCGGCCTGTCACGCCGGAGGTCGCGAGTTCGAGTCTCGTCGTCACCGCTTATTTTTTTTTGACAAAAAAGTTTAGAACATCAATTTATTGGTGGCGTAGTTCAGTTGGTTAGAATGCCGGCCTGTCACGCCGGAGGTCGCGAGTTCGAGTCTCGTCGTCACCGCAAAAGCAGCTCACAAGGCTGCTTTTTTTGTTATGAAGTATTTCGTTTACATCATCTATTCTCCGGGAATTGATTCCTATTATAAAGGACAAACATCTTGTTTGGAGGATCGTTTGTTCCGTCACAATTCCGGCTACGAAAAAGCAACACGGCACGGTGTTCCCTGGAAATTGGTATGGAGCACAAGCAAACCAACACGAGGAGAGGCATTAATGCTTGAAAAGAAGTTAAAAAATTTGTCAAGAGCGAAAACCATTGAATTTATTAAGAAATATAGCTGAATGGGTTGCGAGCCCTGACGTCCGAAGGAGTCAGGATGCTGACCTTAGCGTCAGCATTCGAGTCTCGTCGTCACCGCAAAAGCAGCTCACAAGGCTGCTTTTTTGTTATGAAGTATTTCGTTTACATCATCTATTCGGATCTTGCAGATTATGTTGTAAATTTAGTATTCATAAAAACGGAGAGGAGTGAAAGAATCGGAAACAAATCACGAAGCACTTCTGCGCACATCCATTTTTCGCTTTTACGAAGAGTTGAACGAGTTTTTACCTGTTCGTCAACGAAAGAAATCATTTGAATATACTTTTACGGGTACGCCATCGGTAAAAAATTGTATCGAGGCAATTGGAGTGCCGCACACCGAAGTGGACTTAATTTTGGTGGATGGTGTTTCTGTTGATTTCGAGATCTTGCTGAAAGGAGGCGAGCGGGTTTCTGTTTACCCGGTTTTCGAGTTGCTGGATATTTCTCCGCTTGTTCGCCTTCGCCCGAAACCTTTGCGGGAAACACGATTTATAGTAGATGTTAATTTGGGGAAATTAACTAGAAAGCTGCGTTTACTGGGTTTTGATACGCTTTTTCGAAATGATTTGGAAGATGATGAAATTGTAGAAATAGCTGTTAACGAAAACCGTGTTATCTTAACCCGCGATAAAGGCGTATTAAAACATACAGCAGCCATTCGAGGTTACTGGGTGCGTAACAGTGATCCGCAGAAACAAGTTCGCGAAGTGGTAGAGCGTTTGCAACTTCAAAACAGTTTTCGGCCATTTACGCTGTGTTCTTCCTGCAACGGAAGGTTAGCAGCAGTTGATAAAGTAGAAGTGAAGGGTAATGTTCCCAATGATACTTTAAAAATGTGCGACGAATTCTGGAAATGTAAAGGATGTGGCCAGATTTACTGGGAAGGTTCGCATTTTAGCAAAATAAGGAATTGGATTGAAGATTTAAAGTAGATAAAAGCACAGCAGCTTTCGGTTCTTTACTTTCGCTTTTTGCGTCGCCAGTAAATGTACAGAATAACGATTATAACCGGCAGCACAATAAATACGATAATATTTGTCAGGGTTAACTCCAAAGGCTCGGGAGTGCCCGACGGAATACCACTGGGTACTTGTGCCATTACCACTGCTGTAACCATAAGTAATAAGGAGAATATCGCTGCTTTTTTTATCATGCGCTGTAAGTTTATTATTCTTACTACTAAAGCAAGTAGATGGGGTGGTTTGTTCAAGGGGATTCAATTAATTCTCAAAATTTCAAACCAAAGTTTAAGGCATAAAAAAAAACGCCCTTCAAACGAAAGGCGGTTTTGTATCTTTTGGGATCGAAGGTATGAAACCTCCTGTTTATCTGCGGTTAAAAACCGCAAATCCCTACTTCTTGCAGATTTTTTTTGTACGGTTATTTCTTCATTTTAACCTGTATAATTGCCAGTTTAACCTTTTTTACAAATCTGCTCATGTAAGTTAAGGTACTCGTAAATAAAATTGGTACTCCAGGATTATTATTTGCTTGGTGATTTTTAATACTTACTCCATGTATTTGTAATGTATATCGCCAAATACTTCATGTGCAAGAGATTTGGTGTGGCACGAGTTACAGTTCATTTGTCCGCTAATATTGTTCAGTTTACCTTTTTCTCCGTGGCAGGTAAGGCAAGTTCCGGCATTTTCGTTGTTCTGATACACCGTAACATAATTATGGTTGAAAAAGGCATTTAGCGATGTTGTAACTTTAGCTGCTACTTCGCCCGTTAGTCGGCGACACCGCTCTTTTCGTTCATCGCTGTCGATCTTAAAACCCGACGCTTTTCCCCAGTTGGCAGTAGATGCATGGCAAAGCGTAGAATGTGAAACCGACGATGCCGGGGTGTAATTCATTACTGCTTTCTTGGGTTTAAAAACCGGAAGCTGGCTGTTTTCGTACCATTGAAAGAGATCGTTTATCATGCTGTCGCGTGTTTTTTTATCGCTTACAAACAAGCCTATTAGCGCGGCACCTCCATTAAGCGCACCACACAAGGTTCCGAACCCACCAACTCCTCCGTGGCCATATTTCATCATATCAAAAGGAAAGGAAGCATAAGGTTCTCCAAGTTTGGCTGCAATTTGCGAAGCCACACCATAAAAGGTGGCGTACATACAACTTCCAACACTGTATTGGTGGTAAGCTATTTGGCCCGATTCGGTTGGATCTAACTGCGCATATTGCCAGTTTGTTGCATTTTCGCCGGGTTCGAGTTTCTGTGCCGGTTTTTCGGGAAGTGGTTCGGGCTTAAAAGCCTGGGTAAGCGAAATTAATCCGGCTCCACCTCCAATCATAGCGCCGGCCGCTATTTTCATTGCGTTACGTCGATTCATTTTTAGTTGATTTTGGTGGGTCTAAAGTGCATTTTTTTCAGCAAAAACGAACTAATGTTTTACGAAAAGCACGAATGGCAATTATAATTTTACAATGAAATAATAGAGTAGGGGAAAGGCTGGATTGTGTCGGGGGATTTAAAGAAAAAAACCGCTTCGTTGGTTGACGAAGCGGTTTCGTTATATCGTTAATAAATAAGTTTACTTCTTGTAGATTTTTTTGTATCCGTAGATAGCGCTTGCACCCAATTCTTCTTCAATACGAAGCAGTTGGTTGTATTTTGCCATACGGTCTGAGCGGCTCATAGAACCTGTTTTAATCTGACCAGAGTTGGTAGCCACTGCAATGTCGGCAATGGTTGAATCTTCAGTTTCGCCCGAGCGGTGAGAAGTTACTGAAGTATAACCTGCACGGTGTGCCATTTCAATAGCATCTAACGTTTCAGTTAATGTACCAATTTGGTTTACTTTAATAAGGATTGAGTTTGCAGCACCCAATTCAATACCTTTTTTCAGGTACTCAACGTTGGTTACAAAAAGGTCGTCGCCAACCAACTGGCATTTGTCGCCAATGGCAGCGTTCAGTTTTACCCATCCGTCCCAGTCGCCTTCGTCCATACCGTCTTCGATTGAATCGATAGGGTATTTTGCAATCAATTCAGCCAGGTAAGCAGCTTGCTCTTCCGAAGTGCGTTTAACACCGTTGGGCTCGAAAATGCTGTAATCGTAAACACCATCTTTGTAGAACTCTGATGAAGCACAGTCCATAGCAATAGACACATCGCCACCGTCTTCGGCGCGACCGGCTTTGTAACCTGCATTTTTAATTGCAGTAAGAATTGATTCGATAGCTTCTTCAGTACCACCTAATGCCGGAGCAAAACCACCTTCGTCGCCAACCGCAGTTGAAAGGTTTTTAGCTGCCAATACCTTTTTCAGTGCGTGGAAAACTTCAGCACCCATACGTAAACCTTCGCGGAAAGTTGGAGCGCCAATAGGGCGGATCATAAATTCCTGGAAAGCGATAGTTGCATCGGAGTGCGAACCACCGTTAATAATGTTCATCATCGGAACAGGCAATGTTTTTGCGTTAGTTCCGCCGATGTATTTGTATAAAGGAAGTTCAGAGTACTCAGCAGCAGCTTTAGCAACAGCCAAAGAAACACCCAACATAGCGTTGGCACCTAAGTTCGATTTTGTTTTTGTACCGTCAAGTTCCAGGAGTTTACTGTCAATAGCTACCTGGTCAGTAGCGTCCATGCCAATAATTTCTTTTGCAATAACGTCGTTTACGTTTGCAACAGCTTTTAAACAACCTTTTCCTAAGTAACGGCTTTTGTCGCCATCACGTAATTCAAGTGCTTCGTTTTCGCCGGTTGATGCTCCTGATGGAACAGCCGCACGGCCAAATGCACCACTTTCGAGTGTTACATCAACTTCAACAGTTGGGTTACCACGAGAATCGATAATCTCTCTTGCTTTTACGTCGCTAATTAACATTGTGAGTAGTTTTTATTAAATTAAAATATAAATCTGTTATTTTCAGTAAATCAAGGCATTATGCCGTGATTTTTAAAAAGCAGACCAAAGTTAGTAAATTCTTGCACACCAAAACAGGGGGAGGTTTTCTTGTAGCAATTATTTGATGTTGGGTTAACAGTTGAAAAACTCTTGTTGGGCTTGGCTTTTGGCAAGCTGGAATCTGGCACAAGCGGTGAAAAAAATTTAATGGTATTCTTCGCGGTATTTTAGCCCTTTTTCGTAACGAACCACATCCAGTTCCTGGAAAGTTACCAATCCTCCTCTTTGGCTTTGGTCCATTATTTTGTTCAGCTTTTCTATAAATTGATCAAGCTTATCGATGTTATCGATGATTTCAATGGTTATCGGCAAATCGCTCGATAGGGCAAATATTTTCATGGTATGTATGCTGTGGCTGGCACCAAACGACATTATTCCTTTATAAACGGTGGCACCGGCCAGCCCGGCATTTCGTGCTTCAAAAACAATTTCTTCAAACAACACCCGGCCATTTATTTTATCCGATTCTCCGATGTAGATCTTCAGAATTCCTGTTTTCTCCGATGTTTTCATAGCGCTGTTAATTTTAGGTTTTTCACTACAGAGTTTTACAGAAATAATGGTTTTAAGTTTCAATAAATGCCTTGAAACTAACCGGGAAAAATGGGGCGGATAAATTTACCAAATAAGGCGTACGAGAATCATTCCGAGGTAAACCGCCAGTAATCCAAAGAATAAACTTCCGCCCACATTTAATATAAACTGGCCGTAGGCTTGTTCTTTTAACATGGTGAGGTTGTTGTAGGCAAACGACGAAAAAGTGGTAAAACCGCCGCAAAAACCTACGGCTAAAAACATGCGCCACTCAGCATTCAGCAGGTTGCCTTTTTGCGCCAGGGCAAACACTACCCCAATAATAAAACTTCCGGCCATGTTGGCAACAAATGTTCCCCACGGAAAAGTGGTGCTCATTCCTTTTTCCACAAATAACTGAACAAGGTAACGCAAAACACTTCCGATAAAACCTCCCGAGCCAACTAATAGTATTGTTCGTAGCATATGTTTATTTTTTGGTATTAATTGATTGAATTTGTCATACAAATTAGTTCCGATTTGTACAGCAAAGTCAAACAATCTGCTATTTTTAGACTTTCAAAAATAATAAAAAATGCAGGTACGCTATTTTTCTTTACTTTTTCTCCTGGTTTTTAGTGGGCAAATCCTTGCTCAGAATCGTTTAAAATTGGCAGTTGAAGAGCTGCTTCAGCAAGACGATTACAAAAATGCTTCGGTTGGGATGAACGTGATCGATCTCAATTCGGGCGAAACGGTTTTTAGTCTGAATCCCACTAAATTGTTGATTCCGGCTTCAACCATGAAGATGATCACTTCGGGAACGGCCTTAGAAATTCTGGGGGCTGATTACCGCTTTAAAACACAAATTTCGTACACCGGAAAAATCGATAAAAATGGTGTTTTAGATGGCGATTTAGTGGTGGTTGGTGGTGCCGATCCGGCTTTGGGATCGGAGTATTTTCAGGATCATTATTTTGAGTTTTTGAAGAACTGGGCTAAACAGGTAAAAGCATCGGGCATAAAAAAAGTAAAAGGCGACTTGATTCTCGACGGTGGAATTTACGATACAGAACGAATTCCCGACAGCTGGGTGTGGGGCGATATTGGCAATTATTATGGCGCCGGCGCTAATGCTTTTACGGTTTTTGATAATATGTACCGAATAACATTTTCGTCGCCCAAGAAGGCAGGAAAGCTTACGAAGGTGATTCAAACCTATCCTAAAATTGATGGTTTGCACATCGATAATGAAGTACTTTCGGCGGAAAATAACGGCGATAATGCTTATGTTTTTGGCGGCCCTTTCGACAAACATCGAATAATTCGGGGTACTATTCCGCGTAATCGCAGTGCTTTCACCATTAAAGCATCTGTTCCCAACCCGGAAGAGGTTTTGACTGCTGCATTTCTGCAAAACCTTTTAGCTGAGGGTGTTTTTGTTGACGGAGAAACACGTTTCGAAAAAAATGTGAGCAACAAAGAAACGTTGATCTATACCCAGGAATCGCCAACGCTGGCTGAAATTGCGGAAGTGTTGAACCATGAAAGTGTAAACCTGTTTGCCGAACATTTTCTGAAACAGATTGCTGTTGAAAAAAACGGATTGGGAAACCGAAATGATGCCATCGATTTGGTAAAAGACTACTGGAAAGAGCAGGGATTAAGTATGGAAAACATTTTTATGGAAGACGGTAGCGGGCTGTCGCATTTTAATGCTGTTTCTCCGGAATTCTTTACCCGCTTTTTAACCCGAATGGCTTCGAACGATGCTTTTGTCCAGTCGTTGCCGGTTGCCGGAAAAGGGACATTTAAACGTTTCGATACCCAAAAACTCCCCGGCAAAACACTGCAGGCAAAAAGCGGTTCGATGACACGTGTGCGCTGCTATTCCGGTTACGTAACAACCGATAAAGGAAACAAATTGGTATTCTCATTCATGTTTAACCATTTTGGTGGTTCGCACAGCGCATTGATTAAGGAAATAGAGCAACTTTTTGTTGATTTAAAACAAAACTACTAGCCCCTTGTTTCTTCAAAATTCGGAAAATCAATAAAAATACTTGTTGTTTAACCATCTGATAAACAGCGGAGAATTGTCTTTTTGCTTATTTAGATTCAGTATAAGTATTGACTTGTACCTCATATTGTCGTAACTTGTATTCACCATTAAATGATTGAGGCTCCTAAAAGTTTCAATAAGTACAGAAGATAATAACCATTGCCCTTTTAGTATTAGGATATCCTTTTATAAGGACGCGACTTACTATGTTTTGATAGTAAGAAAACTAAAAAGGTAAATATGATTTACGAAGCTCTTCAAATTCTTAAAGAACAACTGGAACGTTATCTGGACGATGTCGGATTGGGTAAAATTGTGGTTCTTGAAAACCTTGCATTACTTGATTCAGGAAATGATAAAGCCGATAACCTCGAAAATAAAGTTGTTATTTCCTTATTGAATATCGAGGAAGAATCGACCTTAAAAAATATACCTGCAAATAAAGTGGTTAACAACAAAGCCGAAAGTTATAATCCGGCAGTTAATGTTAACCTCTTTTTTATGGTTAGCGCCAACTGCGATTTATATAGCAACTCCTTAATTAGTATTTCTAAAACTGTGGAGTACTTCCAGGGGAAAAAGGTGTTTACTGCACAAAACACGGTTTACAACCGCTCAAATGTATCCATGCAGGAACTGGATGATTTCAAATTTATTGTTGAACTGTACACACCGGGTTTCGAGGTGTGGAATCACATTTGGGGAACACATGGTGGCAGGCAATTGCCATCGGTAATTTATAAAGTACAACTACTGCAGGTTGACCGCCACAAAAAACAAGCAAGCACCGAATTAATAACTGAAGTAAACGGAACTCTTACGGATATAAACTCATGAGCTTTAAAACAAAATATAAGCCTTTATTTGCTGTAAATATTCTTCATAAATATTTTTTGAATAAAGGCAATGACGATTATTTCAGCATGACTGATGTTGAAAAAGAAAAACAATTGGCCGGTTATCCTCTTTCCGAACTCTTTTCTATCGTTCCTTCAGCACTGACCAAACAAAAACTGAATGGTCATAAATTGATTTGTAAAAATACCGATCGTGGATTCATGGTCTGGTTGCAAATAGCAGAGAGCGACAATAACAATTCTTTTGTCCCGTTAAGCGACTCTCTGTCCCTCTCTTTTCTGCTGAAAACAACAAATAGCACATTCAATCACTTTACTCAGCTCGGATTGACAAATGCCGGTCATTGTTTTTTCTTTTCCAATAATCGTTTATCAACCGAAGATCCCGGGTTTCCGCTTATAAAAAAAGCGAATAACACAACAGCAGTTAACGATTCATACCGATTAAATAGCGTAAGTTTTAACAACGAAATGGAATTGTTGAACGCTGAAGAACAGCAAAACCTAATTGGTATAATTCGTATTGGAATGAAAGGCGAAAACGGTTCTTATCACATCACTAAAACCGATGGTTCGTTGCGCAATGAGCACCGCGAATTCAATATTGTTTTTGCCAATCGTAAAACAACGTGGCGTTATTTTTTCAATGCTGATCAGCAAACCAATAACAGCGACGATGTTAAAAAGGAAAACGGAAATCCACGTCAGCTTATTACCAAAACAGAGCAACCGCTTACCACAAAAGGTTTTGTTCCCATAAAGCTGGGCGAGTTGGAGTTACCTAATCCCGATGCGCGTCAAATAAATGCAAACAGTACTCTCACAAAAATATATTCAGAAATATTCATGTAACATTAAAATTTAATACTTATGGCAACAACGTACAAAACACCAGGCGTTTACGTCGAGGAGATTTCGGTTCTACCGCCTTCGGTGGCTCAGGTTGAGACCGCCATTCCTGCCTTTATTGGCTACACTGAAAAAGCAAAAAACATTGTTGACGATGATTTGCTGAATACGCCCAAAAGAATAACATCGTTGCTCGAGTATGAGCAATATTTTGGAGGAGCAGATAACGAAAAAAACATTGTAGTAAATATCGATGATGTTTACGATTCATCGGGAGCACTTACCCGTACTGTTGAAGTTCCGGAGCCGGCCACAAAATCGCCCTATAAAATGTACTACTCCATGCAAATGTATTTTGCAAATGGTGGAGGGCCATGCTACATTATCTCAGTTGGCGATTACGATACAACTGTAAGTAAAACCGATTTGGGAGCTAGTGGTGGCTTGGCCGAATTAGCCAAAGAAGACGAACCAACATTAATTGTATTTCCCGATGCAACAAGTCTTGCTGCATCAAACAATTTTTACGGTTTAGCTGAAGAGGCGCTTACGCAGTGCGAAAAACTGCAAGACCGCTTTGCAATAATTGATACGTTTAACGAAGCCGCTTCGTTTGCCAGTACTTTGCGTTCGGGAATAAGTCTTGGAACCGATTTCCTGAAATACGGAGCTGTTTATTATCCGTGGCTAAAAACCAGCTTGCCTTATGCCTACAACGAGGGTGAAGTTTCCATTGCACATAACGAAACTACTCCGCCTGCGCCAACCGCAGCGGGAGCTTTAGATGGATTATTTGTAAACGACACAAGTGTTGTTGAAAATACAGGCTTGTACAACCAAATTAAAACGGAATTGGCAAAACTAACGGTAACGCTGCCTCCTTCGGGTGCAATGGCCGGTATTTATGCCCGCGTTGACCGTACACGTGGTGTATGGAAAGCACCGGCAAATGTTGGAGTTACAAATATTATTGGCCCTAATAAAAAGGTAAGCAACCAGGAGCAGGACGGATTAAATATTGATACTTCAGGAAAATCGATAAATGTGATTCGTGCATTTGCCGGACGAGGTACTTTGGTGTGGGGAGCCCGCACATTGGCCGGAAACGATAACGAGTGGAAATATATTCCTGTTCGCCGCTTTTTTAACATGGTTGAAGAATCGGTGAAAAAAGCTACCGCACAGTTTGTATTCGAGCCCAACGATTCAAATACCTGGGTTAAAGTTCGTGCAATGATCGAAAACTTTTTGGTGCTGCAGTGGCGGGCCGGTGCGCTTGCCGGCGCTAAACCCGAAGAAGCATTTTTTGTACGTGTAGGACTTGGCCAAACAATGACCGCCCAGGATATTCTGGAAGGTAAATTGAATGTGGAAATTGGTATGGCAGCTGTCAGGCCCGCTGAGTTTATTATTCTCAAGTTCTCTCACAAAATGCAGGAATCATAATTGTTAAAATTTAAAAGAAGAAATCATGGCAACAGAATATCCAATTGTAAAGTTTCATTTTCAGGTAGATTGGGGTGGAACCAAAATAGGATTCACCGAAGTTTCGGGGTTAGATGTTGAAACCGAGGTGGTAGAATATCGTCACGGCGCAAGCCCTGAATATGTTAAAACCAAAATGCCCGGAATGCAAAAGTACAGCAATATTACGCTTAAGCGCGGAACCTTTGCTACCGACAACGAATATTTCGATTGGTGGAATACGGTAAAATTAAATACCATCGAACGCCGAAACATTACCATTAGTCTGCTGAACGAAGAGCATTCGCCGGTGGTAGTCTGGAAAATTAAAAATGCATGGCCTACTAAAATTCAGTCGACCGATTTAAAAGCCGACGGAAACGAAGTAGCCATTGAAACCATGGAGTTGGCACACGAAGGTTTATCCATTCAAAATGAATAAAAATGGCTGATTATTATCCACCACTCGGTTTTCATTTTAAAGTTGAATTTGTGGGTTATCCTGGCGAATTCCAGTTTCAATCGGTTTCCGGCCTTACGGTTGATGTGGAAACCGAACAGATTGCCGAAGGGGGAGAAAATCGGTTTAAACACAAAGTTCCGGTTCGTACAAAGTATCCGAATTTAGTATTGAAACGGGGCTTGTTGGTTGATTCAGAACTAATAAAATGGTTCAGAAATGCAGTTGAAAATCTTGATTTCAAGCCGACAAACCTAATTGTGAAATTGCTGAATGAAAAGCACGAACCCTTGCTGAGTTGGAATGTAGTACATGCTTACCCGGTAAAATGGAGCATCAGCGATTTTGATGCTGAGCAAAACAACCTGGTTATTGAAACACTGGAACTTTCCTACAATTATTTTAACGTAATGTAGTCTTATGCCTATTGAAATTAAAGAATTGCATATAAAAATTGCGGTTGGAGAAAACGGAACGCAGCCGACGGAACAAAATACCGAAGCAACCGGCAGTCGCGATGAAATTATTGAAGCCTGTGTGGAGCAGGTAATGGAAATTTTATCGAGAAAGGAGGAACGCTAATATGGCGGGTGAGTTAATAAAATTGCAAATAAAAGCTTATTCCGACGAGATGTTCAGAACGGAAGTTGCGAATGGCGAATTCCGTACTTTGCTCAATCCTGAAAAGTATAACTTAAAATACAAGGTTGAACAAAACACTCGTCAGGGAGCGGGTACCAGTTCTTCGGCGCCACGATATAACCGTACTCCACCCGAAGATCTTCAGCTTGAGTTTATATTCGATCGTAGCGGAGTGCTGATAAATTACGGCGGTCCGGGCGATTTTGATAATAAACTGAATGTTGATGAAGGTGTTGGGATTGATGATGACATCAAACTTTTTAAACGTGTTGTTTTCGATTATAATGGCGATGAACACAGGCCCAATTACCTGGTAATTTCGTGGGGAACACTTTTGTTTAAAGGTGTTTTAACCGAGCTGGATATTACCTACAAAATGTTTAAAGCCGATGGTACACCGTTACGTGCCACCGCTACTGCTAAATTCAAAGGTTTAATTGAGGACAACCTGCGTGTGGCTAAAGAAAACAATTCGTCTCCCGATTTAACGCACGTACGAATTGTTAACGAGGGCGACACGCTGCCCTTGATGACTCACCGGATTTATGGCGATTCGAAATACTACCTCGAAGTGGCTAAAGCAAACAACATAACGAACTTCCGTAAATTAAAAACCGGACAGAAAATATTTTTTCCACCCATAAAACAAGTAACTGTCAATGCCTGAAAAAAGAGTCATACCTACAGCCCGCTCAGTCGATTTGGTTAGCTACAATGTTTTGGTTGACGGAGAAGAATTGTCATCGGTTTACCAGCTGTTGAGTATCACTGTTGAGAAAGAGATTAACCGTATTCCGTGGGCAAAAATTGTATTGGTTGATGGTGATCCTGCATCGCAGGATTTCGAACTGAGTAACCAGGATTTTTTTGTTCCCGGGAAAGAGGTTGAAATTAAAGCCGGTTATCACGCACAAAACGAAACTATTTTTAAAGGAATCGTAATACGTCACAATTTAAAAATTCGTTCGGGTGGGGCAGTATTGATAATTGAATGCAGAGACCTGGCTGTAAAACTTTCGGTAGGAAGAAAAAGTAAGTATTTCTACGAAAGTAAAGACAGTGAAATTGTTGAGCAAATAATTGACGCATACGGAATAGAAAATGAAATTGAAGAAACAAATGTGGAGTATCCGGAAATGGTGCAGTATGATGTTAGCGACTGGGATTTTTGTGTAACACGTGCCCAGGCAAACGGAAAAGTTTGTGTTGCTGACGATGGGAAACTGTCGGTTTTAAGTCCGGATTTTAATCAGACCGAAAAACTAAACCTGGTTTATGGTGCTACAATTTTTGATTTCGATGCGGAGATTGATGCCCGCAATCAATTCGATACAATAACATCGTATGGATGGGATGCGGCCAATCAGGATTTATTTGAAATTGATGCAAATACTCCTGAAATAAATACCAGTGGAAATATTTCGCCTGCTGAATTAGCATCGGTAATTGGTGCTGAAAAATTGGAATTAAGAGACGGTAGCGAAATATCGGATGCCGGTTTACAAGATTGGGCAAATGCCAAAAGTTTATTTAACCAGCTTTCAAAAATACGTGGGAAAGTAAAGTTTCAAGGGGTTCACGATGTGAAACCCAATACTACCATAACCTTATCAGGAGTTGGGAATCGTTTTAACGGAAAGGTTTATGTATCGGCGGTTCGACACGAAATTGCCGATGGAAACTGGACTTGCGACGCACAGTTCGGCATAAATCCAAAGTGGTTTTCTGAAACTGTAGATATAAATCCATTACCGGCTTCGGGTTTATTGGCAGCGGTAAACGGGCTTCAAATTGCCAAGGTAACGCAACTTGAAGATGACCCTAAAGGCGAACACCGTGTTTTGGTGCGAATGCCACTGGTAAATAACCAGGAGCAGGGCGTTTGGGCGAGAGTTGCAACGCTGGATGCCGGCGAGGATCGGGGATCTTTTTTCCGCCCTGAAATTGCCGACGAAGTAATTGTTGGTTTTTTAAACGGAAATCCAAACGATCCTATTATTCTCGGAATGCTTAATAGCAGTGCAAAACCTGCACCAATTAATGCCTCGGATGAGAACCATGAAAAAGGTTTTGTTACTCGAAGCGGGATAAAGTTCATATTTAATGATGAAATGAATTCGGTGACCCTCGAAACGCCAAACGGAAAAATTATAAAGATTGACGAAGATGCCGATGTTATAAAGTTGGAGGACGAAAGCTCGAATAGTATAACGCTTAATAGCGATGGAATAACAATGGAGAGCCAGAGAGATATAAACCTAAGTGCTTCCGGCGATGTGAGAATTGAAGGAACCAACGTGGAGATATCGGCAAACGCCGATTTTAAAGCTGAAGGAACTACAGGTGCAGAAGTTTCTGCGCAGGGCATTACAAATATTAAAGGATCACTTGTAAATATTAATTGATATGCCAGCAGCTGCAAGATTAAATGATATGCATACATGTCCGATGCTAAATCCAAACGCATTGCCACATATTGGTGGACCAATAATTGGCCCGGGAGAAACTACTGTGTTAATTGGCGGAATGCCGGCAGCGGTGGTTGGCGATAAGGCAACGTGTTCCGGACCGCCTGACTCAATAGCCGTAGGATCAACAACCGTAATGATTGGAGGCAAGCCGGCTGCCCGAATGGGAGATTTAACATCGCATGGAGGAACAATTGTAATTGGATGTCCAACGGTAAATATTGGAGGTTAAAATGGCAACATACAATTCATTTTTAGGAACAGGATGGAGCTTTCCTCCCGAATTTCAAAAAGAAACAAGGGGGGTAAAAATGCTTCAGGATGAGGCGGACATAAAAAGCAGTCTCGAGATTTTATTGTCTACCCGTTTGGGAGAACGAATAATGGTGCCCGACTATGGTTGTAATCTCGACGAACTGTTATTTAAACCATTAAATATTACCGTAAAAACATACGTGGTCGATTTAATAAAAACAGCAATTCTGTACCACGAACCACGAATTGATGCACGAAAAATAAGCATTGATCAAACAAACGAATTGAATGGTGAACTGCTGATTAATATTGAATACATCATCCGGGCAACAAACTCAAGAAAAAATATGGTATTCCCTTTCTACAAAGGCGAAGGCACCGAACTCTAAAATGTTGAAACATGGCAAATTGTGGCAAAAATATATTATTAGCGCGAGAAGGGACTGAACAGCAGGAACGGTTTCTCGAATCACTAAAACCGGAATCACTTCATCTGAATGATTTTGGCTTGGAGCAGTGGATGGAGTTTGCGTATAATTTTGCTTCTCATGTTAATTATTTCGATACACAGGATGCTGCAACACCAAAGGGTAACTGGCAGGATTTTTTTAAAACAAAACCAGAGATTGAGGATTTTATTTCGGAACTTGAAAAAGACGGTGCCGTTACTCCGCATCTGGCATTATTCGTTACTTTTCTAAAATTGCTCGAACACTCAAAACAACGTTTTAACAAGCTTACTAAACGGCATCTTGATTTTTACTTCGGGCAAATACTGCAGATTGAAAAGCAAAAACCAACAGCGGATAAAGTACATGTCGTTTTTGAACTGGCAAAAAATGCTGTTGCTGAAAAAATTGAAAAAGAAACACTTCTTGATGGCGGGAAAGATGCGAATAATAAAAAGCTACTTTACGAAGTAACTGATGAGTTAATCGCCAATAAAACAAAAGTTGCCAGCTTGAAAAGCGTTTATAACGACCACGATAATTCGAAGCTGAAAGCCGCAGCAGTGGCTGATTCGTTTGATGGTAAGGGGGAGGATTTTCCGGACAAGGAAGTTAGTTGGTGGCCTTTTGGTTATTACGAGCAAAAAAATAATCCCGACACACGCGAATACCCCGAACTGGCTGATGCTAAAGTTGGATTTGCAGTGGCCGGAGAAATTTTGGAATTACAAGAAGGGAAACGAACAGTTCAGTTGCGTTTGAGTTTTGCCAAAGCATTGGCGCAAAACATTTCTGCTAAAGATTTACAAGACAACTTATCCATTTTTTGCACAGGAGAAAAAGATTGGTTGGGACCATTTGAAATTATAAATACCACTGAATTTGTATCAGGATCAGAAAGTAACAGAAAGGATTTAAATATTGCATTTCAAATTCCGAATGAAGAAAAAATGGTGATGGGCTACAGCGCCAAAACTCACGGCGAAAGTTTTAAAACTTCACAAGCAGTTTGTCGCATTCTCATAAAAACCGGAAATAAAAGGGGGCATCAGTTATACCGTAATTTTGTAGCTCAAAGTCTTACAAAAGTAAACTTGAAAGTTACCGTTTGTGGTATTAAAAAACCTGCTTTGCAAAACGACGTGGGAGCACTTAATCCTGAAAAACCATTCTATCCTTTTGGCAACCAGCCTGTGGAGAAATCCAAATTTCACATCACTTACCCCGAATTATTCAAAAAGAATTGGGACAATTTAAAAGTTAATGTAGAATGGAAAAATGCCCCGGATAGTCTTAAAGATTGGTACGAAGCCTATCAGCATTCATTTCTTAATGGTTTGTCGCATCAAAAGATGGCAAAATATTATTTGTCAAAAAAGAAATCGAACCTGATTGTTAAAAGTGATAGTTACTTTACTGCAGAAGTTGAAATTAATGATGCGAATGATTGGAAACCTTTGGATGAACCACAGAATATTCAATTGTTTCATAGAAACGGAGATAGTTCTTATACTGAATTCTCGGTGCCAAACGCAGACCGAAAAACGACAAGCAAATCAATACGTTTGTCGCTTAATCAATCCTTTTTGCACGACATGTTTCCGCGACTTTACGCCTTGTCAATAACTGATGAAAATGCATCAATACCCAACGAACCTTATACTCCATTTATTGAGCAAATAAGTTTGGACTATTCAGCATTGGCAACTTTTAAACCCGGAGACAAAAAGTTTACAAATGAGTTTCAACTTTTTCACGAACATCCGTTTGGGCAAAGTGAGGTAGTGCCATCCAACGCGGAGGATGCAGATATTTTTGTGGTACCGGAGTATTGTAAAGGAGGGGAGTTGTATATTGGCCTCGAAAATGCAGCACCGCAACAAATCGTCTCCCTTTTAATTCAGGTTTTGGAAGGTAGTGAAAATCCGGAGGTGAAATCGTTTGTTGGAAAACAACACGTTGAGTGGGACGTGCTTTGTTCTGATAATTGGCAGTCGCTGGATTCATCAGCCATTATTTCCAATAATACCGGGAATCTGTTGAAATCAGGAATTTTGAAATTCAATTTACCTAAAGAAGCAAACACCGATAATGCTTTATTGCCGGCAGGTTTAATTTGGCTGCGCGCCCGGATTCACAAAAACTACAATGCTGTTTCAAAAGTTATTGGAATTCATGCGCAGGCTGTTTTGGCAAAATTCAATAATAACGATAACGACCTAAAACATTTAAGCAATAGTTTGCCGGCTGAAACCATTTCAAAAATGGTGAATCGTATTCCAAAAGTAAAAGGACTTACTCAACCTTATAATTCATTTGGTGGGAAACCGCAAGAAAGCGATGAGGATTATTACCGGAGAATAAGCGAGCGATTGAGACACAAGAATCGTGCAGTAAGTATTTGGGATTATGAGCATTTAGTACTGCAGAATTTTCCGGAAATTCATAAAGCAAAATGTTTGTCGCACACCTGTACAAAGGTTGTAGGTAATAAACGGCAAACCAAATATCTGGCTCCCGGAAGTGTTGTTGTAGTAGTAATTCCCGATATCGTCAACAAAAACGTTTTCGATATTTATCAGCCGCGGGTAAGCAAAGCTACCTTATCGAAAATTCAGCAATTTCTTAAAAGGCATAATTCAAAACTGGTACAAACACTGGTCATTAATCCTGAGTATGAGGAGGTGCGAATTGATTTAAAAGTGAAATTTCATAAAGGATACGACAGCGTTTATTACAAAAGTGTATTGAATGACGATCTTACCCGTTTTCTTTCTCCCTGGGCTTTCGATCGCACTGCACCCATTCGTTTCGGGCAAACACTGCATAAAAGTGTAATTATAAACTATACCGAACAGCTTGATTATGTTGATTTTATTACTGACGTACGGCTGTTTCAGAAGACTGCAGCTTCAGGAGCAGTATCGGAAGTGAAAATTGCAACTCCATCGAGCCCTGAAGCGATTTTGGTTTCATCGAAGCAACACAGTGTAAAAGATGCAGTAAAAAATTGTTTAGCAACAACCATTGAACCGGCAGAAACATGTCAGAAGTAAACAAACATATCACCATACCGAAAGAGGTAAATTCGGGCAACGATCTGGATTATCAGTTTCTGAAGGAAAAAGGACAGGAGTATATCGAGAAACTGGCAAATAATATCTGGACTGATTACAACTCGCACGACCCGGGAATTACAATTCTGGAAATGTTGTGTTATGCCATTACCGATCTTGGAGCACGTATTTCATTGCCTATAGAAGATATTTTGGCACCGGCTGACAGTACAAAATCAAACGAAGATCAGTTTTTTAACGCATTGCAGATTTTACCATCGAAACCGGTAACCGAAGATGATTACCGGAAACTATTTATAGATATTGAAGGTGTTAAAAATTGTTGGCTTCAGAAATACGAAAAAACAGTTTATGTAGATTGTAAAAACGATCAGCTTTCGTATGATTCCGATGCTTTTAATACCGTAGAAGTTGAACTGCGACGAAGTTTTCAGTTAAATGGTTTGTATAAACTAGTTGTGGATTTTGATGAACTGGACGATACTAAATTTCCGCACAAAGCTGATAAAGATGCAGAGATAACCCGCTTAAAGGATTTAATATTCTCGCGTTATCACAAAAACAGAAATCTGTGCGAAGATTTGATAGAAGTTTCGGAAGTGGAAACGCACCCTATTGAAGTATGTGCCAGCATTGAAGTAGAGCCGGAAACCGACGAAGAGTTGGTGCATGCCAAAGTATTGCGGGCCATCGATCGTTATTTTTCTCCCAATTTGTGGTTTTATTCGCTTCAGCAAATGTTGGACAAAGGTTATTCAAGCGACCAGATTTTTGAAGGACCAACACTTACCAATGGTTTTATCGATCCAAAAGAATTGGCAGATGCTCGACTGCGAACAGAAGTTCGCTTATCGGATTTGATGCAGCTGATTATGAAAATTGAGGGAGTAAAAGTCATTAAAGATATATCGATAAATGACTGCCTTGATGAGGAAAATAAAAATGATGCATGGTTGATTTGTGTTCAGCCCGGACTGAAACCCAAACGTTGCGACAGCAGTGCATTTAGCTACTACAAGGATGTACTTCCATTAAATGTAAACAGCAAAAAAGTAAAGGAGTATAGTCAGCAATTATACGCCGAAGAACAGGAAAAACAAGAGCTTGCCAATGTGGGCATGGAACTTCGCGGGCCAAAAGGAAGTTTTGCCAATGTTGGTGAAACAACCACTATACAGAATGATTTTCCGGAAACTTATGGAATTGGAGCAGTTGGTTTGCCGGCGCGAGCCACTGAAGAACGTAAGGCACAAGCCAAACAATTAAAAGGCTACCTTTTGTTTTTCGACCAGATTTTTGCCACTTATTTTGCACACCTTGAAAAGGTTAAAGATCTGCTATCAGTAGACGATAAACTAGCTGCTACATACTTTACACAGGCTGTTAAAGATTTAGACGGGATGTCTGACCTGGTGAATAATTACCCATTGGCAGATGATGAGACACTCACCAAAAATCTATTGGAAGACCTCGACGATAATATTTTGCGTAAAAATGAATTGTTGGATCATCTGATTTCGCGTTTTGCCGAAAAATTCAGCAAGTATTCATTTTTAATGAAAGAGATTTACGGAACCTACGCTGACCAGGCAATAATAGATGCTAAGCAACTATTCTTATCGGAATATGGCGAAATTAAAAACACTGATGGAAGCATTAAAAACAAAGGAATAAGCAACTGGCGTGCAAGTGCTTTCAATTATTTTAACAGAACACCCGAAGAAATTTGGGATACCGAAAATGTGGCAGGAGCGCAAAAACGAATTGCCCGATTAAGTGGCATTCGTAATTTTAAACGCCGCAATCTTTCCCCTTCCTTTATCGAAACCTACAAACTCACCAATTCCGATAATAAAGAAGTATTTCGCTGGCACGTGAAAAACAACGATGGTGTTTACTTTCTTTCGTCAACCGAAGAATATAACACACGTGCTTTTGCCGAAGACGAACTGTACCAAACCATTGTTAAAATTGTTGAAACCCGGCCCGAAACAGTGGAAGCCATATTTGCCGAAGGGGTTGCCGACGAAAAGGAAGTTGGCAATTTTGAAATTCAGGTGTCGCCAAGTGGTAAATATTCGTTTGATGTAATAAATACAAATGCCGACCCGAAAAGTACCGACCGTATTATTGCCCGTCAGTTTTTGTATTACGAAACTCCAGGCGAATTGAAAACTGCAATTCTGGAAATGATAGAATTTTTCACGGTTGATTTTATTGAGGAGGGGATGTTCATTGTTGAGCATATTTTGCTTCGCCCCGACGTAACAAGCGACGCCGGAATGCAGGATCAATTTATGCCTGTTTGTACAAAACAGTGTACCAGTTGCGAACCTGTTGATCCGTATTCGTACCGGGTTACCGTTGTTTTACCCGGCTGGACACATCGTTTCCGGAATATGGATTTTAGAAAATTTATGGAAGAACTGATACGGAAAGAATTACCTGCCCACGTACTTGCCCGCATTTGCTGGATTGGCGAGCGTGATAAACTTGTGCCGGATGAGGAAAATGAAATGATACAGTTTGAAAAGGCTTATCATGAATTTTTACTGGCAAAAACAAATTCGGGACAGGAACAGGACGAAACAAAATTGAAAAATTTGATTGCGATACTTACAGAATTGAACACGATATATCCGACAGGAAGACTTATTGATTGCGACGATGATGAAGATTTGCTGGGAGGCAAAATTGTTTTGGGTCGCACAAATATTGGAAACCTTTAATTGAAAAGCGATGGAATCGAAATTAGCGAAAATAACAAACGGCTACCACACTTTTATAGAAAACCAGGTATTAACAGCCGAGCAGTTGAATGAATTTGTGAACTATTTGGATGACCAGAACAGACTGTCAAAAGTGTTTCTGCATGGCGTTGGAATTGTTTGTGGGTTTCCGGTAAAAATGAGCCAGCCGGCAGAAAATGGACCGTTGAATTCGGATAACGACAATACTGTTGAGATTGGTCAGGGTGTTGGCCTAACCACTGATGGCGATTTGTTACAGTTGAAAAAGGCATCGCAAATAATTGATGGCTCGGTTACCTATACACACTATAAAAAGTTCACGGATGAAGTTGCAGAATATGAGCCTTTCAGAGAAGATTCGGAAGTAATTGATATGTGGGAAATCTTCCCGGAAAGTGGCGATAACCGGACAAAACTTAATAACCTGAAACTGGATGACAAAATTGCTTTGCTTTACATCGAATCGTATGAAGACGGTGGAAACTTGTGCACCAGTATCGACTGCGATAATCAGGGAATTAAACAGGTTCAGAATTTAAGGGTTTTGCTGGTGACTGAAAAAGGTGCCGAGCAGATTATAAAAAACGATTCAGTTTTTACCTGGCATAATGTGCCCGAATTATATACGCAACTGCCGGAGATAAAATTACCGCGAATTAGTTTGCTAAATGTTGACAGTCTGGCTGCTTTTCGTCAAAGTTTTTTAGCTGCATTTTCGCAAACAGTTATTACCAATTTAAAAGATGGTTATGAGGCTATTTTGGATTTATTTGGACTTCCTTCGGTTTCAACAAAAATCGACGAGTTGCTAAAACTCAATCTAAGTGCGATCAATTCAATGGTCGATTTTCAGTACCGTTACGATTTATTGGCCGATTTAATTGATACGTACAACGAAATCAAAAAATTGTTGTTACACATTAATGTTGAGTGCTCGCCTGCAATTGATTCTTTTCCAAAACACCTGTTACTGGGGCGGCTTCAGGAAACTGAACCGTATAAAACTTTTCGTCACCGGGTTTATAAATCACCTTTGTCAGCTACAGAGCAGTTTAATCGAAGTAAAATTAAGAGCTTAATTTTGAGGGCGCAACACTTGCTGAATAACTACAATGTTACTTTAAATGAGAGTGTTCAGGAAATTCGTATCACACCATCGCAGTTGAATGGAGAATTAGGCTGCAAGGCAATTCCATTTTATTACAATTTAGATGCAGGATTTTTAGAAACCTGGAGTTTTGAGAAAACAACGAATCTCAAACAAAATTATAATCTCAGTTATTCAACCGATGTACTTGCTAATGTTCCGGAAGTTCAAAGCCCGTTACAATTTAGTACCGATGAATTTAATTTTTATCGAATTGAAGGCCATTTGGGGCTCGACGCAGAAGCCTGCGAAAATGAGATCGACAATTTGCTAAGGACAAATGGACTTGATTTTAAGTGCCGGATAATTCCGCTTGATGATACTGAAAATCCGTTTGCCCAGTTTCTAAAAAAGCACTCTCAGGCCGTGCATCGTGGAGGCGTTGTAAAAGGCGGAACATTTTTGTTGGTAGCACAGCAAAACAAGGTTGTGTCCGATTTATTTCTGCCTTACCGCATAATTGAGGAAACGGCACAAAACGATTGTTGCTCGTTAATGGAATGTACATATCCATGGATTAGTTCGTTGAAATACCTGAATAACCTGGCACGCAGTACCAAAGGCACGCAAAGCCGAAACAAAGTTATGCCAAAAGAATATGTGTTACAGGTGGTAGAATACCGAATTAACAGACAAAATTTGATAAATGGAACTACAACAATTCGTATTCCTCTACAGCAAATATTTTTACGGCGAATACACGCCATAACGGAGGCTTTGAATACGCGATTTGATAAGGGTGTGGTTTTTGATTTTAACGAGAGTCAGAAACGGTTTGTAATTACCCGCGCCAAAGAGGATTCGTTTGTGATTCGGTTACGCGATGTCACATTAAATTATTCGAATCCGATTTACACTTACAGTAACAAAGGAATGTTCCGAAATAACCTCGTTTTTAGAGCGGATGCTATGCGGTGTCGCGATTTGAAAAAATATAACCCAACGTTTTACGAGGCATTGCAGGGCAAAATTGCTCCGGTGAATAAAGATGACGATTATGGAAAATTTAACGATAAGTGGGCAAAATGGAATGTGCTGAAAGAACGCATAAAAACCCACCCGGAAATTGTTCGGTTAAAACTTACCCGAATGATAAGCAGTGCAAGCGAGCTTCCAGGAGAAATAAAACGACAGCTGAGAACACTAAAAGCAGACTTTCAGCAGCGAACAGAAACTGATTTGCAGTTTAAATTAGATGGCGATTGGGTTACCGGCGATTGGGTAAATTCAACCATGTTGGATTTTTACAAAGCCAATAAAAAGAACACGCACGATGATTTGGTTTTGTTTGTACAGCTTAGAAAATACCTGCATAGCGAAACCGGCGTAACCAAACTTTCAATATACCTAACAAATGAATTGTATACCAATAATTTTGATGAGCTAATTGAACGTTATAGTGGTTTTGCTGATATTTATTTTGGTACACCTACGGGAGAAAATGCAATAGACCTTTAATGATGAGAACGTATATAAATAAAAAAGGATATCAGTCGTTTAAATGTATACGTCGAATGATATCCCGATGGGCAAAAAACACTTTGAAAATTGTACTAAACTTAACAGACAAAAATAAAGCCGCTAACGCTTTGCACTATCATCGCTATGTCAACCAACCCAGTAATTCATCTCTGAATCCTATGTTATCAAATTTAGGGTATTTGGAAATAAAATGCAAGAGATAAGCATTTAAAATAGAATGTATTCTGAAAAAAAACATATCATCGAAAAAGTTATTCTTGATATCAATGAATCGGGAGAGCAACAGGCGCAACAGATTAAAAATTATATTGGTGATTATGCGCAAAACAAATTATTTCCGGTAATTCAAGAACTATTAAATGAATACGATACCGAAGAAAATATTATTCGTTTAGACCGGCTTGATATTAACTTCTCTTTGCAGGACTGGGAAGATGATGAGACCATGAAATTTAAGCTAAGCGAGAAACTAAGAGCTCAGTTAATTCAGGCAACAAAAACGGCTTCGAAAACTCATGCAGAGCAAAACGGAACTGGGCAACCTGGTAGCGAATCACAAATTGTAAAAACGAAAGACAACATACAAAATACCTTTTTGTTTTTTATAGAAAAAGGCTACCTGCCATGGTTTGGGAAACCAGAATATATTGACGAAATAACTTCTGCCTCAAAATGGAATAAAAGTATTGCCGATCAAAAATTTGTAGCAGAACTTAAACGTTTGTTTCGGAAAAATGATACTGCAACAGAACGATTTACTCTGCAGGTTTCGGAGGAACTTATCCTGAAATTTATTGGTGTTTCGGGAGTGTTGAAAATCAAAAACGAGAAAAAGTTGTTGCATTTTGTCAATTCGTGTGACACCGGTTTTAGAAAAAACTTTTTGATGGCGCTTATACTGCTTTCAGTAAATGCTACGAGAGGTTATGAGTTTTTAAGAAAGATGCTACTTTTTCAAATAAAAGAGCATAAGATTACAGACGCCAATTTAGAGGGAATTGTAACCCATTTAAAGATTTTAATTAATGAAATCAATCGACATTTTGAGGAAGAACCTATTAGTGAGTTTCTTCCTACAGAAGATGAAATAAGAGAATTTGTTGAAAAAGAAAAGGGATCCAAAGAGTCGGTTAATTTGAGCAGAAAAATTGAACCAACCATTTTAAATCTTTCCGATAAAAAAGAGTTCCAATTTTTTGATAAGGACAAAACTGAAATTTTTGTTCGTAATGCGGGGCTCGTAATTTTGGGTCCTTTTTTACCAACTTTTCTGAAACAATTTAACTGGACCAGCAAAAGTGGCAAGATTAAGAAAGATGCAAAAGTAAAAGCTGTTCAGGCTTTTTACTTTTTAGCCACTGGCGAAATCCACTTTTTTGAAGCCAATATGGTATTTGAAAAATTTTTGTGTGGGCTGCCACTTTCAACTCCAATACCCCAAAAAAGTTTGCTGAATAACGAAGTGAAAGAAGAAGCAGAAGATTTGTTGCGCCAGGTTATAAAATACTGGCCGGCCTTAAAGAATACTGGTGCCGGTGGTTTGCGCCAAATGTTTCTTAATCGAAATGGGAAACTCATAAAAACGGAAAATGGGTTTAAGCTCCTGATTGAGCGCAAAACTCAGGATATACTATTGGACAAATTGCAGTGGAATATCTCGCTGCTAAAATTGCCATGGAAAGAAGAATTGTTATTTGTAGAATGGTAAGCTTATGAAAATAAAAGTAAAGAGACCCGGAAGTTCAGGGAAAAGCAGTCAGTCGTTCTTTTCAAAAAATAACGAGTCAGGCTTTTTCTCCAGGCAGGCTAAATTGAATGTTGGTCAACCCAACGATAAATACGAACAAGAAGCAGATCAGGTTGCCGATCAGGTTGTAAGCGAAAGCAACAGTTCAAAACCATTTTTTAGTCCTGCTGAAAATTCAATAACTCAAACAAATTTACTTTCAGAATCGATAACTCCATTGGTGCAGAAACAAGAGGAAGAAGAGGAAGAAGCTCAAGCTAAAATGGAGACGCAGAACATACAACGAGAATCTGAAGAGGAAGAGTTGCAGCCTAAGTTGGAAATTCAGCAAGAATCTGAAGATGAAGAAAAGGAAGAAGCACTGCAGCTAAAACAGGAAAATAGTGGCGTTAGTAGGCAAAATATGACAGAACAGTTAATTGCTAAGAGCAGAGGCGCGGGAAGTCCGTTAACTACAAAAATACAGGCGGAAATGGAAAGTGGATTCGGGGCTGATTTTAGTGGTGTTAAAATACATACTGGCAGTCGTGCAATTCAAATGAATAAAGATTTGGGTGCCCGGGCCTTTACGTCTGGCAACGACATTTATTTCAATTCCGGGCAGTTTCAACCTGCTTCTGACAGTGGGAAAAAATTGCTCGCTCACGAGTTAACACATACTTTACAACAAGGAGCCAGCTCTACACAAACATTGGTACAGCGATCGACAGCAGACGAGGCTTATCAACAGGTTGTTGATGCTGCAAGTGGCTGGGGAACCGATGAAGAGGGTATTTTTAGCGCAATAAGAAGCTGTAGCGAGAGAAATCAGTTAAGAGGCCGAATTCAGGGGATTTTAAGTTCTGAATTATCCGGTTACGATTTGTTTAAGGCTAGGTTGTTGTTAAAATATGGTCCGGAAACCAATTTTCCACCGGGAATTTTAACCATATGGGAAGCCACCGATGGAGCCGGAACAAATGAGGAATTGGTGTACGATGCAATTAGAAGTTCTTCAAACCGGGCTTTATTGAAACGGTCAACATGGGTGCAGCGAACTTTAACAAATGAAATGTCGGGACATGAATATGCAAAAACTCAATTGCTTTTTAGGTACGGAATCGAGTCTTCTTATCCCGCTTATATAAACTCATTGTGGACTGCTACTGTTGGAACAGGTACAAATGAAAGTTTGATCTATAATACCATGCTTACCATGTCGCCTACACAGCTTGCAGAATTGCGAACGAATACAACTTTTGTGGGAGTTGTTCGCGATGACTTGTCGGGGGCAGAATTGCAGCGCTTTAACTCCATGTTAAGCGGGACAGATCCTGCCATTCAGGCAAACGATTCAACAGCGGGTTATGGAGCAACACAAACCGGGCCGATTGCAACCACAGGAGGCGATCGTGATGATACCGATGCGTATTCTCCTGATGATATTCGACAAGGTGCTCTCGGCGATTGCTATTTCCTTGCATCACTTTCTGCTGTTGCCAGAAGTAACCCTGCATCGCTGAGAAATAGAATAACAAGACAGTCGGACGGTTCGTATAACGTCATTTTATATGTGAGAGATGAGGATAATTTTAGGCAACAGGTTGTTAATGTAACGGCAACTTTTCCGCAGGGGAGTGGTGGAACCGGTGGCTTTACCTATGCACGCGGAGGTGATGCAAATGCACATGGAACTGAACTTTGGGTAAGGTTATTTGAGAAGGCTTATGCCAAGCTGCGCGGAAGTTATGATGCCATTGAAGCGGATTGGGCAGCAGTGGGGCTTGGTGCTGTAACAGGTGAGCAGGCTGAAAATATTGCCCTGAGTAGTATCACTAATGCCAATTTAAAAACAAGAATCGATCAGGCGTTTAGAGCCCAAAAACCGGTAACAGTTACTTCAAATAGCGAAAGCTTTTTTAACGGATTAACAGGAATATTACAGACATATGCCAACTCGCACAATATTGTTGGACCGCATGTATATGCAGTAATGTCGGTAACCGACGATGAAATTACCTTGAGAAATCCACACGGAGGAAGTACTGCAGTAGTGACGATGCCGTGGGTATTGCTCAGGTATTATTTTTACAGAGTGACAAGCATTCGACTTCCATCAAGATAAAAGAAGAAAAGTGAGATTTAGCCAGATAGAAACAGATTTAGTGAATTTTATTCGGTATCGATTAGACATTGAATTAAAGAATAAAATTTTAGACCCAATTGAAATAAATTCGGATAGCAATAACTTCGAACTCTCTCAATTCATTAAGGCCCATAAACTATCTACACCTGAAATTGTAACGATGTTAATTGCTCTTGTACCACATTTATCTCCCGAATTCTTCAGTAATATAATTGCCGAGTATCTTCCTAATGGCGGCGATTTTCCTGAGTTTGGTGGCGTAAAGGGTAAAAATCATCGCGGACTTTTACCAACAGGAGAAACGGTGCTTTACATTTTGGCTGGGTACGATATTGAAAAGCGAATTGAATTGGCCAAAATGTTTGAGGAAGACCATTTGTTTGCACAAAAAAGTATACTGTATGTTGAGCCCGTTCCTGCCGGAGAACCCAAAATGAGTGGTCGCTTAATTATGGACGACGAATATGTGGATCTTTTTACTTCAGGTAAAGTGTCGAAGCCCAAACTTAGTAGCGATTTCCCGGCACAGCGGATATCAACTAATTTGGAATGGACCGACCTTGTATTAAAAGACAAAACTTTAGATGAGGTAAAAGAGCTTGAAACCTGGTTAAATTTCAACGAGCAGTTAATGAGCGAGTGGGGTATGCGCGAAAAAATAAAACCAGGTTATCGCGTGTTATTTCATGGCCCGTCGGGAACCGGAAAAACATTAACCGCCTGTTTACTTGGAAAATATACCGGTCGCGATGTTTACCGCGTTGATTTATCGATGGTGATTTCGAAATATATTGGCGAAACAGAGAAAAATCTGTCGGGATTGTTTAACAAGGCAGCCCACAAAAATTGGATTTTGTTTTTTGATGAGGCCGATTCGCTCTTTGGTAAACGCACAAACGTTCGCGATGCACACGATAAATACGCTAACCAGGAAGTTTCGTACCTTTTGCAGCGCATTGAAGCTCATCAGGGTTTGGTTATACTGGCATCGAATATGAAAGGAAATATCGACAGTGCTTTTACCCGCCGGTTTAATGCATTTGTAGAATTTGATCCTCCTGGAGTTGCCGAACGCTTGAAATTGTGGAAGGTTTACATGCCCAATAGCAACAAAGTGAGTAAAAAGATTGGGCTGGAAGAGCTGGCTAAAAACTACGAATTAACCGGCGCCAACATCGTTAATACAATTCATTATGCCGGTTTGCTAACCATTAAAGACAAAAAAGCACAACTTGATAAAAACGCGTTGATGGCCGGAATACGAAAAGAGTACAAGAAAGAAGGAAAGATATTTCAGAAGTAGTTCTTTTCAGTACATATTCGGTTTGGTATTTAGTTGGTTTTTTAAAGAATAAAATTTTAACGAATCCTTTGGCATAACATGCACAATTTCCCAATTTTAGAAAATATTGATTAAATCCATATTTCAACTTATGAATAGACTTATTTTGTGCCTGCTTTTTTTTGCCTTTGTATCAACCGCTTCGGCGCAGTTTGATGCTAATTACGATGAAAGTAAAGTTCCCGAATTTAAATTGCCGGATCCATTAAAAATGTTTAACGGTAAAAAGATTCGCAATTCAAAAAAGTGGGAAAAAAATCGGTGTCCGGAACTACTCAATTTTTTTACCGAAAATGTGTATGGTGAGGTTCCCGGCGAGTTGGCAATTTCTTCGGTGCAAATATTGGAACAAAGCGAAAATGCTTTGAATGGAAAAGCAATACGAAAACAAGTTGATCTTGTTTTTAAGAACCACGGTAAAACATTAGATTTTACCGTTTTAATCTATCTACCTAAAAGTGTTGAAAAAGCTCCCTTGTTTGTCGGGTATAATTTCTATGGAAATCACACAATAACTGAAGACGTCGAGGTTATAATCTCGGGTTCGTGGGCAAGAAATAATCCGTCGTTTGGAATAATAAACAACCAGTTAACGGAGCAGTCGAGAGGTGTTAGAACCAACCGTTGGTGTGTTGACAAGATAATTGACGCAGGTTTTGGACTGGCAACTATTTATTACGGAGAAGTAGATCCCGATAAAGATGATTTTTCGGATGGTATTCACCCGTTATTTTATATCGACGATCAGCAACAACCTGCTGCCAACGAATGGGGATCGATCGCAGCCTGGTCGTGGGGCTTAAGTCGTGCAATGGACTATTTTGAGCGCGATAATGCTATCGATGAATCGAAAGTAGTGGTTTTTGGCCATTCGCGCCTGGGAAAAACAGCTTTGTGGGCTGGTGCAAGCGATGAGCGTTTT
Organism: Draconibacterium orientale; assembly: GCF_900111425.1. NCBI lineage: Bacteria > Pseudomonadati > Bacteroidota > Bacteroidia > Marinilabiliales > Prolixibacteraceae > Draconibacterium > Draconibacterium orientale. The sequence continues at coordinate 210,325 of NZ_FOHT01000001.1, read as the reverse complement.
GCCGGGGTAATTTCTAATGAACCAGGATGTGGCGGTGCTGCGCTATCGAAACGCCGGTTTGGCGAAACAGTGTGGCGGATTAATAATTCCTTTCCGCACTGGTTTTGTAAAAATTTCAGAAACTACAGTAAAAACGAGGAGGCCTTACCGGTTGATCAGCATGAACTGATTGCTTTAATTGCGCCGCGTCCTGTTTATATTGCAAGTGCCGAAGAGGATCGGTGGTCGGATCCAAAAGGCGAATTTCTCGGAGCCTTATACGCCACCCCGGTGTTTGAACTTTACGGAAAAAAGGGAATAGAGCAAACAGAAATGCCGGGAGTTAATCAGCCCATTCAAAACACAGTTGCTTATCATATTCGGACAGGAGAACATGATGTAACTGAATTCGACTGGGAGCAGTACATAAAATGGGCGCAGAAATTCATTCATTAATCAACTAAATTTACTACTGTGAAAAAACTTGGTCTATTATTTATCCTGGCAGTATTTATTGCCTGCAACAAGGAAAAGGCACCTGAAACAATACACTTGTTTAACGGAACAGATTTATCGGGTTGGCATGCCGACGTGCCTGATGCTGATAATAACTCCAATATTGAGAAATCGTTTGTAGTTCGCGATTCTTTGCTGGTAAGTATGGGCGATCCGAGGGGCCATTTAATTACGGATTCGGTTTATCAGAACTACCGACTGGAGGTGGAATATCGCTTTGCCGGTGAGCCGGGGAACTGTGGTGTTTTGGTTCATGCTTCAACACCACGGGCGTTATATGATATGTTTCCTAAATCGTTGGAGGTACAAATGCAGCATGGCGATGCCGGCGATTTTTGGTGTATTGTTGAAGATATTGAAGTGCCGGATATGGTTGTAAGACGCGGACCGAAGGAAGAGTGGGGGATTACTGAAGGTAAAAAACGTCGGATAATGAATCTGACAGACGATTCGGAAAAACCTTTGGGCGAATGGAACAACATGCTAATTGAGTGTGTGGCTGACACCATAAAAGTTTGGGTAAACGACGATCTTGTAAATTACGGTTATAATTGTACTGTCACCAAAGGACAAATTGCCGTTCAGGCGGAAGGAGCAGAGGTTGAATTCAAAAAGATTGATTTAGCTCCTATTCTCAAAACCACACCGATTGATTAAGCTACTTTGAAAGGCGTAAAAAGCAAATCATGATTTCCGGGAATCACTAACAGAATTAAAATAAGGACAGATACACGCTCATAAAAAAAGGGAACTTTGCAGTTCCCTTTTCAATATCGTAGTGATTGATAATTATTTATCCACTTCAACTTTTGCCAGATGTTCACTTTTGTAAGCTCCCGAAAGTAATTTCTCACGTGCTTCTTTAAATGCTTTCAGCGTAAGTTCTACATCCTCTAAAGAATGCATTGCCGTTGGTATCAGGCGTAAAAGAATTTCTCCTTTAGGAATTACCGGGTAAACCACCATCGAGCAGAAAATTCCATAATTTTCGCGAAGATCGTAAACCATTTGTGTTGCTTCAGCTTCGCCACCTTTCATGTAAACCGGAGTAACTTGCGTATTGGTTTTTCCAAGGTCGAAACCGGCTTCTTTTAAGCCGCCTTGCAACGCATTAACAATTGTCCACAGTTTTTCGCGTAACTCAGGCATGGTACGAATCATGTCCAAACGTTTCAATGCACCAATTGTCATCGGCATTGGTAACGATTTCGCAAAAGTTTGCGAACGCATATTGTAACGTAAAATGTAGCAGATATCCGTTTCGCAAGCAACAAAACCACCAATCCCGGCCATTGCTTTTGCAAATGTTCCGAAGTAAATGTCAATTCCATCCTGAACGCCAAAATGCTCACCCGAACCGGCACCTGTTGGTCCCATTGTTCCAAAACCGTGTGCATCGTCAACAAACAAACGGAAATCGAATTCTTTTTTCAGTGCAACTATCTCATCAAGTTTACCAACCTGACCGGTCATACCGAAAACCCCTTCAGTAATTAATAAAATACCACCTCCGGTTTCGGCAGCGCGTTTTGTTGCGAAACCTAACATCTTGCGGCATTTCTCCATATCGTTGTGTTGGTACACAAAACTTTTTCCACCTTTTGCTTTATGAAGGAAAACCCCGTCCATAATACAAGCGTGCGATTCCGAATCGTAAACAATAACATCGTTACGGCTGGCAAGCGCGTCGATTGCAGAAACCATTCCCTGATAACCGTAGTTCAATAAAAATGCATCAGGTTTGCTAACAAAAGCAGCTAACTCACGCTCCAGTTGTTCGTGTTTAACTGTTTGTCCCGACATCATTCTAGCTCCCATCGGATAAGCCATACCATACTGTGCTGCAGCTTCAGCATCAGCTTTTCTAACCTCTGGGTGGTTGGCCAATCCCAGGTAGTTGTTCAAACTCCATGTCAATACTTCTTTACCACGGAAATTCATTCTGGCTGCAATTTCGCCTTCCAGTTTTGGAAACGCAAAATAACCGTGAATTTGGTCCATCCACTTGCCAATATCACCTTTATTATTTCTGAATTTATCAAATATATCCACGATGATTTGTTTTTAAGTTTAAATTATAAGGATGCAAATGTAATCTTTTTTAAAATCTCAGCAAATGTGTTAAATAATACTAACACATCAACTTAACGTTAGCAATTAGTCCTATTTTCACACACTGTAATTAGAGGTATTATAGCTATGCAATTGTTAATGAGTGAAATAACATATTTGGGAAAAGCTGTAAATTCCTTAAATTTTGACGATTAATTCGTTTCAATTAATTAAAAAAAGTATATTTTTGCGCCATGTTTATGAAAATGAGATTTTTGGGGATCGGACTACTAGTAATTTTATTGATCACAGCTTCGTGCGGAGACTATAACAAGATTGTAAAAAGTACCGATTACGAGTTTAAATACAAAAAAGCTGTTGAGTATTACGAAGACGGCGAATATGTTCGTTCAGCAACTTTGTTTAGAGAATTGGTGAACATTTACCGCGGAACCTCGCGAGCCGACAAAATTTATTATTACTATGCTAAAAGTATGATCGGTCAGAAAGACTATTTAATGGCGGGTCATTATTTTAAGTCGTTGGTAAAAGAGTTTCCAACGAGTGAATATGTGGAAGAGGCACAATTTATGATTGGCTACTGCTCTTATTTATTGTCGCCAAAACCAAGGCTCGATCAGCAGGTAACTCAACAGGCTATTGATGCCTTACAATTATACATTAACTTGTATCCGTATAGCGACCGTGTTGACGAAGCTAACCGCTTAATTGACGAATTGGTTGATAAGTTGGTATACAAATCGTTTTTAAGTGCTAAATTGTACTACGATTTTGAGCAATACAAAGCGGCGGTAATTGCTTTAGGTAATAGTCTTGATAAATACCCTGAAAGTAAATATCGCGAAGAACTGAAATTTATGTTGTTAAAATCGAAGTATTTGCTGGCTGAAAAAAGTATTGTTGAAAAACAAAACGAACGATATACAAATGCGCTCGACGAATATTTTTCATTTATCGATGAATATCCCGACAGTGAACACAAAAAAGAGGTAGATAAGTTTTACGAAACAGCCTCTGAGATATTGAATTATAAAGAAGAAAATGATTTAAACATTAATTAGAATATGGATTACAAGAAAACAAAAGCAGCTCCGTCAACTATTTCGCGCGATCTTGAAGTATTAACTCAAGAAACCGGAAATATTTACGAAACCGTAATGATTCTTGCTAAAAGAGCAAATCAGATTTCGTCGGAATTAAAAGAAGAGCTTAACCAGAAATTACAGGAATTTGCTTCGTATACCGACAATTTGGAGGAAATCTTTGAAAACAGGGAACAAATCGAGATTTCTAAATTTTACGAGCGTTTGCCAAAGCCAACTCTTATTGCGTTTGAAGAATTAAAAGAAGGTGAAATTTACCACCGTAATCCAACGCGCGAGAACAAAAAACGTATCTAATTTTTCTGATGCCCTGATATGAGGCTCAAAGGAAAAAATATAATACTCGGAATAACAGGAAGTATTGCAGCTTATAAGGCAGCAATGCTTCTTCGGCTTTTTATAAAGGAGGGTGCCGAAGTGCAAGTGGTAATAACACCTGCAGGAAAAGAATTTATTACACCCGTTACTTTATCAGCATTGTCGAATAAACCTGTTATTAGCGAGTTTTTTGGAGCAAACGATGGTACGTGGAACAGCCACGTTGATCTGGGATTGTGGGCCGATGTAATGGTTATTGCGCCGGCAACTGCTTCAACAATGGGGAAAATGGCCAATGGTATTGCCGATAATATGTTGATAACAACCTATTTGTCGGCTAAGTGTCCGGTAATGGTGGCACCTGCCATGGACCTCGATATGTTTGCGCATCCTTCAACACAACGTAATATTTCTATTCTGAAAGAGTACGGAAATATTATTGTTGAACCCGGTGAAGGAGAATTAGCCAGCGGTTTAACCGGCAAGGGCAGGATGGAAGAACCTGAAAAAATACTCGAAGCAGTTATTCAACAGCTTGGAGTAAAAAAAAAACTGCTGAATAAATCCTATCTGGTAACTGCCGGACCTACTTTCGAAAAAATTGATCCTGTTCGTTTTATTGGTAATTATTCTTCAGGGAAAATGGGGTATGCCATTGCCGAAGAACTAGCCGAACAAGGTGCCGAAGTAACTTTAGTATCGGGTCCTGTTTCAGTTACTACTCAGAAAACTGGCGTAACCGTGGTTCCTGTTGAAGCGGCTGAAGAAATGTATAATGCATCGATTGAGCATTTTAAAACTGTTGATGGTGCAATTATGTGTGCAGCAGTAGCCGATTTTACTCCTGCAAAAAAGGAAGAGGAAAAAACAAAGCGGGGCAAAGAAAACTGGCATATCGAGTTGCAACCAACAAAAGATATTGCTGCCGAATTGGGTAAATTAAAAACCAACAAGCAGCTTTTAATAGGTTTTGCCCTGGAAACCAACAACGAACTGGCAAATGCAGCGAGTAAACTTTTAAAAAAGAACCTCGACTTTATTGTACTGAATTCGTTAAAAGACAAGGGAGCCGGATTTGGTGTTGATACCAATAAAATAACGATCATTGAAAAGGGCAATAAACAAACCGATTTTGAGTTAAAAGATAAAGCTGAGGTAGCAAAAGATATCGTAGCAAAAATTATAGAATTGAATAATTAGCATATGATAAAGCAAATCGTAATAGCGCTTTTCTTTCTGTTTATTTTCATTGGAGAAGGTGTCGCTCAGGAACTTCGTTGCAACGTAACCGTTTCGGCACGGGGAATTCAGGGGGCAAACCAAAACCTGTTCCGTACCATGCAGTCTGACTTGTATGATTTTATGAATAACCGAAAATGGACTGATCATGTGTATAGTTACGATGAAAAAATCAGGTGCAATATTCTAATCCGTCTCGACGAGCAAATTTCTGCCGACGAGTTTAAAGGATCAATTCAGGTGCAGTTAACACGCCCGATATTTAATACCAGTTACACGTCAACTGTGCTTAATATTAAAGACAATGATTTTCATTGTAAGTATGTGGAGTTTCAGCCGCTGGAGTTTAACGAAACATCAAACCGCGATAACCTGACCAACATTATGGCGTTTTATGCCTATGTGATTCTGGGTTTTGATTACGATACTTTTTCGGAAGAAGGCGGAACCGAATATTTTCAGAAAGCACAGGCGATTGTAAATAATTCGCAAAATGCACGCGAACGCGGCTGGAAGGCTTTCGAGAGTGAAAGGAATCGCTACTGGTTAATCGAGAATGTATTAAATAAATCCTACTCATCGTTTCGCACCTGCATGTACAATTATCATCGAAATGGCCTGGATTTAATGTCGGATAAAGTAGAAGAGGGCAGGGCAAACATCGCCGATGCATTGCGCGATATTCAGAAAGTATTTCGTCGTCGCCCATCTACTTACATTTTGCAGATGTTTTTTGATGCCAAGGCCGATGAATTGGTAAATGTTTTTTCCCAATCGTTCCCCGATGAGCGAAATCGGGTTATGGCTATTCTTAACGAGGTTGATCCTTCAAACGGCAGAAAGTACGAGAAGATTGCCGAAAACGAAGGCTTTTAACAAGGTGGGCTAAAAAGATATCCCCATTTTTTCCAGAAAGTAAATCCGTGTGCTCATTTTGGCTATTTTAGCCATTGAAATTATTAATGAAGATCTATTGTCATTATGCTATCCAGATTATCCATTTCGAATTACGCACTCATCAATAAATTGCAGGTTAATTTCCATGCCAATTTAAACACCGTTACGGGTGAAACCGGTGCCGGTAAGTCGATTATTCTTGGGGCTTTAAGCCTTATTCTGGGGAATCGTGCCGATCTTTCGGTGCTGAAAGAAAAGGATAAAAAGTGCATTGTTGAGGGGCAGTTTGAAGTGAGTAATTATCCTGTTAAACGTTTTTTTGAAACCAACGATCTGGATTACGATACTTCCACAATTTTACGTCGCGAAATAACGCCTTCAGGAAAATCTCGGGCTTTTATAAACGACACGCCGGTTAACCTGAAAGTAATGCGCGAACTGGGATTGCAGCTAATCGACATCCACTCGCAACACCAAAACCTGGAGTTGAGCAACCAGAAGTTTCAGTTGAACCTTGTTGATTCGGTTGCCGGTGCCAGTGAGGTGTTGGCGAAATACAAAACTCAATTCTCAGCCTACAAAAGCACAAAAAAAGAGCTTCAGCAGCTGCAGGAAAATGCAGAACAGGCGCAGGCCGATCTTGATTATTACCAGTTTCAGTTTACACAACTGGAAGAAGCAAGACTTGAAGAAAATGAGCAGGAAGATCTGGAAGCAGAACTGGAGCAGTTAAACCACGCTGAAGAAATTAAAACAGCGCTTACTGAAACGGTGGCTTTGCTGGATAACGAAACATTTTCGGTGTTGCAGGGCGTAAAAGACGGACATCGTACCCTTAGCAAGGTAACCGGCTACCTGAAAGATGCGGAAAGTTTTGCCGAACGTTTGGAGAGCGTTGCCATCGAATTAAGCGATATTCACCAGGAACTGGAAATGCTGGCAGAGCGCGTGGAATTTAATCCGGCGCGAATTGAAGAGGTGAATGACCGGTTGAATTTGTTGTATTCGCTGCAGCAAAAGCATCATGTGGCAACGGTGGCTGAATTAATTGTTTTGCGCGACGAGTTCGATCAGAAAATAAATAAAGCGGTGGGGTACGGCGATGAAATTGAAGCCCTGAAAAATAAACTGGAAAACCAGAAAAATGATTTAGAAAAGTTGGCTGAAAGTTTAAGTAAAACGCGGCAAAAAGCTTTTAAAAAGATCGAAAGTTCGGTTGTTGGCGATTTGAACCAGCTGGGAATGACAAAGGCCAGGCTACAGGTGGTACACAATTACCTCGAAGATTTTCAGCCGGATGGTAAGGATGAGATCGCGTTCCAGTTTAGCGCTAATCCAGACTCAGAACCGGATGAAATCTCGAAAATTGCATCGGGCGGTGAAATGTCGCGGTTAATGCTGGCCATTAAAAACCTGCTTCGCAACTCAAAAGCATTGCCAACCATTGTGTTTGATGAAATTGATACCGGCGTATCGGGCGAGATTGCATTAAAAATGGGCACTATTATTAAATCATTTTCGGCAAATACACAGATTATAAATATTACGCATCTGCCGCAAATTGCAGCTAAAGGCGATACGCACTTCAAGGTATATAAATTCGAAGAAAAGGGAAAAACCTTTACTTCAATTAAGGCATTGGATGCCGCCGAACGTGTGGAAGAGCTGGCAAAAATGGTGGGTGGCGAAAATCTTACGGAAACAACAATTAAAGCAGCAGAAGAACTGTTGCGAATTTGACAAATTCACTCATGGCAGAAATAGGAAAATTTAATACCCTGGAAATTCTCAGGGAAACAGACAACGGTGTATATCTCGATGGTGGTGAACACGGCGAAATTTTAATGCCGCGAAAGTACGTTGAGGAAGAAATGAAAGAACAGGGAACTGCAGAGGTTTTTGTTTATACCGACTCGGAAGACCGCCTGGTTGCTACTACCGAAAAACCTTTGGCAACGGTAGGGGAGTTTGCCCGTTTAACCGTAAAAGCTACTGCTAAATTTGGTGCATTTCTCGATTGGGGGCTGGCAAAAGATTTGTTGGTGCCGTTTAGCGAGCAGCGCAGTAAAATGCAGGAAGGCAACAGCTACTGGGTTTACGTTTACCTCGATTTGTTAACCAACCGTGTTGTGGCTTCGGCAAAACTGCATAAGTTTCTGGATAATACGCCTCCTGAATATACCAAAGGACAGGAAGTTAGCCTGATTATTCTGGAAGAAACTGATTTGGGTTATAAAGCCATCATTAATCAGGAACACACCGGAATGCTGTATAAAAATCAGGTATTTCGGCAACTGGAAATTGGCAGCCAGACAAAAGGCTACATTGCTAAAATAAGAAACGATGAAAAGATCGATTTGATGCTGGAAGAGCCTGGTTACGAAAAGGTTGATTCCATTTCGGAAAAGATTTTGACAGCGCTGGAAGCCAGTGGTGGTTTTATGGCTGTATCGGATAAATCGTCGCCGGAAATGATTAAAGCGATGTTTGGTATCAGCAAGAAAAATTTTAAGAAAGCAATTGGCGGATTGTATAAAAAACGACTGATTACTTTTGTTTCTGACGGGATTAAAATGTTAAAAAGCTAAATACCTTTTATAAAACATAAGTTTGAATTTGGAACTTTACAACTAAAAGTTCTAATTTTAAAACTACAATATTTTCATGTTGTGATTTTTGGTTAAATATGGAGGGAAACACTGGTTTCCCTCTTTTCTTTTAACCATTCCCGATTCGAGGTACTAATCTCCAAATTGTTGCTCCAGAAGCTTCATGTCGGCTTGCCGGGTACTCAACAGCTTGATGTATTCCATACAATTTTGGGCATGCAGTTCATTCTTTGATCCCAGAATATGATACGATTTAACCACCCATGCCAAAGCAGCTTCCAGGTCGCCTTCCATTTCACATGCCAGGCCCAGGTTGTACATACATTTTGCAACAATATTCTGGTTATCGTTTTTAAGTTGTTTGCGCCACAATTCTGCCACATCCAACCATTGAGCTTTCTGAATGAGTTCGTCGGCTTGCTGCAGTTCCACATGCCCCGACGAGTAATACATTCGTTGTACCTGCACCCAGTGTGGCACAATTGATTGTGCAAAATTTTCGGCAGATATTTCTGCTGCATTGTAAATTGCATCAGTTCGCGGTGGTAAAAGCTCATCCGCTTTACTCTGGCTCGATGAATATTCCATCCACTTCACCGTGTCGGGTTTTGAATAGGCCAAAACATATTTCATGTCAATAAGATCGTAAAAGCTCCATTGTGTCCAGTTGATAACCGGTTCGCTGCCAAGTTCCATCTGGGGGTAGAAATAGCGTCCATCACTGGCACCAAAAAAATCGAGCGAAAGCAAAAGGTCGGCATCTGTGTTATTGCGAATCGATTGAAGTTGCCCGGGCGTGTATAACCCGAATTGCGGATGTATAATTAACGAATCGGTTTTGGGATGAACCGACGATGTATTGGCCTGCAAAAAATAGCTTGAATTAAACACATTAATCTGTTCCGTAGTCATGCTTACCCGAGTTGCCGAATCTTCACGGAAAAAAGGTTTGTAATCAACTGTGTCAATAATTCCGGTTGTAGAATAATTACGCTCGTTTATGGTAATTAAAGTATCGAAAAATGCCTGTTTGTTAATCGCTGAGATGAAATTTTCGAAATAAATGCGCGAGGCAATACTGTCGGAGTTTTCTTCCTCCGTTTTTTGTTTCCCAAATTCTTCGTACTGGCTTAAGTACTGGTTTGGCGAACAATTAACGTTGTTATACTGAACCGCAATATTTCTGTATTTCGGGGAGATAGTCAGTACTGAAGGTTCAACAATTTCGATGTCGATGGTTTTTACATTGTACAGCGTATTACAGCTGGCAAAAACCAGCAGTACTAAAACGCCAAACAAAAAATCAGCGCGGTTTTTCATTGGTTATTGGTTTAAACGCAAGATATCTTTTTTTCTTTTAGCAAGTAGCTGTTGGTATTTGAAAATCATTTTCAGATCTTCCTTGCTGTTGTATGCAGTGGCAATTTGTAAAGCGGCATTTAGCCATTTTTCGGCCGTATCAAAATCGTCTTTCATCTCGTAGCCCAGCGCCAGGTTGTACCGCGCGTTAATGGCCATTTTTCCGTTACTGTCGTCGGCGTATCGTTTCCAAAGCATAATTGCATTGTCCCAATCACCTTTTTGTACATACTCGTCGGCCATAGCAAAATCGGGCAGTGGCGGAACAGAATACATCCTGTTCACATTTTCCCATGAAGCAAAAAAGCGTTTCGAATAATTTTCGCCAACCATTTGCGAAGCGATTTTCAGTGCGGTGATACGCGGTGGCAATTTGGCCTTTCGGTTATAATTTCCGTTTGCATCGTAGCCGTTCCAGAAAATGGTGTCAATCATTGTTTTTCGCTCAATAAGTTGCTGATCGAAAGGACTGTAAACGGCCCAAACAGCAGCGGTAATCACTTCGTTCGATTTTGTCGGCATCTCAGCCGTTGTTGAATATTCAGAGTAAAAACTGGAATAGGTCTCCAGCGAAATTACCAAATCGGTATTGGTTTTTGTGGCCAGTTGCTGAATCGCCTCCATATTTAACGCCGGAAGTTTATCGCTCGTATGTGGCTCGAAAAGTTCGGGGAATATGCGAATTTCCTTAAAAGCATTTTTCTCTTTCAAATTTTTTGCCAGTTCGCTCATGCTTAAATTCACTAAAATACTGTCGAGGTTTTTCGGATCGTTTTTGGCTTTCTTCAGGCGGAAATCATCCTGAAAATAGTGAATCAGCGTGTCGTTGCTGTATTTGAAATTCCGGTAAACAATGGCTACATTTTCGGCATTGGCCGGATAGGCAATTTCACCGGGAGTGTAAATTTCTATGGGGTAATCTTTGTAAACAGTACACGAAACCGTACTAAGTAGTAGTAAAGTCCATAAGCTCAATCGGTTCATTTTGAGTTGTTTTTCGGTTGTTTTTTCTTGCTTTTAAGCAATTCAAGATACTGATAAGTGATGGGGTGGTAGGCTGTATTATACGATTCGAGCGCATATTGAATGGCACAGTCGATATCGCCCTGTATTTCGCAGGCGGTGGCCAAATTAAATAAGGCTTTGCTTTTTTCGCTTTTCGATCCCGATTCGCTGGCAATTTTTTGCCACGCTTCAATGGCTGTAGCCCAATCTCCGTTATCGATGCGTACGGCTGCCTCTTTTAGTGCAGTACTTCCTTTGTCGAACAGTATCCGGTATTCGCTTTGCCAGCCTGTACTTATTGTTTCTGAAAAATCGAGTGCTATTGCAATTCCTGCTTCTGTAAGCGCTTGTTTAACAGGGGTGAAATCTGCGAACAAATTTCTTACACTAAGTGCATAGTTTTCCCAAAACAGTGTATCCTGAAAGACTTCACGAACCAGAATTTTTTCCTGCTGCGGATCGTAAATACGAAACAGGGCATCGTAAACAATAGCCATTTTTGCACCAACAGCCGTTCTGAAAACTCCTTCATTCGGATCGAAAACTGATTCTTCAGAGAGTTCTGTTGCAACGTGTGTTTTTAACAGATCCATTGACAGAACAGCATCGGTTTGGTAAAGGTCGCAAAGTTCCTTCGCCTCCTGCCAGCTCATCGAACTGGAGAAGAATGCGTTTTTATCGGCGTTCAGAAAACGGTCTTCCGGAATTACGTAGTCAAACCTGCCCGATTCAAAAAGCAATTCGCCCAGAACTTTTAATGAGGTATCAGCTGCGGTGAGATCATATATGGTCGTATCGAGATTAAAATCCTTCTGATAAAATATTTTTTGCATCGAATCGGCGGGCAGATCGTTGTACTTGTCGTCAACAGTTCGGTTTACCAGCAGCAGGCTCTGTATATCCTGCGGAATTTCGTTTTTCGGCTTTTGCGGAAACTCAACCATAATCCGCTTTGTAGGGCTACAAGCATACGACAAAAGAACAATGCTAACAAGTAGGATGTAATTTGTTTGTTTAAAAATGCTCATACGTAAATTGAATAATGTTTAGTAAATTCCCCAGTACTTTCTCAAAAACCATTCCGCACTTAACAGCACTAGTAAAACAATAAATAACCAACGAAGGTTTATCAGCTGATTTACCATCTCCTGAAAGTATGTTGTTGCTTTTAATTTACTGGTTTTTTGCAATTCGTTTACCAAATCGTTGGCTTGCGAGGGCTGATAGAATTTGCCGCCGCTTAACTCGGCCAGTTGGTATAACAGGTTGTGATTGGCCTGGGTAATAATATTCTCAATATTAACCGGAACAACGGTAAAATTGCCTGTTTCGGTAAAAGCTTCGTTACCAATGTTTACTTCGGCAGTAAATGAATAATCGCCCAGTGGCAGGTGGCCGGCGTTGAGGTAATAATTTTTATCCTGCATATCGAAAGTCAGGTTGTATTCTTCGTTGTTTTCATTTTGCAGTTTAATGTTTACTTCTTCGGACCCGATTTGCTCAAAAGCATCGTTATAAACTTCGGCCGTTAAAACCACGTTCTCCACTTCATTGTAAACCGGATTGAACTCAACAATAAAATTATCCTCGTTTTCGCGCAAGGCAAGGTATTGTACCAGTTGGTTTATGAGCTCGTTAAAATGGGTGTGTTCCTGGTTTTGGTAGTAATCGAACAGTCGCCAGCGCCAAATTCCTTCACCAAAAATATAAGCTCGTTTCTGTCCTTCGAGTTTCCCGGTGGCGATTAGCGGTTTGCCGGTTGTTATGCCTTTTAGCTTTTGGTACAACAGTGGAGAGAATTCCGCATTCAACTCGAAATTGGCAAACGGAACCTGAACCGGAGGAAATTGAGGAATAAGTTCGATCAGCTCTTCCGACAAATTAAATGTGGCGTAATTTGAATTAAAAACCGGTTGCGCTTCTTCTCCGCTTCCGGCAAGTGGTTCAATGTTTGCACCCTGACTTAAAATATTCAACTGTGGCAAATAGGTTTGGTTACCAACGATGAAAAGTAGGGGCAAACGATTGTTATTTGCTTTTTCCATTACTTCGGCCATCGACTTTCCTGTGCTTGGCAGCTGGTTTAAAATAAGCAGGTTGTATTCGCTCAGATCGGTGGGATAAGGTTCGTCGGTAAATACCGAAACCTCGTATGTTTTTTGCTGATCGAGTGTATTTTTTATAGCTCCCACATCGGGGTGCGATCCGTTGGAAATAATCAGTACTTTTTGTTTGTTTTCCAGCACGTTAATCACAAAACCGGCGCTGTTGTTTTTGGTATTTCGTTCGTTGGCTGCAGCCTGAATTTGCATGGTGTAGTGTTTCAATCCGGCAGATCCGGCTTCAAGAACAAATTCTTTGGTGTCGAAAAAATTATCGTTCGATGGAGTAATTATCACACTTTGCAGCTCTTCAGCATCCTGAAAAAGCGAAAGTTTCAGCGGCGTGTTTTTAAGTTTCGAAAATAGCAGCTCCACTTCAACCGGAAATTTATTTCCGGAAAATGTGGTTCGGTTAACGCGGATGTTTTGTACGCGGGCATCGGCAATAACCGTGGTGTCGCCAAGCCCGATGGTGTAAATCGGGAAGCTCACCTGGTCGAGCATGTTCAGCGGATTTTTTCCCTGGTTGTAAATACCGTCTCCGGCAACAATCAGCGCTCCGATATTCTGGTTAAAATGATTGTTCGTAATTGTGGCAATCAAATCGCTGTAGTTCGATCCTTTTTCGGTAAAGTTTAAAGCGTTACCGGTTTGTGTTTCTTCGCCAAAAGTGTAGCTTACCAGTTCAAAATCGCTTCCTAATTGCTGTTCAATTTCGGCTTTTTCATCATTAATGGCTTTGGCAAGTTGCAACGAATCGGCATACGAAACAACCGAACCCGAATTATCCCAGGCTGTAATAATTACCGGATTCTGTGTTACCTTTTTCAGGTTGCGGATAAAAGGCGATAAAAGCAAAAATGCAATGAAGAAAAAAGCCAGAAACCTGAGTGCCATTAACAGGCTTCGCTGAAGTTTTGAGAGTTCTTTTAGCGCTTTGTTTTTATAGTATAGAAGTACTACAACTCCCGCCGATGCGACGGTGATGGCGAGCAAGAATAAAAACCAGTATTTTATGCCAAATGAGATCAAAATTGTTAGTTTTTTAGGAAGTGGTAAATATACACATCTCCTTTTTTTATATCGTGTTTTATGGTTATTATTGCTATGCAGTTGTCAACTCGTTAAAAGTGTGTACAAAACATAAAACCAAAACTATTCCCTGATGTTTTCAAAACCAAAAATAAATTTCGTGTTTATGAAGAATTTCGTATTTGCTGCGCTTGCGATTCTTGTGGTGGCTTGTGGCCCAAAATTCGATAAAGAAATAACGCTTGATGATATTCGTGAGAATATCGACTACCTGGCTTCCGATTCGTTGAAAGGGCGTAAATCGGGCGAACAGGGCGATTTGCTGGCAGCACAATACATTGCTCAAAAGTTTGAGGCTGCAGGTTTGGAACTGATGTTCGATAACGGTTTTCAGGAATTTAACCTGGTAGCATCAGCCGAAATTGCCGATGGGAATCAGTTGCAGGTAAACGATACGGAGTTCGAAGTTGAAAAAGACTTTTTGCCTTATGCTTTCTCCGCCAACACAAGCATAACTGCCGAAGTTGTTTTTGCCGGTTTTGGTATTGAAGTAAACCGCGATTCATTACAATGGAATGATTTTGCCGGCGCTGATGTAACTGGAAAATGGCTATTGGTATTGCAGGGCGATCCTGATCTTGACAATCCGAACAGTCCGTATCTTGAATTTTCGAGTGAACGCGCAAAAGCATTAAACGCATCGGATAAAGGAGCTGCAGGAATAATTTTGGTGGCAGGTACAAAATTCAGTGAAAATGACGAGTTATCATCTTTGTTCTTTGATAAAAACAGCAGTCGTTTTTCTATTCCTGTAATTCAGATAACAAGGAAAGTTGCGAATGAAATATTAAAGACCACAGACCAAACGGTAGAAAAACTTGAAGCAAAAATACTGGAACAAAATGCCGGTTTAAACCTCGCGGTGTCGGTAACGGTTAGCGCAACAGTAAATGTGAAATTGAAAGAAACAACCACCCGAAACGTGGTGGCCATGTTACCTGGCAACGATGAAATCTTAAAGGATGAATATGTGGTTGTAGGCGCCCATTTTGATCATTTGGGAATGGGTGGACCCGGTTCCGGATCGCGCGCAATCGATACAGTTGCGGTTCATAACGGTGCCGATGACAACGCCTCGGGAGTTTCGGCAGTTATTCAGCTGGCAGAAAAATTGGCCGGAGATAAAAGCAATAAACGCAGTGTACTATTTGTGGCTTTTGGAGCGGAAGAAATAGGGCTGCTGGGCTCGAAAGCGTTTACAATGAAACCGCCGGTTGAAACGGATAAAATGGTGGCCATGTTTAACTTTGATATGATTGGCCGCCTAAAAGAGGATAACAGCTTAACGATTAGCGGAACAAAAACCGCTGAAGAAACTGAAGATTTGTTAAATAACCTGAATCCGGATTTTACGTTGGCGTTTACCGGCGAAGGAATCGGACCATCAGACCATGCTTCGTTTTACCTGCAGAATATTCCTGTGATTTATATTTCTACCGGTGCGCACCCCGATTATCATACCCCGCAGGACGATGCGGAACTCATCAATTTTGAAGGTGCACAGAAGGTAATGAGCTATTCGGCTGCATTGCTTGACGATGTGGTGAACCGTGCTGAGAAATTAACTTTCCAGGAGGCCGGAAGTAAGTTTCAGCGAAGCCGGGGAGGACGTTTTAAAGTTACGCTGGGAGTAATGCCCGATTTTGCCGGTGTGGAAAAACGCGGAATGCGTGTTGATGCCGTTTCGAAAGGCAAACCTGCGTATGCTGCCGGAATGAAAAAGGGTGACATTATTATTGCCATCGACGGGAAAAAGGTGAGCAATATTTATGAATATATGGATCGGCTGCAGAAACTGGAAGCAGGTACAACCATTTCGGTTGATATTTTGCGCGACGAAAAACCAATTGTTTTAATCGTTCAGCTCTAGTATTTAAATCCAACCCCGAAGTTTGTAGTAGCTAAGTGCGACCATTTCGCGGGCAATCAGAATCTCATATTTTAAATGGTTCCACATTTGGTAACGCATATTTATGTTGTTGCCAACGTCTGGAATCATAATGGAGTTGCCGCCCAGTTCATCGTCGGTAAACGAAAAATCGGCTTCGGCAGCATTTTCAAAAGCGGGTAGGGCGTTTACCTTCTCAAAGCCAACTTTTTTGAACGCCAAAACGGCACGGCGCATGTGTTCAGGAGAAGTGACCAATAAAATGGGATCCTGCATTTTTATTATTCCCTGGCAATTCAAAGCCTGCGAGCGTGTGTTTGTTCCTTCAGGTTCAAAAGCAATCCGTTCAGCAGAAACACCTCTCAGTTCCAATTCCGATTTCATTAACTGAGGCGTGCTTAAAGGGTCGCTTAGTGCGCCGGGCATAGCTACAAGTACTTTTGATGCGGGAAACGATTTTGCCGCTTTTTCGGTGTACCAGCTGCGCATCAGGTTGCTTTGGCTTGGCATTCCGCCACCGCCCAGTAAAATAATAGTTTTGGGTTCCCATTTTAATTCGGCTTTGCTTGTGCCCAGCCAGTGGTAGCCCCAATACGGTTGTTCGGTGAAAGAAAATACGAGACAAACAACAAAGAAAATTCCAATCAGTACCAAGAATTTTCGTAGTAATCTCAAAAAAAGGATACTTTTGAATTTTGTTTTAAACATAGCTCACGTTTAAGACTATAAATGTAAGTTTAATTTAAAAGATCGATCATTGAAGACATCAGAAAAAAACGAAATAATCCAACTCTTTGAGAGTCATTTTAACGAAAAAGTTGAAGGTTTTGAGTTACTGCCTCCGTCGGGTTCATACCGCCAGTATTGCCGGTTGAGTAGTGAAAACCGAACTGTGATTGGTGCTACTAACAACGATGTAAAAGAGAATACGGCTTTTCTTTCGTTCAGCAACCATTTTTATAACAAAGGAATAAAAGTGCCGAAAGTGTATGCGGTTAGCTCCGATTTAAAAAAGTATTTGTTGGAAGATTTGGGTAATACCACACTTTTCGAATTTCTGACAAAAACGCGCGAAGAGGAAGGATTTTCGGAAAATATTATTTCCGTATATAAAAAGGTGCTTCAGGCCTTGCCAAAAATTCAGATAATTGCCGGAAAGGAGATCGATTACTCAGTGTGTTATCCGCGCGAAGCTTTCGATAAACAATCGATGATGTGGGATTTGAACTATTTCAAGTACTATTTTCTGAAACTGGCAAAAATACATTTCGATGAACAGGCACTGGAAGATGATTTTCAGTTGTTTAGCAATTATTTGCTAAGTGCCAGTTCCAACTATTTCTTGTACCGTGATTTTCAGTCGCGCAATGTCATGTTAAAAGACGATGATGTTTATTTTATCGACTATCAGGGCGGACGTTTAGGGGCATTGCAATACGATTTGGCATCGTTGCTTTACGATGGAAAAGCCGATATCCCGGAGAGCGTGCGCGCGCAGCTTTACGACTTTTATATTTCGGAGTTGAAGAAATACATGAAGGTTGATGAAGAGAAGTTCGCGGCTTATTTTAAAGGTTTTGTACTCATTCGTATTATGCAGGCGATGGGAGCATACGGATTTCGTGGCTTTTACGAGAAAAAGGAACATTTCCTGAAAAGTATTCCATACGCCCTGAAAAACCTGGAAGTATTACTTGACGATTTAAAATTGCCGGTTGATTTGCCGGAACTGACCAGCGTGTTGAAGCAGCTTACCCATTCCGAAGTACTAAAGGAAATAGGGCAGGGAAAATCGAATTTAACTGTTCGTATAACCAGTTTTTCGTATAAAAAAGGGTACCCCGAAGATCCATCGGGAAATGGTGGCGGCCATGTTTTCGATTGTCGCGCTATCAATAATCCCGGGCGCTACGATGAATACAAAAAGCTAAGTGGTAAAGATATGTCGGTTCAGGAATTCCTGGAGCAAAAATCAGAGATCAGGCTTTTTATCGATGCCGTAAAAGTACTGGTCGATCAATCGGTGAAAGTTTATCTCGAGCGCGGATTTACACATCTTTCGTTAGGTTTTGGTTGTACCGGCGGACAGCACCGATCGGTTTATTCGGCCGAGAAAATTGGCGAATATTTGCAAAACAATTATCCTGTAAATGTTGTTTTAGTACATCGTGAACAGGAAAATTGGAGATGAGCAAAAAAGCATGTAAAAAAAAGGATTTTCAAGATAAAGAAGATCCAAAATACAGCTGCAAAAAATGTGGCGCCAAAGTAAAAAAGGAAGACAAGGTTTGTAAACCGAAAAAGATTGCAATCCAGAAAGTGGAATAACCGGATACATTTATACGGCACATTTCTTACCGAAAATTCTAACAGTAGTGTTATAAAGGTAAAAACCCTAGCGCTGTTTTTGGTAATTAGGTTTTCTGTATTTATTTTCGCAAAAATTTTCAAAACAGACTTATTCATGGGAAGAGCATTTGAATACCGGAGGGCAGCGAAGGAGAAACGCTGGGATAAAATGTCGAGAGTTTTTCCAAAACTTTCGAAGAAAATAACCATTGCAGCTAAAGAAGGTGGCCCTGAAGCGGATTTGAATCCTGCACTACGTACCGCAATCATGAACGCCAAGGCGCAAAACATGCCAAAGGCGAATATTGATGCAGCTATTAAACGTGCATCGGGAAAAGATGCAACGGCATATATTGAAACTACCTACGAAGGAAAAGGCCCGCACGGAGTTTTGGTTTTTGTTGAGGCAGCAACCGATAATACAACCCGTACAGTGGCTAACGTTAAAAGTTATTTTAACAAAGCTGGCGGAGGTCAGGTTCCAAACGGTTCGTTAGAATTTATGTTCTCACGAAAAGCTGTTTTCGAGTTTGATATGCCGGAAGGTATGGAACTGGAAGAGATTGAGCTAGAGCTGATTGATGCCGGTCTCGATGAAATTGAGGAGAACGAAGGAACGTATTATGCTTATGGCGAATACACCAGCTTTAGCGACATGGCTCATAAATTTGAAGAGCTGGAAATAGACGTTAAAAAAGCAGAATTGCAACGTATTCCAACTACTCCGGTTGAATTTACCGAAGAACAAATGGAAGAAATTGAAAAGATGTTGGATAGAATGGAAGAGGACGAAGACGTTCAGGCTGTTTATACCAACATTGCATAATAACCTGCAAGTATCATTTCAAATGCATTGACTTCTGTTCAGCGTTTGAAATGATACTTACAGCTTCAAAAGCTCATTTAACCCTCAAAAATCCCACGATTATCTAATAAATTGCCCGCATTTCTTTTGTATCCACTAATTTCGGTGGAAAACAAAGATTTATGCTACCTGTTCAGAATTACATCAACCATTTTAAGGAAATGTGGGAACGAAGCCCCGAAACCTTTCCGCAATTTCACAAAACTTATTCTGCAGAAGAAAAACTAACTCACGAGCGCAATTTCGATGGTTTTCAGAAAAAGTTGAAAGAGCTGCAGAATGTTAGCAAAGTTCAACAGGTTAAAAATGATCCAACAAAATCTTTTTTCCCCACGTTCCGGTCGTTCCTTGAAACTGTTTTTGATTTTGATCCCGGTCATCTTAAAATTATCCTGTCAGAAGAATTTAAAGATGTTTCGAAAGGTTTTTTCTATCGGGTTAGGGCATTTGGCCCCGAGTTAAAACCGGAAGACATTTACCAAGGAATGCGAAATGTGTGGATAATGAATGGCTTGCAGCTGATGGCTGAAAAGCCGGTAAATATCACTCCCTCGGTTTTTGCTTATTCAATGATCTATCCGTACAGCGATAATTTATTGGATGATCCCAAAATCAGTGATAATCAAAAACAAGCCTTCTCAGCACGTTTCGATCGACGTTTGCATGGCATATTAGAAGTGCCCTTAAATCACACCGAAAAGCAGCTGTTTAAATTGATACGTATGTTTGAGGAGGAATTTCCACGTAGCAAATTCCCCAAAGTTTATGAAAGTTTATATGCCATTCAGCAGGGACAAACCAATAGTTTGAAAATGATAGCGCATAATGGATTATCTGATGATGAGATCTGTAACATTTGTTTCGAAAAAGGTGGAGCATCAGTTTTAGCCGATGGTTATTTGGTTGCCGGTGAAATGTCCAGAGAGCAGGAACAAGCACTTTTTGGTTACGGAATTTATTTGCAGTTGCTCGACGATATTCAGGATGTGAGAGAAGATTCACTGGCTTTTACCAAAACTCTTTTTTCTTGTTTGCCTGAAAGTGATTTGGGAAGATTTGTAAATAAGACCATCCATTTCGGGCGGATGGCACTGGAAGAGATGCGTTGTTTTAAAGGTGTAAAAAGCGATGATTTTTTAGGTTTGATGAATCGGAGCATTGAAATGATGATTGTTGAATCGGTGGGCCTGAATGAGACCTGGTATAGTAACGATTATTTAGAAGCGATAGAAAAAGTATCACCCTTGCATTTCGCGTATTTACGCAAGAAACGCACGCAAAGCAAATCGCAACGCTTCGCATTATTTCAAAAATATTTCGACATGCCGAAATCGAAGCAAATGGTGGTGTAAATTCTTGCATCGGGTTAGGAGTTTGCAAACTAAAGGCTCATTTCGGTATTAAATCGGTATAAATTGCCAGTTGAATTAATGCCGGTAACGAAGCGTATCGGTAACAGGTGCCATAGTGCCCCGAAGCACTGCATCTGAAAAATGGGAAGCGGATTCTACCCCGGGGTTTTATACTTTTGATTTAGTTTGTACATTTAGCCTCCAAACTAAATCGAAAAAATAATGAGTAAAATATACAATTGGGCGGTACTAGGATGTGGCAGAATTGCCAATAAGTTTGTTAACGATCTTAAATTGCTGCCAAATGCCAAACTGTATGCCGCAGCGTCGCGCGACTTGAATCGGGCACAGCAGTTTGCAAACGAACTGGGTTTTGAAAAAGCGTATGGAAATTACACCGAAATGGTTAATGACCCCAACGTTGATGTAGTTTATATCGCAACGCCGCACTCACATCATTTTGAGCATACCATGTTGTGCCTGAAGCATAAAAAAGCAGTACTTTGTGAGAAGGCATTTGCTATGAATCAGCACGAAGTAGCGCAAATGATACAATGTGCAAAGGACAATAATACTTTTCTGATGGAAGCTTTCTGGACCATGTTTCAACCTAGTTTTCAAAAAGCTCTTGAGATCATCAAATCAGGCGAATTGGGGAAGTTAAAAATGGTTCGGTCAGACTTTGCTTTTAATGCCGAGTTTAATGAGGACAAACGCTTGTATAACGTCAAACTGGGTGGCAGCTCGCTTTTGGATATTGGTATTTACCCGGTATTTGCAGCACTTTCAACACTTGGCGTTCCTGACCTTATAAAATCATTTGCAGATTTTAGCAGCACCGGAAGCGAGGAAAGTGTGCAAATGATCTTTAAATACAAAGGCGGAGAAATGGCCAGTCTGTCCTCAAGTTTTGCTGTACATTCACCGGTTCAAACCGAATTTTGCTGCGAAAAAGGATATATCGTTTTGCATCCGCGCTGGTTTACACCAACCGATTTAACGGTTTGGAAAGATGGGGAAAAGCAACAGTTATTTCCAAACGAAACAAAAGAAGGTGCCGGTTATCAGTACGAAGCCAAACATGTTATGGAATGTTTGGATGCCGGATTGATTGAAAGCCCCAAAATGACCTGGAAAATGAGCGAGGATTTAATACAAACGCTTGACCGTGTTCGTATTGATGCAGGAATATTCTTTCCCGATCATGATAAGAAATTATTTTTCTGAAAGCTGTAGATTACGAATTTAAAACTTTACTTTCTGTATTTTTAATTAATGACTTAATCTTACACCGATTGGAATAGTGTGTTTAATGAAATTTACATCATTCTGTGTAAATTGCAAACTGCTCTTTGCAATTGAAAACTAATAGGATTTATTTGTTAACTTTTGGTAAATAATTGTAGAGATATAATAAAGAAAAAATTCTCTAATGTTGAATTGTTGCTATATTTAACGTAAACTAAATGACAAAAGCTACAAAAGTGATTGCAGTAAGAAAAAATAAAAAGCAGGTTCCGGAACCAACTTTACGAAGGTTGCCGGGCTATTTATTTTTTCTTGAAAAAGTTCGGGAGAAAGGGGTGATGAATATTTCAGCACCATCAATTGGAAAAGAATTAAAGTGCGATCCTACACAAGTGGTGAAAGATTTGGCATTTACTGGTGTTAAAGGAAAACCCAGGGTAGGGTACAATACCTACGAATTGTGTCATGCGTTGGAAAAATTTCTGGGATTCAATCAGGTAAATGAAGCTTTTCTGGTTGGAGCCGGTAATTTAGGTTCTGCTTTAATGGCATATCAGGAGAACCAAACGTTGGGGCTGAAAGTGATAGCTGCATTTGATGTAGATGAAAAAAAAATTGGGCAAAACATCGGAAATACTCCGGTTTTAGAATATAACAAGTTGTTCCACCTCTCGAACCGCTTAGACGTTGAGATTGCCATTTTAACCACACCCAATAATGTAGCACAGGAAGTAGCTGAAGATTTGGTGAACTGTGGAGTAAAAGCAATTTGGAATTTTACGCACGAAATATTGGATCTGCCCGATCATATAATAGTTCAAAATACTTCAATGAGTTCGTCCACCGCTGTTTTGTTGCAACGCTTGAACGATTCAAAGAAATAACTCAAAAAAGCAAAAAAATGAAAAAGGTTAATTTATTTTTTAGATGCGTAGCTGATAGAATAAAGAAAAAATTCTTTAAAGGCGAAAAAAATGACAATAGTCAGGCGTGTGTTGAGCTCCAAAATATGGAAGCTGAAAGTAAACTAACAGCTGATGAGATTTACCGCGAAGAGTATGCTAAAAATTATTGTATAACAACCCGCTGGCAAACCGTTTAATTGCTTTATACTGCTATTTCAACTGCATTTTGTTCCCTTTAACTGATTGTTAAGCGAGTGTAATTCACTGCACAGAATTTAAACCTGCGATTCTCAAAAACATGCAACGCTTGTAATAGCCGTGTTGTATTGGTTTAATTGTTACATTTGTTTTTCTGAAACAACTAAATTTAATACAATGAACAAGTCAGCACTTACTTTTCTGCTACTACTTTTCTTTACCCTCTCGTTAACTGCGCAGGATGTAAAACGTCCTGACCCTCAGCCGGCACCTGAAACCAATGAATCGTTTAAACTTGGAATGGCAGGTTATACTTTCGTACATTTCGATTTGCAAACCACATTGGAAACCATGAAACGGTGCGATGTGCATTACCTCTGCATAAAGGATTTTCATTTACCGGTAAACAGTACTTCGGAAGAAATTGAGGCATTTCATAAAAAATGTGCTGAATACGGTGTTACCGGTTATGCGGTTGGACCACTTTACATGAAAAGTAAAGAGGATATCGATAAGTATTTTGATTATGCCAAACGAGTGGGTGTTAACACGATTGTAGGTGTGCCCGATTACGCGTTGCTTCCCTACGTAAATGAAAAAGTAAAGGAAACCGGTTTGTATTTTGCCATTCATTTGCATGGCCCCGATATTGATGTGTATCCCGATGCTGATGATGTGTGGAAACATACCAAAGATCTTGATCCGCGCATTGGCATGTGTCTCGATATTGGTCACGATACGCGAAACGGAAAAGATCCGGTTGCCGATTTGAAAAAATACCACTCCAGGGTTTTCGATATTCATTTAAAAGATGTAACCGGCCGAACAAAAGACGGTTATTCGGTAGAAGTTGGGCGAGGTATTATTGATTTTCCCGCTTTTGTAAATATGCTTCGTGAAGTGAATTATACCGGAGCTGTAAGTTTGGAACACGAACGAAATATGGATGATCCGTTTATGGGAATAGCAGAATCAATCGGTTATTTCAGAGCAATGATCGCCGCAACAAAATAAATTCAGCTAAATAAAGTGAAAAGAGTTTTCCATGCCTGGGGAACTCTTTTTTTGTTTGTTTATCCCGGATCATGTTCAACATAAATAAATTAGTATTCTCATTGATTTCCGGCTTATATCGCAGCTAATTTTATATTTTTGCTGCAAATGAAGATTGGAGAGTTATACAGAAGAAATGTTTATGGAGTAATCGGTACGCTGGTATTTCATATTCTGTTATTTTCTGCGTTTTTGCTGGCCGATGTAAACAGGAAAGGCATTGTAAAAGAAGAGGAAATTTTAATTGAATTTCCGGCGGAAATGCTCGAATCCGAAATTATTGAACCCGAAACTGCAGAAGAAGAAAGTACAGATCAACCCGATAACGAGCAAACTACCAATACTCGAACAAATGTTGCTTCAAACCGGTCGGCAACGGAAAATACCACAACTTCAACCGACGAGTTTTTCGACGATGACTATTTAAAAGAGGTGGAAGCCGCCAAACAACTCGTTTCAAATGTCAATAAAAATCTTGCAAAAGAAACAGTTGATTTAAGCGATATTGAAATGCCGGTTGAAACAACTGAAGGCATGGATCGCGATTCGATAAAGAACGTAATTTATGCCGGTGAAAGTAATATCGTTTATTACCTCGAAAATCGGTATCATTTGCGTTTGCCTGTTCCGGTTTACTTAAGTCAGGGTGGAGGAACAATAATTGTCGATATTGTGGTAAATCGTCAGGGCGAAGTTATTGAAGCCGAACCTCGCGACGATCGGTCAATCCGTGATAAGCAGTTGTTCGCCTACGCAAAAGAGGCTGCAACCCGAACTGTTTTTAACAGCGATAACTCAGCGCCGGCGCGCCAAAAAGGAACAATCCAATACACTTTCGTAGCACAGTAAATTCAATGTTAATTGTTGGCAGGTTTAACACCATTTAACATCTTTTTCTTGTTGAATTTGCGCCATGGCTTTATCTTTGCGGTACGTTTATTTTCATAAGTTTAGGTTTAGTTAGGTTAGTTAGTTTAATGAGAAAAGGATGGGTTGTTGAACCCGTCCTTTTTGTTTTTATAAGCCCTCAGAACATTAAGTCCAAAAGTTTCTTCTTTTTTAATTTAATTTTTATCTTTATCAAATCTTGTAACCGCTTGTTAATAAGCGAAATTACACGTTTGCCAGGCGGGCAGGTATTAAGTTGAGGATAGAATAATTTTAAAAACAGGGTTACCTTTTACCCAATAATCGAATAATATATTAGAAGATGATAAATTATACGGATGCGCAAATCCTGAAAGGAATCTTAAGGCACGATAATTTAATTTTGCAGTACATATACAAACAGTACTACTATAAAGTAAATTATTTCATTAAGAAAAACCAAGGAAGTGAGGACGATGCCAGTGACATTTTTCAGGAGGCTATTATCGTAATTTACAGGAAAATAAAAGAAAATGATTTAATTTTCGAAAAGAGTTCTTTTCAAGGTTATTTGTTTTCAGTGTGTCGGTTTTTGTGGTTAAAGCAACTGGAGAAACGACGTATTGAGAAAGAAAAGCTGAACGATTCATTACCGTTCCAGGAGGATGTTTACGACGACAACCTGGTAGAATTGGTGGACAAAAACCAGAAATACGGATTATATCAGAAGCATTTCAAAACTTTGAGTACAGATTGTCAGAAGCTATTACAGATGTTTTTCGAAAAGGTTCCGCTAAAAGAAATTGCGAGAATCATGGGATACAAATCTGAAAAATATGCTAAAACAAGAAAGTATAAATGTAAAGAACTGTTGATAAAGCGCATAAAGCAAGATACAGAATTTAAAAAGATACTTGAAGATGACACCTAAAGCAGAATTATTTGGACGCATTGAAGATTACTGTTTAGATCTTTTAAACAAACCAGAGAGAGAAGAATTTGAAAAAGAGTTAAAATTAAACCCGGAATTAAGAGAAGAAGTTGAACTTCAGATGAATATCCAGAATGCCATATTGGAGATGGATGTTCTTGATCTTAAGGGGAAACTCGAAAAAATTCAAACAAACAGTACAAAAAATGGCAAGTTAAATGGCTCTTTCGAGCTGTTAGACGATTTCAGCGAATTTGAAGAAGCCACCGCAGAGTTAACACCCGAAGAACTCATTGAAAGTTTCGAATCGCTCCCAAAAGTTCATGTGTATCAGCATGAGCGAACCAGCAACGAAAACATACACCATTATTACAAAGAGCAAAACGGCTCTGAGCAGGTTGTTGTTGAAGATGACCTGAATGGTTTTGATATGGAAGGTCTGGAAGGACTTGAAGAGGCTATTCTGGAAACAGACATTTTGAACTTGCGCGAAACATTGCAGCAGGTTGCAAAATCTGTTGAACCACAATACTCGGTTGAAGATATTGACGCCTATCTTGAAGGAGAAATGGGGGATGATATTTTGGCCGAA
Source organism: Draconibacterium orientale (assembly GCF_900111425.1). Classification (NCBI taxonomy): domain Bacteria; kingdom Pseudomonadati; phylum Bacteroidota; class Bacteroidia; order Marinilabiliales; family Prolixibacteraceae; genus Draconibacterium; species Draconibacterium orientale. The sequence goes on along the minus strand of NZ_FOHT01000001.1, from coordinate 183,785 downwards.
TTTGAAGGAGAGTTGAGCCAAAATGAACTGTTGCAATCTGAAGTTAATTTGCACAAGGAGCTTGAAATGGCTGTTGCAGAAAACGATGTAATGGATCTGAGAAGTGAATTGCGAAATATCATGGAGTCTGAAACATCGTGGAATGTTAGTGAGCAAGCCATTGAAGACTTTATTGATGGAGTACTGGAAGAAAGTTTGTTAGAAGAATTCGGTGCCGAATTGAAAGAAAATACCGATCTGATGGCGGAAGTGGCACTTCGCGAGAACATAAACGCTGCCGTTTCGGAAATGGATATTATGGGCTTACGTCAGAAACTGAAAGACGCAAGAGACGAATCGGAGAAGAAAGAGGTGAAATCGATAATAATGCCTCGTATCGAGATCGGTTCTACCAAATTCTGGCGCAGCAGTGTAGCCGTTATTTTGGTGCTGGTTGGTTTACTTGGCGTTATGCGAATGAATACCAATACGCTTGACAATTCGTACGATAAGTACATTGAATCATCAACATGGGCATCTGAACGTTCGGTTGACAGCGATATGAGCATAATACAGCAAGCTCAAATGTACTATCAGCAGAATGAGTTCCAAAAAACTATCGACCTGTTAAATAATGTAACGGTTAACGCTGATGAGCAATTTGTGCCACAGTTTTATAAAGGATTAAGCTATCAGAATTTGAATAAATACCCGAAAGCGGTTACCGAATATTCTAAAGTTATCGATCACGGCAATAACATGTTTATCGAGGAAGCCGAGTGGTATAAAGCACTTTGTTACCTGAAAATGAATAAAAGGGCAGAAGCTAAGAAAGAATTGCTGGCAGTTATTGATCGCAGAGGTCATTACCAAAAAGATGCCAAGGCAATTTTAAGAAAGCTGAAGTACTCTTTTAAATAATTGAAGAATCGTCCAATAGATTAATTCGAAAATAGATACACATTCAATTAAGCCTGTCGGTTTCGACGGGCTTTTTTTATGCGAATTCCCTGATCAATAGAAAAGGCAATAATCAGAAGAATAAGAATGGCAAAAAAGTAAAGATCGTAACTGGTATAAACCGGAGAATTATCGCCAATACATTTAAAACTCATCCAGTAATGCGGATGAGAAAGTCTTGAATTCGATTCTTCCAGGTATTTTAGTTTTGCCAGCCGAAGTGCTTCGTCTTTTGTTTTTCCTGCTTTTAAGTACTTATAAAAGGAGGTCATAATTTTTGTGCCGGCCGCATCTTCAACTTCCCACAGCGACATAATTACCGATGGGCATCCGGCATACAAAAAACCTCGGGCCAAACTCATCAAACCTTCTCCCTTTTGTAGTTTTCCTACACCGGTGTTACATGCGCTAAGCACGGTCATGCTTGCATTTAAGTCAAGGTTGTAAATATCAGCCGTATTTAGCCAACCGTCATTGTCCAATGTGGTTGAGTCGGCTATTTGGCTAAAAGCTAAACGAGAGTAGGCTGGTAACGAGTCGTTTATGTAGGCGTGCATTGCCAGGTGAAGAATGTCAAAATTGCCGCTCTTCTCTCTGAAATTTTGCTCGCTGGCATCTTTACTTCTAAAAATTGTCGTGTTAACTGATTTTGCAATTTCGTCAACTTCTTTTTGTACGCCCGGTAGCGGTGCCAGTTTATAGCTTGTGCCTGTCATTTTAAATTCTTCAGAATTGTATTCAGGAGCAAATGCCAGTGTATGGTTTCGAAGCTTTGGTTTTGAAGCTTTGTTTTTCAGGAAAATATTTACTGAATTGGCGTAATTAATATTTACATCTTTTACCAGGTAATTCAGTTCGTTAAAGCGTATGGTTTCGCTCGTGTCGGGTAATGTTTTTAGTAAGCCGTCGAATGAAATGTAATTTAGTTTACCATCAGGTATAATAGTCAGATGTTTTTCATGAAGATCGTTTTCAAAAGGAGCAATTAGTAAATTGTATAGATTGTGCGAAGAAATACAGTACTGTTTAGCATCTTCGTTGTGTGTAAACATGTAATCGGTTGATGACATAAACCGAAAAGTTTCTTCTAAAGCTTGTATGTCAGAAGGACGAAGTGTCTTTTTGTGAAAATCAATCTTTTCGTTTGTAATAAAAAACGTGTACAACGAAGCAAGTGTGTCGGTTTCATTGCCATTGTTAATTTTTTCTGATGCTGGTTCAGCTAAAAAATACTCAACAATCGCTTCTTTTCTATCAACCTTATCTTGAATTTCATTTAAACTGAGGGCAGAATTGGAATATTTTAACTGGTAATAATCGGGGTAGCTTTCTTCCATGTAACGATTCAATTCGTCTCGTTGACGTGATGCACTAAAAATCTTATCGTTATATTCTTCCAATAATGAACTATCCGGTTCATTGTAGCTTAATTCTTCGTATTGTAATTCGGAATAGTTGGCAATGGTATTGTTTAATTTACGTTCCAGTTCCAACAGGCTATCAGGAATTAAACTATTTTCCTGAGCCAGTTCATTGGCAATTTTATCGAACAGCGCGCTACTTTTTAGCTGTTCTGAATTGTTAAAAGCAATGTAAAGGAACTCCTGATTTTTCGAGTAATTGTAGGCAAGATACGCGGTTTCAATAATTTTGCTAATGGTTTGGTATTGCAGGTTCGACAGCTGAATTTTGCTTTCATCGTTCGAAATTTCTTTTCTGGCCTGTTGGATAAGGTTGCTGGTATTATTATAAGAGCTTAGGGCATAATCAAGGTTTTTACTGAACTCCATGCCTTTATTTTCATTGTCAAGCAGAGCTATTTCATGGTAAACATCACCAATTACTTTTATCAGACCAATACAGTCTATTAGAGAACGAGTTTGTCGGACTTTTATGTCAGAATATTCAGGATTAGTTTGTTCAACTTCCAAGGCAGCTAGTCCTTTTTTATAGGAATCTATTGATTTTATAAGATTTTGTTTTTTCTCTCTTCGGAATCGGTTTATTTCCTGCGTATTTATAGCTCTATTTCGGTATATATTTCCTTCATATTCATAGTAATTGGAAAGTTCTCTTCCAAAATTTTGTTGATTTTGCAATATTTTATATGCTAGAGATAGGTTTTCAATTGCCTTTTCAAAGTTATTAATTGCAGAAAGAAATTCTGCGTAACTCATATAGGCATAGGCGAGGTCTAAACCTTTGCCATAATACCGTTGTGAGAATGATATAGCATGGTTGTAATGATAATCTGCTCTTTCGAATTGTTTAAGGTTGTAATAACTACCTCCCATAATATTATCAAAATATATTTGATTGGATGTATCTGCTGATGCATAACATTTTTTAGCAATCTCGATAACGGATTGGTAGTTCTTTGTAACAAACTCCACCTCTGCAATAGCATAATAAGAGTCTACTAGATTTGCTGTATTTATTGGAGTTTGTGAATTATAGAAATTAACTGCTTGATTATAATATTTCAGGGCATTGGTATAATCCAATTTAGCTCTGTATGTATTTCCAATATTTATATAAAGGTTACCGAGCAAACCATAATTTAATGGCTCCCGAAGAAACATATTTTTCTCAGACAACATATAATTTTTCAATGCCTTTTCATTTTCTCCTAGATTTTTATAGCTGATTCCGATGGAATAATAGGCTGTTGCCAGATAATAATTTTCATTTCCGAAAATTTTTTTTCGATACTCGAGGTATTGTTTAAAAACTTCCAGTGCCTCGTTGTGTTTCCCATCACGAGTAAAAATCGCTCCTTCTCTTCGTAAGGCGTTGGAAATCTGAAGTAAGGAGTCGGTATTCAGTACTTGGCTAAGTAATATATTGGGTAGGAATAATAAGTAAAAAACGAAGCTTATTCTCTTTGCAATTGTCATCAGATGTTGTGATTTATACCACCAAAATAGAACTTTTTTCAATTTTTTTCAAAAAAGAGGGGTTACCTTTTTCTACTTATCAGAATATATTAGTGAATGTGTGTTTTAAAAGTTTAACGAATTAATTTATTATACGATGAAAAGGGTACAGTTTGAATCAACAGAAAATACTTTCGAAGTTAAGGGTTTTGAAGTAATCAGCGAGCAAGCAATGAGCGAAGTTCGTGGTGGCGGAACTCCAAAATCAAGAGACAAAGACATTTTTGACTTTGAAGAAGAATAAGAAAGTATTTAACTGGTAAGATTTAAAGATATGAAAGTTATAGCTGATTTTTTTATAGAAAGCAATAGAGGTTTTGATGTATTGACTGAAGAAGCGATGAACGAAGTTCGTGGTGGAGGAACGCCAAAATCAAGAGATAAAGATATTTTCGATTTTGAAGAAGAATAAGTCATAAAAACAGAACGATGAAAGCTATAACGATACAATCACAATACAATTTAGATAATTTCGGTTTTGATGTTCTTTCGCAAGAAGAACTAAATGAAGTTCGTGGGGGAGGAACACCAAAATCAAGAGATAAAGATATTTTCGATTTTGAAGAAGAATAGCCTATATACAGAACCAATTGAGTTGTTAGTACAGGGGTTAAAACACGGACGGTTTTACCCCTTTTTTTTGTACTTACTTTTCCTTTCCCTCAAATAGCCGGTAATTATTAAATTTACATTTTAAAGCCCCGTTAAACAAATCGATTCGTTGTGCTGGTTTTAGTCCAACAAACTTTAAACTATCTATCGATGAGCTTAAAATCCAGGCACTGTTGCCGGCATATTGGTGTTTTAAGCGCTCACCAATCATTGCATAAAGACCATCGAGGTCATTTTCCTTCAACCTTTCTCCGTATGGAGGATTTGTAACGATGGTTGCATTATCTAAATCAATATCCAGGTTTTTAAAATCGGTACAGGCAAATTGTATTTTATTAAACACTAAGGCACGTCGTGCGTTAGTTTGTGCATTTAATAAATTACTTCCCGAAATATCCGATGCATAGATTTTATGTCTGAATTCTCTTTTCTCAACCGGTTCCGTAACTTTTTCCCAAAGCAAAGGGTCAAAATCGTTCCAAAGTTGAAAAGCAAACTCTTTTCTGAATTTAGCCGGAGGAATATTCTGAGCAATCATTGCGGCTTCAATAGGCAAGGTTCCTGATCCGCACATCGGGTCCATAAAATCCGAATTTCCAAGCCAACCTGAAATATAAATCATACCGGCAGCAAGTACTTCGTTTAAAGGTGCGTCGCCCTGTTTTACACGATAACCTCTTTTGTGTAACGATTCGCCCGAGCTGTCAATCGACAAAGTACAGTTATCCTGAAAAATATGAACATTTATAATAATATCCGGATTATCGGTGTCAACACTAGGACGTTTCCCGAAATTCTCACGAAAATAATCGGCAATGGCATCTTTCACCTTAAGTGAGGCAAACATGGAGTTTCTGAACTCTCGTGAGTTTACAACAACACTGTTAATTACAAAATTCTGATCGACGTTAAAATAGTTTTGCCACTTTATTCTTTTGCATTTTAAGTAAAACTGATCGACGTTTTTAAAATTGAAATGTTCAATTTCTTTTAAAATGCGCAAAGCTGCACGAAGGTTATAGTTTGACTTATAGATGATTTCAAGGTCTCCGTCATAAAATACGGCACGTTTTCCGCGTCGTACGTTTTTACCGCCAATGCGCTTCACTTCTTTGGCCAAAACATCTTCCAGTCCGGAAAAGGTTTTTGCAATTAATTTATACTCTTTCAATGATTTGATTTTTTTTTTAAATACCTGCTCCGTCCATAAACGGAATATCTCTCGGGCGTTTTTGCACTACACGAGAATTGGCCGGAAGGTCGTTGGTTACCCACACATTACCTCCAATAACAGAGTTTTCGCCAATTGTTACGCGGCCCAGAATGGTTGCTCCTGCATATATAACTACGTTGTTTTCCAAAATCGGGTGACGTGGAATTCCTTTTATCGGGTTACCATCGTCGTCAAGTGGAAAACTTTTTGCTCCTAAGGTTACTCCCTGATATATTTTTACATGATCGCCAATAATACATGTCGATCCAATTACAACTCCAGTACCGTGGTCGATCGTGAAACTCTCGCCAATTTGAGCACGTGGATGGATATCTATTCCGGTTTCGCTGTGCGCCATTTCGGTAATAAAACGTGGAATAAGCGGAACGTCCAACTGTAACAATTTGTGGGCGATTCGGTAGTTTGTAATTGCCCGGATTCCCGGATAGCTAAAAATAACTTCGCCAAAGTTTTTTGCTGCCGGGTCATTTAGAAACGTGGCCTCAACATCGGCTACTAATCTGCGCCTGATTTCGGGCAAAAACTCGATAAAAGCAACCGCTTTTTCCTGAGCACCTGTTCTGTGCTTTTCAACTCTTTGTTCCGACTCGTCGGTGCACTCAAAACACAGTCCGGCTAAAATCTCACGGGTAAGCATGTCAAGTAACTCATCAACATAAACTCCCATATAATGCGGAGTTATGGTGGTTTTTAACGTGGTTGTTCCGAAATAGCCGGGGAAAAGAATCTCGCGAACCAGGTTGATAATTCGTTTCAATTGTTTATTTGATGGTAGCGGGTCTCCCATCAAATGTTTATGACAAACTAATTTGTACGATTCCGGGTTACTCAGTTTGCTTACTGTTTCTGAAATTATCTGGTCTACTGTATTATTTGTCATATTCTCGAATTATATTACAAAACTAATTACATTCATTTAAGAATTGTAACATATAACGTATAAAACAAGGTTCTTGTTGAAGGTTTTAATCTAAACTTGAGATGACCTTAATTACTGCTTTTTTCCGCTCTTCGTAATTCCCCTTTATTATATGATAAGGGAAGTCGTAATTTTTCAGTTCCTGGATGTAAGTTTGCTGAAGTTTTTCGCGATCAATTCCGCCGTTCTCGCGAACACTGTCCGGAACCCACGGCAAATCAATATCACATACTAAGAAAGTGTCTATATGGATTTCTTTTATCGCCTGTTCAATCCAGGAAGGAACTTTGTCATATACAACATCCAGCCAGATTTTAGTAATCAGAAGCCAGGTATCTAAAATAATTAATGGGGGCTGCTGCAAAACCATTTCGTTGTATTGTTCAATTTGCTTTTTAGCAATCAGAATAACATCATCGTAGGTGTATGAGCGATGCAATTGTTCTACGTAACTTCTTGCAAATTCGGGTACGAAAGGTACATTATAATGCGTTGCCAATGCTTTGGCAAGTGTACTTTTCCCGGTTGATTCGGCTCCGGTAATGGCAATTATTTTAGTTTTTTGCTTCAATATTTTTCAGGTCTTTTCTCCACTCAATATAGCCCAGCAGAGCCATAACGGTGTAAACAATAAATAAAATTACGGTTGCCCACAAGCCTTTGTACACATACAGTCCTGCTGAAAACGCATCGATAAATATCCAAAGCAGCCAGTGTTCGATGTACTTTCGTGCAAGCATCCAGGTGGCAACAATACTTAGTGCTGTTGTAACTGAATCCATGTGCGGAACATCGGAATTGGTATAATTGCTTAATATAAAAAAGAGTAGGGCATAAAGGGCAATTGAAACCACTGTCAACTTCATCCACAATGCTTTGCGCGTGGTTTTAACAGCAACCTTCTTTTCGTTTTGTTTTTTACCCGTAAGCCAGAAATACCAGCCGTAAATACTAATAACGACGTAATAGGCCTGAAGGCCCATGTCGGCGTATAAGCGGGCATTAAAAAATACAAACACATAAAGAGCCGAGGTTAATAACCCGGTTGGCCACGTTAAAATGTGTTGTTTAATGGAAAAGAAAATGTAAACTAAACCAAGAATGGCTCCCAGTATTTCAATATAATTACCTAAGAGCCATTCCAAAACTATATCAGTCATAAAATTTAATCAACTGTATCAACTGTAACTAAGAGCGCTGCATATTTATCCTGGTTATCAAAAACCTCAAGAGCTTTTAAAATAGCATCGTCATCTTCGTTCAAAATTTTATACATGTCGTTTCTGGAGTACACATCGCGGGCAATCAAAGCTTTGAGTTCGCGCTTAAGCTCATCTTTAAGGTATGATAAACTTTCTTCGTCTTTCTCAATTCCTTCCTCAATACCAATGGCAACAATTTGCTCAATGTTCTCTTCCGTGATTTCGAATTTGTCATTGAACCTGTCAAAGTCAGGATATTGTTTGGCCATATCTTCACGATGAAGATCAACATAATCTAAAACAAAATTATAGGTAACCCGCTTTCTTCTCAGGTTATTAATGTAGGCATAATGCGAAGATGTGTCCATGGGTACAAAAATATCAGGCATTACACCACCGCCACCATAAACATTACGGCCGTTAACCAGCGTTTTATGTTTTAATTCATCGTCAAAATGAATACTATCGGCATTAAACATCTCACCGTTACTAATTCGGTTGGCATAATCTTTACGGTATTCGCTAATGCCTTCTTCATAAGGCTTCTGAATACATCTGCCACTTGGTGTGTAATAGTGTGCCGTTGTTAAACGAATCATCGATCCGTCGTTCAGGAAGAATGGTTTTTGTACCAATCCTTTTCCAAACGAGCGACGGCCAATTATCACTCCACGGTCCCAATCCTGAACAGCTCCCGAAACAATTTCGCTTGCAGAGGCCGAACCTTCGTTAACTAAAACAACCACTTTCCCGTCCTCAAACGAACCTTTTGCTGTAGCTTTGTAGTCTCTTTTCGGATCGTTTGTGCCATCCGTATAAACAATCAACTGGTCATCGGTTAAAAACTGGTCGGCTAACTCAATGGCCGACTTTAAGTAACCTCCGCCATTGTTTCGTAAATCAAGCACCAGGTTCTGGATTCCTTCTTGTTTTAAATCCGACATGGCTGATAAAAACTCTTCGGTTGTAGTTGCCGAGAATTTATTTAGTTTGATATAGCCGGTAGTCTCATCAAGCATGTAAGAAGCATCCAGACTATAAATTGGAATTTTGTCTCTTTCAATGGTAAATTCAAGTGGATTGGCTTCCCCTTTTCTGGCAATGGATAAGTCAACTTTGCTACCTTTTTCCCCACGTAACAAATCAAAAACATCCGAGTTTTTCAAGCCTATTCCGGCAATGTTTTTACCGTCAACCTCAATTATCCGGTCGCCTGCAAGCAAGCCAACTTTTTCGGAAGGACCTTCGGCAATTACGGTAGTAACCATCAAGGTATCTTTATAAATGTTGAATGAAATCCCGATCCCCTCGAAGTTTCCTTTTAGCGGTTCGTTCATTTTATCCACTTCTTCTTTCGAAATATAGGTTGAGTGCGGATCAAGCTCCTCAAGCAAATGCACAATGGCTTTTTCTGTTAAGTCATTAACATCTGCAGAGTCAACATAGTAGCCATCTACCAGTCGCAGTAAACGGGCAAATTTTACCTGGTTTTCCTGCACCTCGTTTTGTGCTTGCGTGTAAACAGGGCCAATCAGGAATATTGCTAAAAATAAACCCAGACCAATTGTTTTAATATGTTGAATTTTTGTTACAGCCATAATTCTCATTTTTTAGTAATAACGAAACAATCACGCAATAAGTCTGCCAAATTTAATTTCGTTACATTGTGCAACAACTATTCCCACTCAATTGTTGCAGGTGGCTTCGAACTGATATCGTAAACTACGCGGTTGATACCGCGAACTTTATTTATGATTTCGTTCGACATTTTTGCCATAAAATCGTAAGGAAGATGTACCCAGTCGGCAGTCATTCCATCAGTTGAAGTAACGGCGCGTAAGGCAACGGTATTTTCATAAGTACGTTCGTCGCCCATAACACCTACCGACTGAACCGGAAGTAACATTACGCCGGCCTGCCAAACTTCGTCGTACAGTCCCCAGTTTTTTAGCCCGTTAATAAAAATGGCATCAGCTTCCTGAAGCATACTAACTTTCTCGGGAGTTACATCGCCAAGAATACGAATTCCCAACCCCGGTCCCGGGAATGGATGACGGCCTAACAATTCTTTCTTAATGTTTAAAGCAGCACCTACACGACGTACTTCATCTTTAAACAAAAGTTTGAGTGGTTCAACCACTTTAAGCTTCATTTTCTCAGGAAGACCACCAACATTGTGGTGCGATTTAATGGTTGCAGAAGGCCCGTTTACCGAAACCGATTCAATTACATCGGGATAAATGGTTCCTTGCGCCAACCATTTTACATCCTGTATTTTGTGTGCTTCTTCATCAAAAACTTCGATAAAGTTGCGACCGATAATTTTTCGTTTTTGTTCCGGATCAGTAACTCCGGCCAAATCGTCCCAGAATTTTTTACGGGCATCAACGCCAATTACGTTCAATCCCATATCTTCGTACGAATGCAAAACATCTTCAAATTCGTTTTTACGAAGCAGGCCGTTGTCAACAAATATGCAGGTAAGATTTTTTCCAATGGCTTTATTTAATAAAACGCCGGCAACCGACGAGTCAACACCGCCCGAAAGACCCAACACAACTTTGTCGTTGCCCAGTTGATCTTTTAATTCCTGAACCGTTGTTTCCACAAACGAATCAGGAGTCCAGTTTTGTTCGCACCCACAAATTGTGGTAACAAAATTCTGTAGCAACTGCTTTCCTTCTGTGGTGTGGTAAACCTCGGGGTGGAATTGAATTGCCCAGGTTTTTTCGTCATCAACTTTATATGCTGCGTAGTTTACATCTTCGGTTGATGCAATTACCTTATAATTTTTCGGAAGTTTTACAATGGTATCGCCATGCGACATCCAAACCTGCGAGTGCAGACTAATATTTTCAAACAGAATACTATCGTGATCGATAAATCCCAGATTTGCTCTTCCGTATTCGCGCGTATTCGATGGGGCCACTTCGCCACCATAAAAATGCGCCATGTACTGTGCTCCGTAACATACACCCAAAACCGGCAGTTTACCTTTAATTTCTGATAGATCAGGACGAGGTGCATTTTCGTCGCGAACCGAATACGGACTACCCGAAAGAATCACACCTTTTACACTTTCATCAATTTTCGGAAAGTGGTTAAAAGGATGAATTTCGCAATAAACATTTAGCTCGCGGACCTTGCGACCGATCAATTGTGTGTATTGAGAACCAAAATCAAGGATTAAAATCTTTTCCTGCATGAAAAACTTCTTTAGTTAATGAAAGCACAAAAGTACTAATAACGTGTCAAAATCTTTTCAAAAGTGAATGAAATTAAGGCTCGTGTTAATATTAGGATTGTGTTTGCCTCAGAATATGTGAAATTAATTCCGAAACTATGCGTTAAGATTTAAGTGTTCTTTCAGAATTACTAAATTTGAGCGAATTTTTAAATCCACTTTTTAATGAGAAGTTTTTTGCTGCTATGCATGGCGTTTTTACTGTTGTTACCAACCGAACAGGTTTTTGGGCAGAATTTTGCTCAAAACGAGGTGGTTATTTTTCAAGGCAAAAAGTTTGTTATGCACCAGGTGCGCACCGGCGAAACCGTTTATTCGCTTAGTAAGAAGTTTGGTGTATCGCAATCAGCGCTTGAGGAAAATAATCCGGGAATAGATAAAGGGTTAACAATAGGGCAGGTGCTAAAAATTCCTTATGTTGAAGGTATTGAACTGCCGGATTCTAAAGCCGATCAGAAAGGAGATCCTTCTGGATTTACCAAATATAAAATCGAGTCGCGTAAAGAAACAGCTTATTCCATTGCTAAAAAGTTTGGAATAACGGTGGAGGAACTTTATGCCTACAACCCAACCGTTCGGAAATTTAAAAAGCGAACAGTATTGAATATTCCTTATTGGGAAAAAGAGACAATTTCAGAGATCGACGATTTAGCTCCGAAAACCGAAACGGGCGTACAAACTATATTGCATCAGGTAATTTCGGGAGAAACCTTGTATTCGCTTGCCCGGAAATACGGAACAACCGAGCAGGAAATTCTTGCATTAAATCCCGATGCCAGGCAGCTAAAAACCGGAATGACCCTGAAAATAAAAACCGGCACTTTGGAGGGCAATGTAAATAAACCACAGCCAATGGAATATGCCGGTGATCGAAATTACATCGAACATATTATTGAATCGGGTGAAACAATGTGGGGGATAACCCGCAAATACAATGTATCGGAAGAGGAGCTAAAAGCAATAAACCCGATTTTGAATACCGGATTTCCGGCAGGAGCGGTAATTAAAATTCCACTTGCAGAAGCCAGCGAACCAATAGCCAAACCGGTAAACGAAGAAGCTTTTGAACAGCATTTGGTGGAAATAGGAGAGACTTTATATGGTTTGTCGGAACAATACAATGTTAGTATCCCCGACATTATAAAATATAATCCGATACTCGATCGCCGGAATCTGGCGTACGGCGAAACCATTTTAATTCCTAAAAAACCGGAGGATGTTTTTGCCCGGCCGGAAAGTGACAATATCGTAATTGAAGACATTGATTCGGCTAAAATGCTCGAAGAATTTTATGCCGTGGAAATGCCGGTTGAAATTCCCGAGTCGTGTGTGCCTGATTTGTCGGGATCATTTTCGGGAAAAACATATAATGTTGCCTTGTTTTTGCCTTTTTATTACGAAGCGAATGATACACTGAACCGCGAAGATATAGTAATTGATTCAACAGCAATTTTTACAAGGGAAGAAACCGAAATTGCACAGGATACAACCATTGAACTGGAAGAGCGAAAAGAATTGTTTAAGCAGTTTTATGGCGGAAGTGAGAACTTCGTACAGTTTTACGAGGGTGTACTTTTAGCTGTTGATTCCTTGCAACGAATTGGTTTCGATGTAAAGCTCAATGTTTTTGACACACAGCGAAGCAAAGATTCGATACGCCAGTATTTTACTACTAACGAATTCTTTATGACTGATTTAATTATTGGGCCGATTTTCCCAAGTGTGCAACAGGAAATTGCAGGCTACGCAGCGAAGAACCGGATTCCAATTGTTTCGCCACTGGCTTCGCAGGCCGCAATTACACAGTCGAATTCCAGTTACTTCCAGGTAAATCCTTCGCGCGATTACCTGACTCGTCAAACGGCAGAAATGGTGGCCGAAGAGCATTTTAACAGTAACTTCATTATCTTAAAAACATCCGATTATGCAGGTACCCCGGAAGGAGAACTGGTTGAATTGTTGCGCGAAAAATTCTTCAATTCAGGAATGTTAAGCAGTTTCGAGGGCGTTAACTTTACGATCTACGATTTTGAAAACGAAGGAAGTTTCGGTTTGCGTCGAATTATGTCGAAAACCAAAGAAAATGTGGTTTACATTCCTTCTGAAAATGAGGGTGAGTTAAGTGTGGCCATTTCTAATTTAAACAACTTGTCTGACGAGTATTCGATTACGCTGATTGGTTCAAACCGTTATCCAAACTATTCGAGTATTCAGTTGGAGCAGTTTCATAATCTGAAGCTGAAATACATTGCGCCATACTACACCGACTATGCGAATAAGCAAACCATTAATTTTGTTGAAAAATACAAGAACAATTTTGGAACAGAGCCTGATAATTTTAGTTTCCAGGGCTACGATGTAACGCTTTATTTTTTAACGGCATTAATTACTTATGGAAACGATTTTGCCGCTTGTCTGCCATACATGCATACTTTCCAAATGCAGGGGAATTATCATTTCGGGCAATTAACGCAGTTTGGAGGCTATATGAACGAAGGGGTTTCTGTAATTTCATATACCCGCGATTACGAGGTAAAACGTAAACGCATTAAGGGGCAGCCTCGTTTGGTTATGGCTTCCGACAATTAATAGTTGGGGGTATTTTCCATAAACTGATACCTGAAAATATTTTATCTTAACCAATCAATAAACTCAACTTAAAATGGAAGATTTAACTGTTGGAACCAGGGTGGAACATCCGCGTTACGGAGAGGGTATTATTAGTAAAGACAACCTTACTGCCTACGAAATATTTTTTGAGCGGGGCGGTAAAATAGAAATTACAAAACGAAATACCGACCTTACTGTTTTGGAGGCCAATGAAACTGCACCAAAATCACAACTTTCAATTGGCGAAATAGAGAAGGTTTTAAGCTACGTATTAGATAAACATGCTGCACTGAATGAGGTGGTTCCTTTAGGCGAAAAATGGGAAGGTGGAACAATGATACTTCAACCGGCCAATCCAGAGCTAAAACCAAAAGAAATTCCTGTTGAAACATTCTTTCACAAAATTGTAATGTTGCGCGACAGACTGCGTGTTTTGGAGCAAAATATCAACAGTAGCAAATCGCTCACCGACGAAGAAAAAGTAAATATCCAGCAATACATAACGCGTGCCTATGGTTCGCTAACAACTTTTAATGTGTTGTTTGCCGAAAAGGAGCATTATTTTGTTGGAGCAAAAACTAAATAATTATGAAGACAATCAACCTAATCCTTCTATTTTCATTACTAACCGGAATTACTATCGCACAAAATAAAACACTAAAAGTGTGGCCCAACGGCGCACCAAACGACAACGGAGTGACCGAGCCCGAAGAGAAATACGACGGTGTGCGCGTTCGAAATGTGTCGGAAGCGGAAATGTATGTTTACACTCCTGCAGCTGAAATTAATAGCGGTGCGGCCGTGGTAATTTGTCCGGGCGGAGGCTATTGGATTGAGGCAATGGACCACGAAGGATTTGATATTGCCCGTTTTCTTCAGGGTAAAGGAATTACCGGAATTGTACTAAAATACCGATTGCCTTACGGTAACCACGAAGTTCCGTCGAGCGATGTCCGGCAAGCCATTCGAATGGTGCGTGCAAATGCCAAAGAGTGGGGCATCAATCCTGAAAAAATTGGAATTGCGGGCTCTTCAGCCGGTGGTCACCTGGCTTCAACAGCCGGAACGGTTTTCGATTATGGAAATGCCGAAAGTGCGGACAAAATTGAACAGCAAAGTTGCCGGCCCGATTTTATGTTGTTACTCTATCCGGTAATTACCATGGATGAAACGTTTACGCACATGGGATCGCGCGAAAACCTGATTGGAAAAGGACACGATAAAGAATTGATCCGGAAATATTCGAACGAGCTAAATGTGAGTGCTGAAACGCCACCAACTTTTCTGGTGCTGGCCGACGACGACACAGCTGTATTGCCAAAAAATTCGATTAGTTTTTATTCAAAACTGAAAGAATTTGACGTGCCAGCAGAGCTGCATATTTTTCAAAAAGGTGGTCACGGTTTTGGTATTCGGGAAAACGGTATTCCGGCAGATAACTGGCCAAATTTGTTTATCGACTGGCTAAAAGCAAGAGAAATAATAGAATAATGAATGTAGAATGACGATTAACGAGTTGGGAAGGAAAATCTAAAATCATTAATCATCATTCGCAAATCGAATTAAATGAATACCCATCCTTTAAAAGTTTTAAAATATTGTCCGAAGTGTGGTTCTGCTGAGTTACACAAATCAGGCGACCGTTCGTTAAAATGCGCTGACTGTGGTTTTCATTTCTTTATTAACTCATCGGCAGCAGTAGCCGCTTTGGTAACCGATGAATCAGGTAAATTAATGCTGGTAACGCGTGGCGTTGAACCCAATTACGGAAAGCTGGATTTGCCCGGCGGTTTTATCGACCCGTTGGAATCGGCAGAAGATGCCGTGCGTCGCGAACTGAAAGAAGAGCTGGGCTTGAAAGTAAAAAACTTAAAATACCTGGAATCAGCACCAAACGAGTATGTGTTTTCTGCATTTACCGTATTTACACTTGATATGGCATTTCAGGTTATCGCAGAATCGGTTGAGGACCTGAAACCGATGGACGATATACTGGCTTATAAATTCTATGCAGAAGAAGAACTGGATTACGATGATATTCCTGCACCTTCGATACGGAAATTTGTGAAAGACTATTTTCAAAGCACAAAGCATAAACAATGAAAACAGAAATAAAACAACGACTAACGGCCTTACGCGCCGAAATGAAAAAGATTGGTGTTGATGCGTGGTACATCTCGGGTACCGATCCGCATTCGAGCGAATATTTACCCAAACGATGGGAAACACGCGAATACATTTCGGGATTTACAGGCTCGTATGGTTTGGTGGCGGTAACGCTTGAAAAAGCAGCTTTATGGACCGATTCGCGTTATTTTTTACAGGCTGCCGACGAGCTGCAAGGTACCGGAATTGAGATGATGAAGATGCGCGTTGCAGATGCTGTATCGCCCGAAACGTGGCTAAGCCGGAATTTGCCAGCCGGAAGTAAAGTGGGGCTCGATGCAAAATCGTTAACTGTTGACGCATTCAGAAGTTTACAGAAAGGCTTTTTGAAAAAAGATATCGAGCTGGTGGAAACACCGGATTTGCTGGAAGCGATTTGGGAAGATCGCCCCGCTGCTCCCGATGATAAAGTTTTTGAACTCGATGTAAAATACGCAGGAGTTGCACGACCTGAAAAGCAACAAAAAATTGCCGGTGAATTGGCTGGCGTTGGTGCCGGTGTTCATGTGGTTTCGATGTTAGATGAACTGGCGTGGCTGTACAATCTTCGAGGTTCGGATGTGCCTTACAACCCTGTTTTTACCGCTTTTGCCGTTATTGGAAAAAATGAAAGCATACTTTTTGTCGATCCCGAAAAAATTGATTCGGAGCTAAAATCGAAATTGGAAGCCGATGGTGTTACGTTGAAAGATTACACCACTTTTTACAGCTACCTGGCGGAAATTAAAGGAAAAACGATTTTCATCGATCCGTCAACATTAAATTTTGCAGCCTACAGTGCGCTTGCCGGCAAAAACGAAATTGTTGAAGGAACTTCATTGGTGGCCATTCAAAAGGCTATAAAAAATGAAACCGAGCTGAAAGGTTTCAGAAATGCGATGAAAAAAGACGGTGTGGCACTGGTGGAGTGTTTACACTGGCTAAAAGATACGATTGGAAAAACAACGATAACAGATTACGAGTTTGGGAATAAGCTGGCCGAATTCAGAGCGAAACAAGAGGGATTTAAAGGCGAAAGTTTTCCGCCAATTGTAGGCTACAAAAGCCGCGGTGCGCTTGTTCACTTACATATTGGTGCCGATGATGCTTTGCCACTGGAAGCCGATGGTGCCGTGCTTTTTGATTCCGGCGGCCAGTACATCAACGGCACTACCGATATTACCCGCACGGTTGCGCTGGGGCCGGTTTCCGATCAGTTTAAAACCGATTTTACGCTTACCCTGAAAGGAATGATTGGCTTAACGCAAGCCAAATTTCCTTACGGTGTAAAAGGTTGTCACCTCGATATTCTGGCGCGTCAGGCATTGTGGGAAAACGGCATGAATTACGGCCACGGTACCGGTCATGGTGTTGGCCATTTTCTGAATGTACACGAAGGGCCTATGGCAATCCGGTTGGAATACAACGAAAACCTGATGCTGCCCGGTCAGGTACTTTCGAACGAACCTGCGTTTTACCGCGAGGGGCAATACGGACTTCGCACCGAAAACATGATGGTTTGTGTTGAGCGCGAAACCACTGAATTCGGGCGCTTCCTCGGTTTTGATACGCTTACACTTTGCCCCATCGACACAACCTTGATAAAAGTAGATTTACTGACCGATAAAGAGCGAAAGTGGCTGAACGATTACCACCAATGGGTAAACGGTCAGCTAAAGCCACTACTTAATGATAAGTATCACAAATTTTTGGATGAGTTAACAGCCAAAATTTAAATTGCTGCCGGTAAGGTGAAACTGAAGGTGCTGCCTTCGTTTTCCTTGCTGGTAACAGCTATTTCTCCGCCGTTTTTTTCCACAAATTCTTTACAAAGAAGAAGTCCTAATCCTGTTCCGCTTTCTTCCGATGTGCCAGCACGCTGCGTTTTGCTATTCAACTTGAACAAGTCATCTTTTGTTTTTTCATTCATGCCAATACCGTTGTCGGTAACGCTAAATTCATGATATTCGTTTTTTGTACAACCGGTAATCGTTATATTTCCCTGCGGATTGGTAAACTTTATGGCATTGGAAATAAGGTTTCGGAAAACGGTTGAGATCATGTTCTTATCGGCCTGACAAAGAACTTCATTGTTTATTTTATTCGTAATTGAGATCTGTTTCGTATCGACATGTTGTTTTAAAACCATAATATTTTCATTAACCAACTCTACCGGGTTAAATACTTCGGGATTAATTTGCAAACTTCCTATCTGCGAACGCGACCATTCCAACAGGTTTTGCAACAATGCGTAGGTGTTTTTCGAGGTATTGTGAATATCCTGAACAAACTCCAGTTTGTCTTCATTTTCAAATATTTCCCAGTTTTCGAGCATGGCATCCGATAAGCCTAATAGTGCATTAAAAGGGCTTTTCAGGTCGTGTGCAATAATGGAAAAGAACTTGTCTTTAGCGGCATTGGCTTCTCTTAATTCTTCAGTACGTTGGGCAACCTGCTCTTCTAACGACGCATTTAGCTCCAGTAATTTCTTATTCTGTTTACGAATTTTAATTTCCTGAATAAAACTTTTTACCGCCTCTTTTACGGTTAATACCAAATCGGCTTTATCCCAGGGTTTAGCGATGAAACGATAAAGCTGGGCATTGTTAATGGCGTTGCTAATTCCTTCGATACTGGCTTGTCCGGTAAGCAATATTTTTAGCGATTCAGGCGAAAGTTTGTGTATTTCCTTCAATAATTCGTCGCCTTTCATGCCTGGCATAATATAATCCGAAATAATTACCGGAACCTGCTGGCCTTCATCCATTAGTTCTTTAAAAAATTCCAGTGCATCTTCTCCGCTATCTGAAGTTTCAATATTATATTCTTCCCCAAATGTTGATTGAAGTTGTTCCTGTATCGCTTCCAGGATTATTTCTTCATCGTCGACACAAATGATTGTTTGTTTTTGCATTTACTCCTGATTTTCAATTTTTGACAAACCTGTTTTTATTACTTTTTCTAAATCTTCAGCCGACCATGGTTTTGAAATATACGCATGCAATTCAGCATTTTTAATTGCATTGTTAATGGCTGCCTCATCAGCTTGGCCGGTTAACATTACCTTTACTATTTTTGGAAATTTTTTGTGGACTTCAATTAAAAATTCGTCGCCTTTTTTTCCCGGCATCAACCAGTCGGAAACAATTACCAGTACATCAACTTCTTCTTCTGTTAATTCTTCAATTACTTCCAGCCCCTCTTCAGCATTTTCGGCTGCTTCATACAAATATTCATCTCCAAAGATATTTTTTATCTGCTCGCCTAAGCTATCGAGAATTATGCTTTCATCGTCAACACAAACTATTGCCTTTTTCTTCATAACTTAATTAATTAACTGGTAATGTAACAGTAAAGGTGGTTCCTTCTCCTACTTTGCTCTCGAACTCTAAATTACCACGGTGTTTTTCAATAATTTTTGATACAAGCTCAAGGCCGATTCCCGTGCCTTCTCCAGCCTTTTTGGTAGTAAAGAAAGGTTCAAATATTTTTTGCTGTATTTTTTCCGGAATTCCGCAACCGGTATCCGCAATCGAAACTTGAATACGTTCTCCCAGATTTTTTATTGTAATCGTTAGTTGCCCTTTGTTGTTCATTGCCTGAATTGCGTTGGAAACCAGGTTGTTCCACACTTGCACCAGCTCGTCCGGATAACAGCTAATTAAAGGAAGGTCATCATCGTAATTCTGAATAACATCAATGCCTTGTTTTATGCGGTTATGATGCAGCGTAAGCACCATATCAATATTTTCTTTCAGGTTGCTCAACTCTTTTGCCATTCCCTGATCTTTATGGGTAAAACGTTTCAGAGCATATACAACTTTCGAGGCCTTTTCTACAGCCATTTTTATATTTTCAGCGTTTTTCCGCACCGAGTAAATGTCCCGAATCGATTTTAAAATGAATTCAGGATTATCCACTTTCAGCAATGCAATTATTTGATCTACTGTTTTGTAAAGATTCAGGTAAATCACATGGTCTGTCATCGTATACGTATCTTCAAAACCGGCATTATCCAGCTTTTCTTTTACCAGTTTTTTGTAGTAGCGTTTTTCTTTTGAGACCATCGGTGGCTTCTTTCGGTCGATCATGTTCATCACCTCAAGAAAAACCTTCAATTCATGTTCTGATAAACGGGTAAATAGAATGTATAGGTTCTCAATCGCCGCATCAAGCGATCTGGAGATATTGTCAATGGAAGCGTTAATGGCTCCAATCGGAGTGTTTATTTCGTGTGCAACACCGGCTATTAGATTTCCAAGCGCCCGCATTTTTTCTGACTGAACCAGTTGCGATTGGGTTTGTTTCAGGTCGGCAATGGTCGCTTCCAGTTCTTCGGTTTGTTGTTTTAATTTATCGTTTTGCTGGCGGATTGTTTTTTCGCGCTCAACGTGTCGGGTAACATCGTGGGCTACTCCTTCAATGGATATAAGTTCACCGGTTTCGTTATACAGAGGCGACTCGGTAATCGCCAGAACTTTTATTGATCCGTCTTTAGCAAATAATTCCAGATGAAAGGTATTTTGCTTTACCCCGGTTGCACTTTTTTTCTGCGTTTTTTTTGCCTTGTCATTCAACTTGCTGTCAGTCATGTGTTTTAAAAGACCAAGTTTTGCCTCTTCCACATCGTAACCCAAAATGGCTTTTACCGATGGGCTCATGTACAGATAATCACCATCAATATTATGAGAATAAAAAAAATATTCGTTTTTCAGGCTTTCAATAAGCTGCTTGTATTTCATTGTCCCTTTTGTTTTGTATAAGCGTCTCTCAATTTTCGGATTTCCCTGTTTCAATAGTATTAAACCTACTTACGTTTGTAACGAGGAATTGTTTAAACGCAACAAAATAAAAACAATTGTAGGAAAATTGAATATGGAAAAGCAAATTCAGCCCAAATTGTGAAGAATTTAAAGTATGTTGATCGTTCAGCTGTGTTTTTTTGGATTACGTCCGGCAAAAAGGAAAAGGCTGTTTACAAAATAACTGAGAATGACAATACCATTTCCCAGGCTCTGATAATTAGATAAAGTTAGCAGTTTGCCTGCCAGAGCTGTGACTCCGCCAAAAACAATTGCCCAAATTACGTTTTTGTTGTTTACTTTAAACCCCAGCAATCCGCATAATACCGGCACTACAAATGCCCCCGAGAAAAAACTGAGCGCCAAAAGTAAAGCCTGAATTACCGAAGTGACATACAATGCGATGATCAAGCTTAAAATGCCAATTACAACAACCAGCCAACGGGTAAGCGGGAGTGCTTGTTTTTTCTCCAGGTTTCCGCTAAACAGCTCGCTTAAAATCATACTCGAAGTAAGCAACGTAGTATCGGCCGACGACATTACTGCCGAAAGCAGTGCCGCAATAAACAATCCGTAAGCCCAGTTGGGAAGCAGGTGCCCGGCAAATGCCATAATGCCTTCATTTTCTTTTCCGGAATAAACGCCTAAATAGGTTAGTGCAAATGAAACGGGGATTAATATTGACGCAACAATAATGATACTTCTTCGTGCAGTTTTTTCATTGCCGGCACAAAACAGGCGTGAGTAAATATCGGGGCCTACAATAAATGTTACCGAATAAGTCATTAACAAAACGATCAGATCGACAACCGAGAATTTTGAATTGAACAGCGCTGAAAATTTTAGTGGCTCAACCTGCAAATGTTCCGGCGATTGAATGGCAAAAAACAGCAGCGCCACCAATCCGCTAATGATTAATATGGCCTGAAAAGTGTCTGTTTTCAGAATACTTAACTGGCCGCCCAGCAAGGTGTAGGCAATAAAAACCAGTCCCGACAAAATCGCTGCATTCTGGTACGAAATGAAACCCAATCCCTGCAGAATTTGCGCCGCAGCAATAATTTGTGCCGCTACAATTCCCAGCCAGGCTAACGGAATTATAATGGTAGAAAAACGTTCTGCTTTACGTCCAAAAAATTTTCCTAAAAGTTCTGGCAGTGTGTAATTCCCGTAGCGACTTACATATTTTGAAATGGGAGCCAGAATAAACAAGCCGATTGCTGCCGAAAACAAAAACCACAAGGCTGCCCAGCCTCTGCTTTGGCTTAACTCAATGGTGCCCATCAATGCCGAGCCGCCCAGAATGGTAGCTAGTAAACTACCTGAAACTGGTAATAATCCCGCTTTCTTTCCGGCGACATAATAATCCGATGGATTTTTGATTCGAAATGCTGAATAAACGCCAATTGCAACAATAAAAACAAAATAAATAAGTATGGTTATTTCCGTTTGCATAATTAAGTTGACAAATATCGGAATTAATGTTTCAATATTGTATTTTTGCTTGTCAATAAAATAGGAAAACGTATTCATTTTATTGATCCTGTGAACAGAGGCGGTAGTTGCCGAAAAGTGTTTACGGGGTTGAAGTGTTAATTAGGTTTCAATTAGTTTTGATTTATAACGCAATAAATGGATTTGAATATCAGGAAATCACAACCCGGTGATTTTTATTTCCTTGAAAAGCTGGAAAAAGAATCTTTCCCTCATTTTCAACAGAGTTCCCGTAAAAGTTTAAAACACAGTCTGGATAGTACATTTCAGGAAGTTCTGATTGTAGAAGCGAAAGAAGACCAAAAGGTAACTTCGGTAGGGGCGCTTACATTGTTTAAATACAAGCATGCACTGCGAATTTATTCGATCGCGGTGGTGGCAGAATACAGAAATGCCGGTTTGGGCACTTTCATGCTGAATTATGTGAAGAATAGGGCAATCGAAAATCATTATCAAAAAATATTGATTGAGGTTCAGTCTAAAAACAGCGAGCTCATCGAATGGTATAAAACGAAGGGGTTTAAGCAATCGCATACCTTAACGGATTATTACACGAGTGGGGAAGATGCCATAAAAATGGAATGGAGTGTGGAGGCCGAAGAGGTTCGGAAAAAGACAACGAATATTATTGTAATCAACCAGCCGCACAAATGGACTTTTACCGATGTGAATGCTAAAGTTATTTCGGTAAAAGAGTACATCAGCAATCCGGTTTACCAGAACAGTACCGATATGCGGGTGTTTAACCTCTGCAGTTCGTACAAATACCAGAGTTACGGTTATTATGTGTCGTTGCTGGCGGCAGCCCGCGGGCACCGTGTAATTCCCAGTTCGGTTACTTTGCGCGACTTTAAAATGCTGAATGTTATCCATTCCACATCGTACGACATTGATGAACTGATAAACAAAGCGCTGCAAAAAGTTAAAGACGATAAATTTCAACTGAAAATTTATTTCGGGCAGACGGCCACCAAAGGATTTAGCTCCATTGCCAACCGGCTTTACCTGTTGTTTGAAACGCCGCTTTTCGAGATTGAATTTGTAAAACAAGAGAAATGGATCATTAAGGGAATAAAAGTTCTCACTTTAAACAAGTTGCCTGAAAGCGAAATTGAGGTGATTTACGAATTTGCCCGTAAATATTTCAGCAAGCGGCGTTTTAACAAAACCACGCTCATTAATTATAAATACGACATTGCCATTCTGATCGATCCTGAAGAGGAAACGCCACCATCGTGCAAACGGGCGCTTCAGAAGTTTAAAGCGGCGGCCAACCGAAAAGGATTGTATGCCGAGTTTATTACAAAAAACGATTTTGATAAGATCAACGAATTCGATGCACTGTTTATCCGCGAAACCACCAATGTAAACGACCATACCTACGAATTTTCGCGAATGGCTTATGCCGAAGGGTTGGTGGTTATTGACGATCCGTGGTCGATATTGCGGTGCTCCAATAAAATATTTCAGAACGAGATTTTCAGAAAACATAAAATCCTGACGCCGCAAACGGTTGTTTTCACCAAAAATATTTTTGAAAAGAAAGATCTTGACGATATGAATTTTCCGCTGGTGTTAAAACAACCCGACAGTGCATTTTCGCTGGGAATAACAAAAGTGGAAAATAAGGAAGAGGCTGCTGATGCCATCAATCAGCTGTTTAAAAAATCGGATATGATTGTTTGCCAGGAGTTTCTTTATTCGGAATTCGACTGGAGAATTGGCGTGCTTGATAACCGGCCGCTTTTTGCCTGCAAATATTACATGTCGAAAGGGCACTGGCAAATTTACAACTGGACGGGTGAAGCCGAAGAATATTCCGGCGATTCGGAAACAGTGAATATCGAAGATGTGCCCGAAGAAGTAATAAAAACAGCCTTAAAAGCGGCTGCTTTAATTGGCGACGGATTGTATGGCGTTGACCTGAAACTGGTAAACGATAAGGTTTATGTAGTTGAAGTGAACGATAATCCGAACATCGATGTGGATATTGAGGATTACATTTTGAAGGATAAACTGTACGATCAGGTTATCGAATCGATTTATAACCGGATTGAAATTTTAAAAAATATCCAGAAGATAAATTTCCGAAATAAGTAAAGGTCTTTTTCGGATGTAAGATTAATCATAATAGAATGAACTTTCATTTTGAAAGTTGGTTGTTTAGTTGTAATTTAAAAACTTCCTGAAAAAAATATTAATAATAATCACCTAATTACCAATAGCATGAAGAAGTTAATTTATTTGGGTTTTATTTGCGTTCTATTTTTAGTGGCATGTACTTCGAAAGAGAAGATTGAGCCACCTGTTGCAAAAAAGATAATGAAAGAACTTACGATACATGGTCATACGCGTGTTGACAATTATTACTGGTTAAACGAACGCGAAAATCCTGAAGTAATCGCACATCTTGAAGCCGAAAATGCTTACAAAGATGCCATGATGAAACACACCGAACCGCTTCAGGAGAAATTGTTTGAGGAAATTAAGTCGAAAATTAAGCCGGAAAATGAGTCGGTACCCTACAAAAAAAATGGTTACTACTATTATTACAAGCAGTTACCGGGGAAAGAATACGATGTAAACTGCCGCAAGAAGGGGAGTCTTGATGCCGAAGAAGAAGTGATGCTCGATGAAAACGTGCTGGCTGAAGGGCAGGATTTCTTTATGCTTGGCGGATTGTCGGTAAGTCCCGATAATAAATTGATTGCCTACGGTGTTGATACCGTTAGCCGGAGAAAATACACCATTCATTTCAAGAACCTAGAAACCGGCGAAACGTTGGAAGATGCCATTCCGTTAACCACCGGAAGTGCGGTTTGGGCCAATGATAACAAAACGGTTTATTATACTTTGAAAGACGATGTTACGCTGCGTTCAGAAAAAATTATGAAGCACGTAATTGGTACTCCTGTTGAAGATGATGTGGAGGTTTTTTACGAAGACGATGAAACTTTTTCGGTTTTTATCTTTAAAACCAAATCGCAAAAATACCTGATCATCGGCAGCGAAAGTACACTGACTTCGGAATACCGGTTTTTGGATGCCAACAACCCGGAAGGAGAATTTAAAATTGTTCAGCCGCGCGAACGTGGACTGGAATATTCGGTAGATCATTTTGGTAACGATTTTTACATTCGCACCAATCTCGATGCCTTGAACTTCCGCTTAATGAAAACACCGGTTACAGCTACTGAAAAAGAAAACTGGAGCGAGGTTATTCCGCATCGCAGCGATGTTTTCTTCGATAATTTCGAAATTTTAAAAGATTACCTGGTGCTTACCGAGCGTATCGAGGGCATTAACCAGCTTCGCGTTATTCCGTGGAATGGCGAAGAATATTTCATCGCTTTTGATGAGGAAGTTTACACGGTTAATCCGAATGTGAATTTAGATTTTGATACCGATGTTTTCCGTTTTAGTTATACTTCGATGACCACACCGAATTCGATTTACGATTACAACCTGAAAACGAAGGAGCGCACCTTGTTAAAGCAGGATGAGGTGTTGGGTGGTTTTAACAAAAACGATTACGAAACCAAACGTATTTATGCAACTTCCGGCGACGGAACAAAAATTCCAATGTCGATTGTATATAAAAAGGGCATGGTGAAAAATGGCGGTAATCCAACTTTGCTGTACGGTTATGGTTCATACGGATATACATACAATCCAGGCTTTTCGTTGGCGCGTTTGCCTTTGCTCGATCGTGGTTTTGTGTATGCAATTGCGCATGTTCGCGGAAGCCAGATCAATGGGCGCCAGTGGTACGAAGACGGTAAATTGCTGAAAAAGATGAACACTTTTACCGATTTTAACGACTGTGCACAATTCCTGATCGATGACGGATATACCAGCTCCGAAAAATTATTTGCTATGGGCGGAAGCGCCGGCGGATTGTTAATGGGAGCCTGTATAAATCTTCGCCCCGATTTGTACAAAGGTGTTATTGCCGCGGTTCCTTTTGTTGATGTGGTAACTACCATGCTCGACGAAACTATTCCGCTTACTACAAGCGAATTCGACGAATGGGGAAATCCAAAAAACGAAAAATACTACCATTATATGCTTTCGTATTCGCCCTACGACAATGTGGAAGCCAAAGATTATCCGGCCTTGCTGGTTACAACCGGACTGCACGATTCGCAGGTACAGTATTGGGAACCCGCCAAATGGGTAGCCAAATTGCGCGAATTGAAAACCGATGATAATCCGCTCTTATTTCATATTAATATGGATTACGGGCACGGTGGCGCCTCAGGTCGCTTCGAGTGGATAAAAGAAACGGCACTGGAATATGCATTTATTTTCGACCAGATCGGAATAGAATAATAGAGCTGATAAAATGTAAAAAAGCCTCGATATTAATTTATCGGGGCTTTTTTATTCCTTCCAGATTATCTTGAATTTTAAAGCAATCGCATTGCCAACTCTAAAAATTGATTAAATTTGCTGGTGTCGTGTTCGTACACGACTACTATAATAAACCAATTTAAACGTAAATCTAATACAAGTGAAAAACTTCATTTCTATTTTATTCTTTACTATCTTTTCAATTT
The DNA here is from genome assembly GCF_900111425.1 of Draconibacterium orientale. Classification (NCBI taxonomy): domain Bacteria; kingdom Pseudomonadati; phylum Bacteroidota; class Bacteroidia; order Marinilabiliales; family Prolixibacteraceae; genus Draconibacterium; species Draconibacterium orientale. Next base: position 157,089 of record NZ_FOHT01000001.1, on the reverse strand, counting down.
TTGTAACCAATGCAAGTGTTCAGCAAGGCTGGGAGAATCTATTCAATGGCAAAAATCTCGACGGATGGATACAGCGTAATGGCAACGCAAAATTCGACGTGGTTGATGGTGTTATTGTTGGAACTACGGTTGCCGGTACGCCAAACTCTTTTTTATGTACTGAAAAAAATTACAGCGACTTTATTTTCGAAGTGGAACTTTTGGTGGAGCCCGATATGAATTCGGGTATTCAGTTCAGAAGTTTAAGCTCGCCGGAATATAACAACGGGAGAGTACATGGTTATCAATGCGAAGTCGATCCCTCGGAACGTGCCTGGAGTGGTGGTATTTACGATGAGGCACGGCGCGGCTGGTTGTATCCGCTCGACTTAAATCCCGATGCCCGGAAAGCCCTCAAAATGGGACAGTGGAACAAGTATCGCATTGAATGTATTGGAAACTCAATTCGTACATGGGTAAACGATATTCCGGTTGCTCATGTTATCGACGATATGACTTCCGAAGGTTTTATCGCACTTCAGGTACACGCAATCGGGAACAATAAAGAAAAGGAAGGCGAGCAAATAAAATGGCGTAATATTCGCATAAAGACCGAAAACCTGGAGCCTGATTTTTATTCTGATATTCACGTGGAAAACCTTGTTGCCAATAACTTGAATATTGTAGAAAAGAAACAAGGCTTTCATCTCTTATTTGATGGACAATCAACCGAATGCTGGAAAAATGAAAAAACCGGAGAATTTCCGGAGAAAGGGTGGCAGGTAAAAGATGGCATCTTAAGTGTATTATCGAGCCGTCAGGATTCCAGCCAAAAAGGAGGTGATATTATAACCAAAGAAATGTTTGGCCCTTTCGAATTTAAATTTGATTTTATGTACACCGAAGGAGCTAACAGCGGAATAAAATACGGCCTTGGTAATAACGGACCGGGCATCGGATTGGAATATCAGATTTTGGATGATGAGAAACATCATGATGCTAAAAAGGGTGCAGTGGGCAACCGTACCATGTCGTCGTTGTACGACCTGATACCATCGGGTAAGGAAAAACGATTTACAAAAGGTCCCAACGAATGGAATCGCGGTCGTATCGTTGTTTTTCCCGACGGAAAAGTACAACATTGGTTAAACGGAAGAAAAGTAGTTGAATATACCCGTGGCGATAATATTTATAAAGCGCTTGTTGCACGCAGTAAATATGCCAATTATGAAGGTTTTGGAATGGCCGAAAAAAGCCCCATCCTTCTACAGGATCACAACGACACGGTTCACTTTAGAAGTTTAAAAATACGAAATTTATAACCTATGACTAACAGAAGAGATTTTCTAAAAAAAGTGTCGGCAGGTGCCGCCGGTGTTGCAGTTGGTGGAACTGCCATGGGCATGTCGGCAAAAAGTTACAGCAAAATTTTAGGTGCCAACGATAAACTGAATGTTGCCATTATGGGGCTGGGCCGCCGTTTGGGGGCTTATTACGAACCAATTGCTGAAAAAGAAAGCAATGTGGAGTTAAAATACCTGTGCGATGTTATGGAGCACCAACGAAAACGTGCTGCCGAAAACTTCTCGAAACACATCGATTATCAACCAAAGCTGGAGAACGATTTCCGAAAAATTCTGGATGACAAGGATGTAGATTGTATTATAAACGCTACTCCCGATCACTGGCATACTCCCGGTTCGGTTATGGCCATGCAGGCCGGAAAACATGTTTATGTTGAAAAGCCCTGCAGCCACAATATGGCCGAAAATGAGATGATCGTTAAAGCAGCTGAAAAATATAATAAAGTTGTTCAGATGGGGAACCAGCAGCGTTCGTCGGATCATACCATCGAAATTATTAAGGAAATACATAACGGAATAATTGGAGTTCCGTACCGGGCAGTGGCTTTTTATGTAAACCAAAGAGGCGAAGTGCCGGTACAGAAAAAAGCAGCAGTTCCAAACGGCCTGGATTGGGAAATCTGGCAAGGACCGGCAATTCATCGCGAGTACACCGAAGAAACCTGGGATTATAACTGGCACTGGTACGGCTGGAATTACGGAACCGGCGAAACCGGAAACAATGCAACACACGAGCTGGATGTGGCGCGTTGGGCATTACAGGTGGGCTTGCCAAATAATGTACATGTTGAAGCCGGTAAACGGCACTTTTTTAACGACGGTTGGGAAATGTACGACACCATGGATGCTACTTTCCTGTTTGTCGGCGATAAAGTAATTAAATGGGATGGCCGCAGCCGATCGGGTCACGACACATACGGAATGGGAGGCCGCGGAACAATTATTTACGGTAGCGAAGGAACCGTTTTTGTCGATCGTGGAAAGTATATTCTTTACGATCGCGGTGGAAAAATTGTAAAAGACAGCGTTTCGGCTTCGCAGGAAGCCGGTACAGCACTTGGCGGTGGCGGCGATACATCAACCAGGCACGTTCAAAACTGGTTTGGGGTAATTCGCGGTAAAGGAACACTGAATTCGCACATTATGGAAGGTGCCATTAGCCAAACAATGGTACATTATTCAAATGTGGCTTACCGTATCGGACACGGTTTCGATATTTGCGATAAAACCGGAATTATGTACGACCGCGATGCCATGAAATTGTGGGGCAGGGATTACGATCAAAATTGGGAACCAAAACTATAGAATATAACAAAATTGAAAAGGCGGGGATTTCCCTGCCTTTTTTCTTTCTTTCAGGTTAAAAAGAAGGAATATAAATTAGCTAAAGTGCCGGATTTGTTCGCACGAAGATCACTAATTTTGGCTTACTTTTTTAATTTAGTGCTCAACTGAAACAATAAAACTTTTTGAATGACAGAACCTGCTATTTTTAGTGATACTTTTCTGGCCTTTGGCAGCCATTGCGACGTAGTGCTCCCAAATCTTGAGGCCGATACCGCAAAAAAAATATTTCAACAAATAAAAGCCGAAATGGAGCAGCTGGAAAGTACCATCAGCCGCTTTAGTTTATTGTCTGACATTCATGAGCTGAATCAGGCCGGAAAAGGCGTGTGGATGGATGTTTCCGGCGAGTTGTGGGAAATCATCACCATTGCCAGCGATTTTAACCAGATGAGCCAGGGCGCTTTCGATGTAAGCCTGTTTCCGCTGCAATCGCTTTGGGTTGAAAAGGAAACTCTTGATGAAAACGAACTCCGGGAAGCACGACAAAAATGTGGTTTCGATAAAATAGAACTCGACATTGATAATAAACGACTTCGTTTTAAAGAAGAAGGTGTTGAGTTGGATTTTGGTGCCATCGAAAAAGGATATGCTCTTGATTTGATTAAACCGCTTTTGATCGAATTGGGTGCTCACGATGCTATTGTCAGTTTTGAGGAAGATGTGGTTTTGGCACTCGGAAACCATCCGGCTGGTACAGAGTGGCCACTGGGAATCAGAAACCAGCAGCAGCCCAACGAGTTTGTGCATGTTTTCGAAGTATCAGGACAAACGGTTTATTCCACCGGAACTGTTTATATACGCGATGACGGCGAGGGAATGAAAACCCGCAAGATTATCAGTCCGGCAACCGGCCTTCCTGTTCAAGGAAAACGAACCGTTTCGGTAAAGGCCGACTCCGCAACTATGGCAGCTTTTATTGCCAATATCTGGCTTATCCTACCCGAAAACGATAAAGTCATTATCTCCAACCAACTCAGTAATATTGAAATTCTGGAAGTTGAATATACCGAAGATGATGTTAAAACAACAACAACGATAATAGAAAAGGAGGATCCGTCATGAAAAGATCTTTCATACTATCGCTACTCTTTGTGCTGCTCACCAATGGTTTGGTGTGGGGGCAATTGACCATGAAAAAGCAGCAGGATGGAATTAAAATCGTTGATGGTTCTTCAAACGTGTTGTTTTACCAAATGAGTCCCTTGAATAAGGATGGGGCTTACGAGCGCTGTAACTATATTCATCCGCTTTGGGGATTAAACGGCAAAATTCTTACCGAAGATTTTCCTGCCGATCATTTGCATCACCGTGGTATTTTTTGGGCCTGGCACCAGGTTTGGATTGGCGATAAGCGCATTGGCGATCCCTGGGAAATAAAAGATTTTGATCAGGAAATTACCGAAATCGAATTTGTGAAAGATCCGGATGAAACCGTGTGGCTGAAAAGCGAAGTGCTTTGGTTGTCCGACAAGTGGAAAGTTAATGGCATCAAAAAGCCGTATATTCAGGAGAATGTTGCTATTCATATACACAAAAGCAATTTAAAATACCGAAGAATTGATTTTGAAATCAGCCTGCTGGCACTGGAAGAAAATTTACGCATTGGCGGCTCGGATGATGAAAAAGGTTATGGCGGTTTTTCTGTTCGTATGATTTTACCCGATGATGTTCAGTTTTCAGGAAAAAATGGAAGCATAAAACCTCAGGAAACGGCCGTTGAGTCGCAGGGATTTGTGAACATCTCCGGATCGCTCGGAAAGGGAAATTCCAAGGCCGGAATTGTAATGCTCGATAACAAGGAAAATCCCGGTTATCCGCAAAATCTCATTCTGCGCGAAAAAAACAGCATGCAGAATATAGCCTGGCCGGGTGCTGAACCGGTTGCACTATCTACAACAGAACCATTGGTTTTAAAGTATTCGCTTATTGTTTATTCAGGCAAAATGAATGCAAAAAAAATTGCAAAGTTGATTGACGAATAAAAAAAAATTGGATGTCCGCAATTGGTCACAACCAGCACGTCACCCTGAACTTGTTTCAGGGTCTTTCTTGCAAATAGTTGATTATTAGATGCGAGAGATGCTGAATCCGTCAGCTGATGGACAGCATGACTTGCTAAATAATAATTATGACATAGAACGGATAATCAATTAAAATAATAACAACTACAGAAAACATAAGATTTTGATACAATAATGACAGATAGAAGAGAATTTATAAAACATTCGGCAATAGCCACAGCGGCAGTTGGCGTTGCTCCGGGGCTTCTAAATGCTTGTGCATCGCCAGCCGAGCAGGTAAATGTGGCGCTTATCGGCTGTCGTTCGATGGGATTTAATAATCTGAAAAGCTTTTTGCGCGAGGAAAACAATGTAGCCTGTGTGGCGCTGTGCGATGTCGACAGTAATGTGCTGGAGAAAAGAGCTGCTGAAGTGGAAAAAATGACGGGTAAACGACCGCTAACTTACGCCGATTTCAGAGATGTATTGGATAATAAAGATGTGCAGGCTGTAATAATTGGTACACCCGACCACTGGCATGCCATAATGATGATGATGGCAATGGATGCCGGCAAACATGTTTATGTGGAAAAACCAATGGGCCACAGCATTGAAGAATGTAATGCCATGGTAGCTGCCCAGGCCAAACATCCTGAGCTATATTGCCAGGTGGGCATGTGGCAACGGAGCTCGAAACATTGGTTCGAAGCATCAGAAATGGTGAAATCAGGAATATTGGGCGAAGTTCATTTGGTAAAAGCATGGATTTATAAAGGCTACGATACGGCCTATCCGGTAATGGAAGATTCCGTAGCACCAGATTATGTTGATTACGATATGTGGCTGGGGCCGGCACCCCAACGCCCGTTTAATATGAATCGTTTTCATTATAATTTCCGCTGGTGGTGGGATTATGCAGGCGGTGCCATGACTGATTGGGGTGTTCACCTGCTCGATTTTGCGTTATATGCAATGGACGCCGGTATGCCTATGTCGATTTCTCCGGGCGGCGGTATTTTTTACCACAAGCCGGGAGCCATTGAAACACCCGATATTCAGCAGGCCATTTATCAGTACCCTAAACATACTATGATTTGGGAATGTGGCTTAAATCCGGGAATCGGCCCTTACCAAAAAGCGCATGGAGTGGCTTTTGTTGGCGAAAAAGGAACCCTGGTAGTTACCCGAAGTGGCTACGAAATTTTACCCGACCATAGCAACGAACTGAAAGGTCCGTTTTTTGAAGCGAAAGCCCAAAAAGCATATGGCGATGGCCTTGACGAGCACGTACAAAACCTGCTGTCGTGCATTCGAAAAGGTGGTACCTTAAATGCTCCGGTTGAAGTGGGCGCGAAAACGGCTATCGTTTCCGAGATGGGAAATATGGCTTATCGGGTGGGGCAACGCATTCACTGGAATAATGATTCGCAGTTGTTTAACGAAGCGGCTGCCAACGATCTTATGAAACTGAACTACAATAAAAACTGGCAGTTGCCAAACGTGTAGTCAATCTTTAAAAATTAGGATAGTGAAAACGGGAGGTTATGGCTTCCCGTTTTTGCGTACCATCAGGTTCTTATAAATATTCTTATACCGATGATGAAAAACATTGAGCCATTGGTTCGCTGACTCCCAATGCCTGTGTTTTTTTATATCGGCATTATACCAATCTGAAAATAGTTAAAAATAGCCTAAACATTTTCAGAATTGGTATTATTTTAGGGAAATGAAGAAGATCGTAATCGCGCCCGACAAGTTTAAAGGATCGTTAAGCGGAATTGAATTTTGTAATGCCGTTGAGCGTGGCATTAAAAAACAAATCGAAAATGTTACGATTGTGAAGTTGCCATTGGCCGATGGAGGCGACGGAACGGTTGATGCCCTGAAATTTTATACCGGCGGAAAGTTGATAGCTGCTGCGGTACACGATCCCTTACTACGGCCCATACAGGCCAGGTATTTGTATGCCGAAAACGAAATGCTGGCTTTTATCGAAATGGCCGAAGCTTCAGGAGTTCGCTTATTGAAGAACAACGAGCTAAATCCGTTGGAAACTTCCACCTACGGAACCGGCGAGTTGATACTGGATGCCATAAATCGTGGGGCTAAACATATTCTGTTGGGAATTGGCGGAAGCGCAACCAACGATGCCGGAATGGGAATGGCATGTGCACTTGGCTTTCGTTTTTTTGATGCTGAAAACAATTTATTGGAGGGGAGAGGGAAGGATTTAAACCGCCTGACGACTATCGATACTTCAATGGTAAATACGGAGCTCAGGAATATAAAATTTGAAGTGGCCTGCGATGTGGATAATCCCTTGTTTGGACCCAAAGGTGCCGCACCTGTTTATGCGCCGCAAAAAGGCGCCACAAAAAGGGTAGTGGAAGAGCTGGATGCCGGCCTTAGAAATTTTAACGAAAAAGTGGAAACACAATTTGGTAAGAACCTGCAAAATATTGCCGGTGCCGGCGCTGCCGGAGGACTGGGTGCCGGCTGCGTATTGTTTCTGAATGCAGAGTTAAAATCGGGAACTGAGCTGATAAAATCAATTGCCAATTTTGATGAACAGGTAAAAGATGCCGACTGGATTGTTACCGGCGAAGGCAAATTTGATGAGCAAACATTTTCAGGAAAAGTAATTAAAGGAGTGCTCGATTCAAGAACAAACCAGCAACTGGCTGTGTTTTGCGGATTAAGTGAATTAACTGCAGAACAAATAGCAGCGCATAAAATCGATTATCTGGCTGAAATAATACAACAGGCCAGTGGTGTTGAGGATTCAATAAAAAATGCAGGAAAATACCTGGAAGAAGCCGCCGCACAGTTTGCTGCAAACGGTATAGTATCTAAATAATTTTCGGGGAATTAATGATTGCCTGAATGATTTCGGTGTTAAAGGTAACTTGTAAGTTGTAGGGGCGGAGTTGGCGCACCAATGAACCCCGCCCTGCAATATGTGCCATGTAAGCTGCCGGCTTTTTTCAATTTGTATTTATTGCCCAATTTTTTTAAATATTTTTGGCATTGTTTGTTCGTCTATTGCACTCATGTCAATAAGTTCCAACGATTTTACCATTTTTAAAGTTGTCGTTTTATAATGCTTGAAATGAGGTGTTTGCAAATGGTTTTCGTAGGCTTTTTTGTCGGTATAAATTTCCAATATCCTGATTTCATTTGGATTTTCTTTTTGGAACATTGGATAAATAGAAATTACACCTGGTTCCAATTCAACTGAAGCCCTCGCTTCTTCTTTTAGGATGGATAAATATTCGTTAAGATACTCCGGTTCTATTTCTATTTCCGATATTCTGATCATCATTTTATCCATATTAATATTTTCTTTTTTTTGATTTTCCTGAGCAGAGCAGTTAAAAGTTAACGCAATCAATAAAGTCAAATAAATTAATCTCATATTATCTGTTTTTTTTAGTTATACCATATTAGTATTTTAATTTTAGTTTCAGCATTATGTCGGTCTGTTCATCATCTCCCAGTTTAAAGAAATGTCTGTCGGGTTTTGATCCAAATTGAAAATATCGGTTTCATTTTTAAAGGTTAAAGTTATTTGGTTCCTTTTTTTATGTTTATTTATAACGGTTGGTACATGTTGTTGGAGCGGGTTTCGAAGAACTATTCTGTGCGCGTGGACGGAACGATGTTGCGAGAGCCGCAGTTGGCACACCACCACACCCCGCTATGCAATATGGCACTTTGTTGGCAAATTGTTATTTTTTTTTACAACTCAATTGGGCGCTATTTTTAATGAATAAATCATTCCAAAGCAAATTTATAAGTCGAACCACCAAAGGCAATAACAACCATTATTTTCCCATCGGCATTTACTATTTCGTTGTATATCTCACTTTGTGACCAATCGTAGTATCCATATTTTATTTGGTTCTTTACACCCATTGCCCCAGTTGTTAATTCTTTGTATCCAGTTAACGTAACTGTGCCGTCTAAAAAAGATGCCGAACTTAAGTTCGCCTCTATTTTTTTACCTTCTGATGTTTTAATTTAAATAATTCCATTTTTAACACCTATCATACTTGCTTTAATGTCTTTATATTCATAAAGTTTAAATCGAATGGAGCCGTTAGTATTTTTGACAGTCTCGATTGATTTTTTAGCGTATTTTAAAGTAGTCTGAATTTGTTTTTCTGTATATCCATATTCGTTCAGTTGCTGTTTCAAATAATCTTTATATTCATCTAAGCTTTTAAATTCTGGCATTTTTTCTAAAATTGAATGCACATGTAAAGGAGAATCATTAGTTGCTGAATTTGAAAAAGTACCTATCGAAACATTTCTTTGAACTTCACCAATTTTATCGCCAAATTCATCCACTAAATCAGTCTTTTCGAAAAGAGATTGAGCATAAGTAATATTTATAAATAATAGAAAGGAAAGTGTTGTTAATATTTTCATAATTATCTTGTTTTTATACTGTCTGCTAAACTTGCTTGTTACACCCCAATACGATAATTGTTATCAGGTTTAGGCGTACAATATCCAATTTTGTAAATGCTATTTTCTTTTGTTATTTTCAGATGTGTATTCACGCATATCGGTTTTTAGTACACTAAAACTAATCATATTTTTTATGTTTCAGGCAACAAATACATGAAAACACTTCATCACAACTAATAGGATTAAAATAACCGGCAATTTGTTTCTTCGGAAAACCGGAAGGCAAAATCCGGCCCCGATTTATACTTCCGAAAAACCGGAGATGAAAAACAAGCTCCAGTTTTTGCTTCCGAAAAACCGGAGATAAAAATGAGCTCCCAATTTAATACTCCGAAAAACTGGAGGGCAAAATCCGGCACCGATTTATACTTCCAAAAAATCGGAGATAAAAAACAAGCTCCAGTTTTTGCCTCCGAAAAACCGGAGACAAAAATTAGCTTCCAATTCAGAACTCCGAAAAACCGGAGAACAGAAACAATAAAGCTTTTCGCCATTCTTGCAGATTTAAAGTGGCGGAAATTTTAGCGAATCTTTCCGGATAATTTTATGTTATCTGTTGACTTTCTGAAAAAATGACCTTAACTTGTATTTCTAATTTTAATCACCAATAAAATATTTAATCATGAAAAAGGTTATTTTCTCCTATTACACACTTGCTGCATTAACTGCATTGGCACAAAAAATCATTAATCTTTTAAACGCTAAACTTCCTGAAAACGCAATGGTAATTGCCCTGCTTAACCGTTTTCAGCCGCAGATTGAAACAGCTCTGCAGGCTATTGGAAGCTCAAGGAAAACACCGCTTACCCAAATTGTAACAGCTGCCGATTTGCGCCGCGATGATACATTCCGTTCGTTGCGCGACACGATTAAAGCCGGGTTGCGCCGCCAAAACGAAGCGTATCGTAGCGCTTGCGAAGCACTTTGGCTCGAGTTTGAAAAAAACAACCTGGAGCTGTATTACCTCGCCCGCGATAAACAAACTGCCGCTACTGAGAGTTTGTTGGCTGACCTGCGCAAACCTAAAAACGCCCCGCACCTGGCAACTACTAATACTACCGAATGGGTAACAGAACTGGATAACGATAATCAGGCATATGTAGCAGCAGCTACACAACGCAGTGCTGCCCGCTCGGCCGACGATACCTTGCAAGATGCCGAGGCCTTAAAGGACCTGAAAACATCGCTCGAACTGCTGGAAAATATACTAAACACCATGCAGGCCATGCAGGAACCACAAAATATCGACGAGGTGGTGGCCGAAGTGTCGCAATACATCGCCGAAGCCAATGCCGCTGCCAAACAAAGTCAAAGCAACAGCAGCAACGACGAGAACGATAACGACGACACGGAATAAACATCAATCCAAAAGAAACTCTCGGTCGATAGGTTAAATTTTGGTTTTACCGGCCTGCCCTTTCTGGGGTGGGCCGGTTTTTTGTAGATGCCGGCAGCATCACATGTTTATAGCATAATACGAATGAAAAATATCCGACTCCGGTGGGAGTCGCACCATGCCCCGTCAATTAATTTTCTATAAATAGTTGAATCCTCCGGATTCGATCAATACCCCCTGGTAAGAGCTCCCGTCAGGGAGAGGGGTTGAGAATAAAAATCTCATTATACCAATTGTACTTTATTTTGCCGCATGGCAATAAGAAAGTTTACAATGGTAAATGCCGATAATACAACAAAGGAGAAGACTGAACGAAGTGAAAGTATGCGACATTTTGTTGTTAAATCGGTATTAATTGCTTTACCCTTTTGTCTGTCGACATTTCCCCTCACGAGGGGAAACCGTTTTGATGAAAAGTCTGTTAACAACCGGCTCCCCTGGCGAGGGGAGCTCCCGTCAGCTGAGAGGTAGGGGGTCTTCCCATTTTGGCGGGGCATTTGTCTATCGCACCTCAGTAAGTGCGTCAACCCTTACCGCCGGAAGTTTAAAATAAAACAGCGAGCCGGCACCTTTTTCGCCGGTACTTTCAACACCCACTTTACCGCCCAGCTTTTCGATAATACGTTTTACAATCGATAGCCCAAGTCCGTAACCGCCGGCTTTATCGGGTTGCAGTCGTGTATGTTTCCGGAATATTTTCGTGTGCTGATCTTCAGGAATTCCATCGCCATTGTCTTTCACCCAGTATTTCACCATTCCTTGTCCGCTAAGTTCGCAGCCCACTTTTATATGTGGCGGAGCACCTCCGTATTTCATCGCATTCGATAACAGGTTTATCCAGATTTCCTCAATCCACGGCGCATAAGCCTGTGCATCAATCCAATTGTTTTCCAGTTCAATGGTGGCTTTGCAATCGGCAACCATATCGGCAATCTGTGCCATTGCGGCAGCATAAACTTGCTGCATTTCAATGGGGGCGATTTTAACATCCTCGTGTCCGGCAGTGGCCATTTTCAGCAATTCGTTGGTTACGCTTATGGTTTTAGCCGACGATTCTTTAATTACCGCCGAAAACTCCTTAATCGCATCCATATCGCCTTCTTCAATTGCTCCTAAAATAATATCGCTTGACGAATAAATTACGCCTAACGAGTTTTTCAGATCGTGCGCCAGCGTGTGGGCATACGCATCCAAATCGTCGATTAGCTTTTCGTTTCGTTTATTCTGTAACTTTAGCTGTTCGTTCTTTTTGGTAAGCTCAATTTCCGCCAGTCGGCTTGACGAAACATCGCTTAAAACCATCAGCTTTCCGCTAAGTTTTCCCCGCTGGTCGTAAAGTGCAGTAATCCTTACCTGGTAATAAAATGTTTGGTTATTGTGCTTCAATTCAAAGTCGGTAAACCGATCTTCATTTGCCTGAAGCAACTCAATAATAGCAGGGAATTGTTGAAACGTATTCATAAAGTTGGAATGAATGCATGTCTTTTTATTCAACCCAAACGTTTTTATCAGGGCCGGATTGGCTTCTTCAATAATCCCGTTGGTATTGATTACCAAAACCCCTTCATTCATGGTGCCCAGCAGTTTCTCGCGGGCCAGCGGAATCAGCTCAAATATTTTGTAGCGGAATATCCCAAATGCAATAATCAGCCCGGTTAAAACAAACGAAACGGTGGTCCAGTCGAAACCCGGAACCGGATTAATATTGAAAATATACATCAGGTTGGCAATTACCGGAATAAGCGAGGCAATGATGAGTATTCGGATTTGTTTTTTGTAAAAACTGGTAAAGGTCGAAATTGAGCTAACCAGGTTAAAAATCCCCCAGGCAATTAGTGTAAACGCATACATATCAAAAATCCAAAACCAAATGCCGTGTTTGTAATACAGCATATTGGTGCTGCTGTCTAAAGTGTAATCTTTCCAGATAAGCCCGTGTTTGTTGTTGGTAAATACCAGAATTAGCGTTATTATCGGAATAATAAGCGAAAGAAGAATACTCTGTTTATTTACCAAACTAAATTTCTGACTAAAAGCGGTGGTGAAAAAGAAATAGGTAAGCGGGATAAACACGATGCCCAGATACGACATTTGCGAGAAGAAAACTTTTTCTTCAAAAACAGGAGTACCAAACTCAAGGGCGTAACTAAATGCCCAGATGGTAACAAAAAACTCCAGTAAAATAAGGAAGCGAACCTCAGCGGCTTTTCTGAACTTCCATAAAAGTAAACATGTGCCAATGGCAGTAAAAGCAGTTATTAATTGAATAAGACTGTTACTCGGTAAAAAATCTATCATAGTAAGGGTCTGTTGCTATTTTTTCAAAATTAATCATTAAACCGAATACTTAGGCATCCTGCTAAGTATTGTTGGAACCGGGATTTTACAATTGGCAATAAATGATTACTACAATCCTTCACTGTTTTACTTGCTAAAAAAAGATCTGGCTTTACGTCAGCACTCCGTAATAGCACAATAATTGTTTCCTGTTATTAAGTCAAATGACAATTCAACCATCAAAATGTTTTAAATCCTTGTTTTTTTTCCGGCGTTTTATTCTCTTTAACGCATTAAAATATTTTAAGATGATGAAGAAAAGTTTGTTGCTGGTATTACTTGTTTTTAGTTTGTTTCAGCTTTCGGCCAAAGAAGGAATGTGGATTCCTATTCTGCTGGAAAAATACAACCTGGCAGAAATGCAGGAAATGGGGTTTAAACTGAGTGCCGATGATATTTACGATGTAAACCACTCGAGCATGAAAGATGCAGTGGTAATTTTTGGCGGAGGATGTACCGGAGAACTGATATCGGATGAAGGACTGCTGATTACCAATCACCATTGCGGATACCGCCAGATTCAATCGCACAGCACCGTAGAACACGATTACCTTACCAATGGTTTTTGGGCCATGAGCCGCGATGAAGAATTGCCCAACGAACGCTTAACGGTAAGTTTTCTGGAGTACATGAAAGATGTTACCGACAGTGTATTGGCCGGAACCGAAAATATGGATGGCGAAGCAGCAGACAAAAAAATAAAGGAAAATACCGACCGCATTATTAAAGAAGCCCGTAACGACGGGAAATTTACCGCTTCGGTAAAGCCGCTTTTTTATGGCAACCAGTATTTCCTGTATGTTTACAAAGTATATAAAGATGTGCGTTTGGTGGGGGCGCCACCATCGGCCATTGGCAAGTTTGGCGGCGATACCGACAACTGGATGTGGCCGCGCCATACCGGCGATTTTTCGCTGTTCCGTATTTATGCCGATAAGAACAACGAACCGGCAGAGTATTCGCCCGACAATGTGCCTTTTAAACCAAAAAAATCGTTCCCCGTTTCGATGAAGGGTATTCAGCCCGGCGATTTTACAATGGTTTTTGGTAACCCGGGAACTACCATGCAATACTGGCCACACCAGGCAGTTGATGTAACCATGAACCAACGCGATCCGGATCGTATTATGCTGCGCGATAAAAAACTGGATATTATTGGAAGCGATATGGAATCGGATCCGAAAATTCGTATTCAGTATGCTGCAAAATATGCAGGTATCAGTAATGCGTGGAAAAAATGGCAGGGCGAAATTAAAGGGTTAAAACGCCTCGATGCCATTAATAAAAAGCGGGACTACGAAGAAGAATTCAAAAAATGGGCACAGCAAAACAATACCTGGGAAAATAAATACAAACCGGTGTTTGATGCTTTCGATGTGCTGTATGCCGACTATTCAACCTACATAAAAGCTTACGATTATTACCGCGAAATTGTGATGAGCGGAGTAGAGGTGTTTAAAGGCGCACGCACCATCAACTCTATAATCAATAACATTGAGAACGACCAGGATGAAAGAGCCGAAAGCATGCGTTCGGCCATGCTTAAAGGGCTGCCCGGCTTTTACAAAGATTTTAACCAACCAACCGACGAAGCTTTGTTTGCCACGCTTATGCCCGAGCTGATTAATGGCCTCGATGCCTCGTTTTTACCTGCTGAAGTGGTGGAGACAATTAGAAACCTCGATCAGGAAAAACTGGTGAAAAAAGTCTATCAGAAATCGATACTTACCGATCGGAAAAAGCTGGAAGATCTGCTGGAAAATGGTTCGGAAAAACAATTGTTAAAGTTGCGCAAAGATCCGCTTATTTCTATGTTCAACCAACTGAACTTTATTTACGAAAAGGATATTATGCCGGAGGTTCGGAAAATCAGTAAATCAATCGACGATAACATGAAGGTTTACATGGCCGGATTGATGGAAATGAAAAAAGGACAGGCTTTTTACCCCGATGCCAACCTTACGTTGCGTGTTGCCTACGGACAAGTGGAAGGTTACGAGCCCAAAGACGGTGTGAAATACAAGTACTATACAACGCTTACGGGGATTATGGAAAAAGACAATCCGGAGATCTACGACTACGATGTGCCTGATCGCTTAAAAGAACTTTACCACGCAAAAGATTTCGGACAATACGAAGTAAACGGCGATGTGCCGGTTTGTTTTACAGCCTCAAATCATACTACCGGTGGTAACTCGGGCAGTCCGGTTGTAAATGGTAACGGCGAGTTGATCGGGGTAAATTTCGATCGTTGCTGGGAAGGGACAATGAGCGACATTATGTTTGATCCGGAGCGCTGTCGCAATATCTCGCTCGATATTCGTTATGCCCTTTTTATTATCGATAAATTTGCAGGAGCCGGTTATTTATTGGAGGAGATGGAGATTGTGAAGTAAATTCAAACAGGTAAATTTTACGGTTAAGGCTAATCGGTTTTATTTAACTAAAACACAATTAAAATTATAGTCTGGTATCGATTTTTAATCTTTTTTGAAGGCAATATCAGCCCTTTTAACCTATTGACTTTTAAAAATTACAATATTTTTGTAGTTAACTGAAGTGAACATCAATAGTAATTCTCTATTTATTCGGGAAGGGATAAGAATTATCGGGATGTTTTAAAGGGCTTTTTTTATGTATTACCGAAACCAGCTGACTTTTAAATTGTTTAAGAGTATGGTTTTTATGATAAAATCGATTAAAAAAAAATATTGGGTTAAATCTCTCTTACTGTTTTGTACAATCATTATTTCTGTTGTTTCATTTGCCGAAACCATCGATTTAATTTATGCAGATCCGATTCCTGATAAAGAATTTAAAAGTAAAAACAGTACATGTATTGTTCAGGATGATAAAGGATTTGTTTGGATTGGAACCAACGACGGACTTTATTGCTTAAGGGGCGACAATTTGGCGCGATACCTCTCAGGAGGTAATGATAGCACAAGTTTATACGATAACCGTATTCAGGATTTGTTTGTCGATAAGTCAGGAAAGCTTTGGATTATATCCATAGATGGCTTATGTACGTACAACCCGTGTTTCGATAACTTTAACCGTATTATCAGCTCGTTTGAATTGGGTGATGGCGAATTTCGTCAAATTTCAGCTATACAACAGGATCAGACGAACAATATTTATATCTCTGTTACCAATTCAATTTACCGAATCGATAAGGAGCAAAATACACTCGAGCTTGTTTTCCACAATCCCGATTTCTGGATAACTGACTTTCTTTTCGATGAAAACAATAATATATGGATTTCATCGAATAACGGAGGATTGACCTATTTTGACATCACTGAACGCACATCGGAAAGATTTCTTTCAGATGCCACAGATAAAACGAGCCTGAGCAATAATCATATCTTTGATATTTCTTTAGTAGATAATTCAAAACTCTGGATTGCAACTTATGGTGGTGGTGTTAATTTACTGGATACTAAAACCCGGGAAATTAAAAGATATACCACTGGGGATAATTATTCTGATTATGTGGTTTTCATCTATGCCGATCGCAATAATACTATTTGGATTTGTGATTTAAAAGGTATGCGGAGATACGATAAAGAATCAGATACTTTTGTGCGGATACAAAGCGTTAATACCGCCGGAGACCTTGTTAAAGAATTTCCTTCCCGGGTGCTTCAGGACAAGCAGGGGAATTACTGGACCGTTAATAGCCCCGGTGGTATTGGTTTAAGATATCAATCGAAAGGAATAAGCATATATGATGAAAATCCGGGGAAATTCTGGCATACGATTAATAACAATACTTTGACAATTGCTTTTAATGATAATAACGTTTGTTGGATTGGAAATGCGAATGATGGTATTGATGTTTTTGATTTTAAAAACAAACGTCACCGGGTTTATCATTCTGACCTGAATGATCCCGGGAGTTTGGGACGAGGCGCAGTTTGCTGCTTATATAACGACAGCCAAAACAGAATGTGGGTGGGGACCAACCTCGGAGGCCTGCAGTGTTACGACCCGGTGAACGACAAGTTTATTACTTATGTGCATGATCCGCAGGATTCATTGTCGATTTCGAATAACGATATCAGGGGAATACAGGAGGATGCTGATGGTAATTTCTGGGTGATTACGCACGGAAAAGGAATTGATTATTTTAATTATAAGGAACAAAAATTTTATAATTACAACGTTGCAGAAAACGGATTATCGAATGACTGGCCTTTTCAGCTATTGCTTGATTCGGATGAAAATCTTTGGGTAGCATCGCCCAGTGGTGTGAGTGTATTGAAAAAAGGTGAAAAGAAATTCACATGCTATTATCATGTGCCGGAATATTCGTATACCATTCCCAGCGATTATATAAATTGTTTGTTTCAGGATTCAAAAAAACGAATCTGGATTGGCACATTCTCGGGATTGTGCAGATACATACCTGATGGTGATAATTTTCATCGGGTTGATCCCGGATTTCCTGCGCATAACATTTGTTCTGTTGAAGAAGACCGGAACGGAAATTTGTGGGTTAGTTCGGTTACCGGAATTACAGGTTTTAATCCTGAAACAGAACAATTAATTGTCAACCTTGATGAAGCTGACGGACTTCCCTCTGGAATATTTAAAGCCGGAAGTAGTGCAAAAAGTGCAAATAACGTGCTGTTTTTTGGAGGCGATAAGGGAATAGCGAGTTTTAATCCTGAAAAACTAAAACTAAATACCGGGGTGCCGGATGTATTTATCAGTGGAATTTTTCTTCAGAATAAGAAAGTTGAAAAATTCGGGCCAGATGAAATTCTTCCAAAGAGCCCGCTTTGTGCCGACAATATTAATTTAAAATACAACCAAAATTCCGTTGGTTTTGAATATACTTCCACCAACTATGTCGATCATGCCAATAATAAGTATAAATACAAACTTGAAGGTATTGATGAAGACTGGATTGAAACGAATCATTCGCATGTAAACTATAATTACCTGCCACACGGTAAATATGTGTTCAGGGTTATTGCGGCAAATAACGATGGAATATGGAACAACACAGGAGCATCGATGAAAGTAATTATTCAACCTCCTTTATGGTTGGAATGGTGGTTTATTGCAAGCTTTATCGTATTTCTTGGATTGCTGGTTGTTGTAATTTTCAGATACCGGGTTGCTAAACTTAAAGCAGAAAAAGAAAAGCTGGAAACCCTGGTAGAAGAAAGAACCAAAGTTTTAAACGATAAAAACCGTTTACTTGAGCTCCAGAAGGAGAAACTCCATGTACGAAATTCGTTGCTAAAACAACAAAAACAGCAAATTGAAACCCAGGCAAATAAAATTACCGAGGTGGCTGAAAACCTCTCGTTGTTAAATGCTGAACTTACAACCGCGAATACTACAAAAGACAAGCTTTTCTCCATAATTGCACACGATCTCATCAATCCGTTTAATGCAATTTTAGGTTTCTCGGAAGTGTTAAATAAAGGATACAAAAACATGGATGAAGAGAATCGGGTGGAGATAATAAAGCATATACACGAGTCGTCGCGCAACGCATTTGATTTGCTGAACAGCTTGTTACACTGGGCCCGAAGTCAGGACAAAAAAATTGAGTTTAACCCGGAGAATTTAACTATTGCTGAAATCTTTTCAAATGTAATGGTTGAAGTTTCGGCAACGGCATTAAAAAAGCAGATAAATGTTGAAAGCAAACTCGAGAATAAGGATCTGGCAATATATTTCGACAGGAATATTATCCGGCTTATTTTGCGAAACCTGTTGATGAATGCCATAAAATTTAGCAACAACGAAAGTAGTATATTTATTAATGCGGTTCAAACAGAGGCGGATACAGTGCTGTTCTCTGTAAAAGACTTTGGTGTGGGAATGAACGCTGATTATGCATCAACTATTTTCAGTGACGACATGAATATTGATGTGACAGTAGGCACAAATGGCGAGAAAGGTGTTGGCCTCGGACTATCGTTATGCAAAGAGTTTGTAACCAGCCATAACGGTAAAATCTGGGTGGAAAGCGAACCTGGAAAAGGCAGTACCTTCTTTTTCACTATTCCGGGGAAACAGTAAAATTCAAGCTCACAATTCCTGTCTGCAATTAATTACCAAAAACGTAAATAATGGAAAGTTGTTGCTGTTGATCGAGTGTATCCCAATCAACAACATGCATCGACAGGTTGAATTTTCCCTTTATTTTTTCGTGATTAATAAAATACCAGATGAAATCGGTGCGCCAGTAATCATCGGCCTGGTAGTAGGGATCGCCATACATAAACTTATGTCCGCCGCCCATATTCAGCACCGATTTTATTCCAAGGTTTTTGTAACTACCGGCTAACTCTGCAAACAGTGTGGTCGAAACATCATAACCATCAGTTATACCACGTTCACGGTAAGTTGAGTTCAGAATTCCTGCCTTAAAGTGTCCTTGCATGGCTGAATTTTCCGTGGTGCGAATACCTCCCTGCAGTGCAAATCCCATAAAATCTTCAATATGTAACGGCGGATCGTTATTCAGCGTGTGGGCATTATGAAACATCAAGAGGTAATTCTGAAAAAACAGGTTTTTATGGAAGATCTCGCCCGAGAATCCGGCCATAAACTGTTCGCGTTGTGTTTCGGTTTGGCGGCCAACCCAGTCAACAAAACCATTCTGATGGCCCCAGTTCCAGCTGATTTTTCCATACAGTCCTTCAATATTCGGTCGGTAGTACTGTAAAGTATCAGTTAGCATAGCCAGCGGAAAATCAATTTTATCGCGGCGCGGAAAGGCTCCAAACGCAAATTCTTTGCCTTCACCCTCAAACTGGTAATACAAGGTTAATTTTGGTTTTTGTGCATCCAAATCGCTGCCAAACTCCAGCAAGTGGCTCAATCCTCCGCGTAATTGATGGTTGTCGATATTAACACCCACTTCAAAGGCACCGCGGCTGCCCATAATGGTTTGCGGATAGGCATAAGGCTGCGAAAATTCGCGGTTATCGCCAATGCCTTCAAATAATAATTGGTATTTAAATTCCTGTGCGTGGGCTAAAAATCCCATTAATGTCAGTAGTGCGAGTAGCGTTTTTTTCATGCTGAAATGTTTGTTTGCGAATGTAATAAAACCTTTATCAAATGGTAAATTGCAAAACTGTAAAATTGAATAATTGTTAAACTGCTAAATTGTTAAATTGAGACTGGAAACTGTGACTGCGAGCTGATTTTAGTCGCACAAAATATAGTTGTCTTTGCGTGGATTAATAACCAATACCGGCAATTTTCCTGCTGCTTTTATCACCTTTCTTTCGGGCAAGCCAATCAGCAAATCCAGTGGAGTAATATTCGAACTGCCCAAAATTACCAGCAAGTTACAATCCGACGCCAGAGCCAGCTCCAGTGCTTCAAAAACATTGCGTAAACTCGATCGGCTTCCTTTAAAACGTTTGTGCACGATCTTGAATTTTTCGTACAGTCTCCGTGTCATTTCCGTATTTTTCATCACATTTTGTTTGGCTTCCTGTGTTTTGTCGTTTGCCGAGATGGTAACGATCTGCGCAGCATTAAACCGGCCGAAATAAGAGCACCAGAGCGAACTGTCACTAATTTCTTTACGCAGGTCAATAGGTTGCAGCAGATGGTTGTAATCCATAATTTTCGACTCGGGATGAACGAACAAAAATGGTATTGAAGTTTCGGTAAGTGCCGTTGAATAGTTTTTTAAATTAAGCGAGTTTAATACCATTATTATCGCTTCATAATCTTCGGCAAGCAAATCGGGAAGTTGTGTCTGACTTTCGGATAACAAAAGTGTGGAAATTTTTTGTGTTGGTACTTCCTGTTTTACAATAGCCGCATAATTCTGCAGTTTTTGCTTAAACGCTTGGTGTTGCTTTTTTTGTTTTAACTGGTAATTATAAAGTAAACAAAGCTCTTTTTTGAAAATAGCTGCCAGTTTCAATCCATGAACGATTAGTCCCTGGTCCGAATCTTTTAGCTCGGTAACCACAACTATTTTCTGCTCTTTGCTATTGGTCATAGACGTTTTTCAGGTAAAAATAAGGTTTTAAGCCATGCTTTTATTTGATGTTGAAAAAAATCAGGAAAGGTTAACATGGATTTACCTACTTTTATGCTGCTAAAGCACGAACTATGATTAACGAAAAATTGCTCAGGCCCAACAGTATTGTAGTTGTTGGGGCGTCGAATAATATTGCAAAGCCCGGTGGAAAGATCATTAAAAACCTGTTGGATCATCATTTTGCCGGCGATCTGTTTGCTATCAATCCCAACGAATCAAAAATTCAGGGAATTCCGGCCTTCCCCGATGTGGCGGAGCTCCCGGAGGTAGATTTGGCTATTTTGGCCATTCCTGCAAAATATTGTTTGCAAACCATTACCGATCTGGCAGAGCAAAATAACACCAAAGCTTTTATCATTGTTTCGGCCGGATTTGGCGAAACCAGTGAAGCCGGCAAAGAAATCGAGCAGCAAATTGTAAAAGTGGTAGAGGAGCACGACGCTTGTTTAATCGGGCCAAACTGTATTGGTGTGATGACACCCTGGCATGCCAGTGTTTTTACAACGCCTATTCCGGAGCTTACTTCCGAAGGTTGCGATTTTATTTCCGGATCGGGAGCTACCGCTGTATTTATTATGGAATCGGGAATCCCGAAAGGCTTACGTTTTGCCAGTGTTTTCTCGGTGGGGAACAGCGCACAAATTGGAGTTGAAGATGTTTTGGCTTACCTCGATGAGCACTACATTGATGGTGAAAGCCCGCGCGTAAAGTTGCTTTATATCGAGAATATTAACGATCCGGATAAGTTGCTTTATCATGCTACTTCATTGATAAAAAAAGGTTGCCGCATTGCTGCCATAAAAGCCGGAAGTTCGTCGGCCGGAAGTCGTGCAGCATCGTCGCATACCGGGGCGCTTACCAGTTCCGATGCCGCGGTGGAAGCACTGTTCCGTAAAGCCGGAATTGTGCGTTGCTATGGCCGTGAGGAGCTAACAACAGTTGCCAGCGTGTTTATGTGCAAAGAACTTCAGGGAGATAAGCTGGCGATTATCACACACGCAGGAGGCCCGGGAGTAATGCTTACCGATGCCCTGGAAGATGGTGGATTAAAAATACCTGAGATCGCCGAATCGGATGCAAAAACAGCTTTACTGCAAAAGTTATTTCCCGGATCGTCGGTAGAAAATCCCATCGATTTTCTGGCGACAGGAACCGCTGAACAATTGGGGCACATAATCGATGCCTGCGAGAATGATTTCGAAGTTAACGGAATGGCCGTGATTTTTGGAAGCCCCGGATTATTCCCGATTGGCGATGTTTACGATGTGCTTTCCGAAAAAATGAAGGTTTGTAAAAAACCGATTTATCCGATTCTGCCATCCATTATAAATGTAAAAGATGAGGTTGCCCATTTTTTGTCGCGGGGAAATGTAAACTTCCCCGACGAAGTGTTGCTGGGGCGTGCACTAACAAAAGTTATGAATACGCCACAGCCCGTTGCCGAAACAGAAGATGCACAGGAGGTTGATCCGGAGGCGGTTAAAGCTGTAATTGCCGAAACTGAAAATGGTTACCAGCCGCCGGAAGTAATTCATAAACTGTTTGATTTGGCAGGCATTCCGCGGGTAAAAGAGATGGTGGCCAAATCAGAATCGGAAGCAGTATTGGCGGCAATGAACATTGGTTTTCCGGTGGTGATGAAAGTAGTTGGCCCGGTGCACAAAACCGAGGTTGGCGGCGTAATACTGAATGTGCGGAATGTTACCCAGGTACGCAAAGAGTTTCATCACCTGTTTCAGATTGAAGGAACAGAAGGCGTTTTAATTGCCCAGATGGCTGCTGGTAATGAACTGTTTTTGGGAGCTACCTACGAAGAAACCTTTGGGCACGTTGTTTTGTGCGGAATGGGTGGTATTTACGTGGAGGTGATGAAAGATGTGGCTTCGGGTCTGGCGCCGTTAACACACAGCGAAGCACGCTCGATGGTTTCCAGTCTGAAATCGTATAAAATACTAAAAGGTTTTCGTAAACAGGAAGGTGTAAACATCGATAAGTATGTGGATATTATTGTGCGCTTGTCGTGGTTACTGCGTTTTGCCACCGAGATAAAAGAAATTGATATTAATCCGTTGTTGGGTAACGAACAGGAAATCTTGGCTGTTGACGCCCGAATCCGGATAGAACATTAAAAAAACGGCTGTAATGAACAAAAAGTCACGAAGATTAAGACTCAAAATTTTAGTGTTCTTCGTGACCTGGTGGTCTAAAAAGCTTATCAAAGTGGCTGGTAACGTCATTTTGTCGGTCAATTTTATTCGAATGCAGAAGTTCAGCGCACAAATTGGTCAGATATTTCTAATTTGGCGTATTCAAAACACGGAATATGCTTAAACATGTGGCTTTAAACGGCGATGATCTGGCGATGGATTCGGCATTTATGAAACAACTTTTGAAAGGGGAGTGCTCAGAGCATTTCCCCGAACTAACAGGAAAAAGGGGGGTGTTGTTTTCAAATACAACGCTGGCGAAGTTTATCGAGGAAGAATTCAGACACGATAATTTCGAGCTGACCAGAAGCTTTGGGCGCAGCATACGTACCTTGTCAAGCGGAGAGCAAAAAAAGGCGCTGCTGGAAGTTCTGATGGCCAAACAACCCGATTTTATTATTCTCGACAATCCTTTTGATGCGCTGGATGTGGCTTCGGTAAAGCAGTTAAAAGTGCGCCTGGAAAGTATTGCCAACGAAATGACAGTGATACAGGTGTTTAAACGAAAATCGGACCTGTTGCCGTTTATTAAACATGCCATGCGTGTGGATAAGGGTAAGGTGGTTTTTGCCGATGGAATAGAACAATACCTTAAAAAGTTTGAGCCGGAAAAGGAGATACACTTTTCTGTAGAAATTCCGGGGCCTTTACACGAGCAAAATTTGAGCTACAATGAGTTGATAAAGCTAAGTGATGTTTCGGTTAGATACCGGGAACGACAAATCCTGAATAATATCAACTGGACGATTAAACCCGGAGAATTTTGGCAATTAAAGGGCCCCAACGGATCGGGGAAAACCACCATTTTAACCATGATAAGCGGCGATAATCCAAAAGCTTTCGGGCAGAACATTGAATTGTTTGGCCGCCGAAAAGGAACAGGCGAAAGTGTTTGGGAGATCAAACAGAAGATCGGGTATTTTACACCATCGATGATGGAGCTGTTTAAACGCCGCCACACCGCCGAACAAATGGTGATTTCCGGTTTTCACGATTCAATTGGATTGTACCACCGGCCGAGCGAAATACAAAAACATGTAGCCAACGAGTGGCTAAAAGTGCTGGGACTGGCCGACAAGGGTAACCGGGCTTTTGTCGATCTTTCGCAGGTGCATCGCCGAATGGTGCTGATTGCCCGTGCCATGATTAAACATCCGCCACTGCTGATTCTCGACGAGCCATCAACCGGACTGGACGATAAAAGTGCAGCACTGCTTTCGGCACTAATCAATAAAATTGCGGCAGAAAGCCAAACAGCAATTCTTTATGTTTCGCACCGTACAGAGCCTGATTTAAAACCCGCGTTTGTTTTTGAGCTGAAACCGGGAGAAAACGGTTCGGTGGGAGAGGTGGTGGGTTAAAGAAAGTTCTTGTGCTTGATGGAACTTTTTGCGATTTTGAAAATCACGGGCCCATCGGGAGTTTTAAGAACTTAGCTTTTTTTTGCAATAAGCGAATACACCAATGGAAATTTATTCTCCAGCCCTTTAATTTTATATTTCCCTTTTTCAACCTCAACTAAATTTTCGAGGCAATCGTAGGGCGAATAGTTGTATTCTTTAAAGTGGGTAAGCGTAAGGCCTGCTTTTATCAGCGAATCGATTACCGTGCTCAGGCCGTGGTTCCAGCACACCGACTTTGCCTTAATTGGCGCATCTTTATTGGTATAGGTGCCTTCCAGTTCTTCAACAATTGCTTCCGATTCCATGTAGTCGAACTCCACCCGTTTAAAATCGTAGCTAAACATCCAAACAATCGGATGAAACTCAACAAAAACCAATTGTCCTCCGGGTTTTAAGAAATGCTCAATAAGGTTTGCCCACTTTTTCATAGTGGGAAGCCAGCCAATAACGCCGTACGAGGTATAAACGATGTCAAATTTTTCATCCAGCACTTCGGGCAATTTGTAAACATCGCATTGAATAAACCGTGTATCGGTACCGACCTGTTTATTTAACTGCCGGGCTTTTTCAATGGCTTTTCCCGAAAAATCAACTCCGGTTGCCAATGCACCGTGTCGTGCCAGCGAAATGGTATCCTGCCCAAAATGGCATTGCAGGTGCAGGATGCTTTTCCCTTCGATATTTCCCAGTAATCCAAGTTCAATTGAATTTAATGAATCCTTTCCTTTTACAAAGGTATCCACATCGTAAAACTCCGATTTAAAATGAATGTCGGTTTTCTCGTCCCACAATTTTTTATTGATGTTGATGTAATCCATAATACGTCAAATTTTATAGAAGGCTAATATAACCAGAAATTATAAGCCTGTGGATAAGGACATGCTGGATACTGGATACTGGATACTGGTCACTCAAAAATTGTAACGATTCTCCTGGTTGCTATCTTTTTTTTACCCGTTTTTTCCGAAACGTCATCCTCCACAGGAAAAATCCGCTGATGATTACCAGCATAAAGCAAATACCCGCCAGTGGCACAAACAAAATATAGAAACTACCCACCAGATGTTCAAAGATGCGGCCTGTATGAATTTCAAGCGCCAAATTCCATAACGACATGGGCGATGCTCTACGCATTTCATCGGGCATGGCAACCATGGTTGCGGGGTGGTTTTGTTCATTTAGCGCTATGGCTCCCCTGCTATAGTCGAACCACCAGGCATTGTCGCCCAGCTGTGCAAAACCGGCAACATTATTGGCCCCAATGGGGCGTGCCATTCCTTCGGGGCGGAGGTAAGGTTTACCGGTAAACAAGTCGGCTGTTCTGCCGTTATTCGAATTCCAGATAAACATACCGCTGAATGATCCTACTAACAAATGATTGTTGTCAATTGCTTCCAGTACATTGCAGCCCATAACACTTACCGGTGGCTGAGCTGGTGCCGGAACGAGTTTTTCGCTCAGGTATTCGTCGGCAAAGTAAAACCCGTCGGCAGTGGAAAAAATGTAACGTCGGTTGGCAGCATCCCAGTGAATGCGTCGTAGTTTATCGAACCACGGATTTGGACTGTCGAGGTGCGTACCGGGAATTATACCTACCTGCTTATTGGCAATTGCAATTAAAAAAGGCGGCCGCAGGTGCATCCCCGAAAAAGTGTTGATGAGCAGAAACAAGGCAAAAACATAACCCACAACATTGTGCCAGTTCAGGTTTTGCTTTTTTGTCCTCACCAACCTCTCAACCGATACAGTTTCATTTTTAGAAATCTTCTGATTTCGCTTACCCCCTCGAGGGGGCAGGGGGTGATTGGGTTTTTCTGTTCGCGACTGAATTTTCTTCTTCCTGCGTTTTATCCATTGCGGAAAGATAAAATGCAGCAGTCCGGTTACTGAAAGCAGAATGGTTACCAGCCCCAGTAAATCGACAAACAGTTTTCCTGCCAAACCAAAAAGTTCTCCGCTGTGTAATTCCCAAAAGGTATTAAATAATCCCGCTTTTCGCTGGTAGTTTACCGGCTCCGGTAATTGTATTTTTCTGAAGTTTTGCCCATCGGTACTTTCCAGCAAATAATGCCGCGTAAGCACCAGCAATTTATTGTCTTTTATTTCCAGGTCGGCAATGCGTTCTTTATTTACCGGAATTTCCTGTTTTTGCCAGAAGCCGCCTGTTTTGCTTCGTTTGTATAAGCCCAGTTGTGTTCCGGCAAATAGCTCATTATTAAACTGAATGATGGAATATATCTTCCGGTTGTCTATTCCTTTCGGAAATCCCTGGTTAAAATCTTCCAACTTTTGAACATCGTTATCAGTCTTCCAAACGCCGATATTTCCATAAATTAAATGGGTTTTTTCCAGCTGAACAGAACCACGAACCGCTGCCAGGTTCCAGTTTTTGTACTTGTAATTTTGGGGTAGTAAGTTTCTGGAAACATCAAAACCGGAAAATAGTTGCCGGTGGTTCATTACAATTCCTGATGTTGCAAAGAGAATGGCAATGAAAGCAATAATTATTGCCGGCCATTTATGTAGTTTTTTAAATGTCTTTATCCAATTTTTTCGGGCCATGCGGTAGTTTTTGTTGCGCAAATATGTTTAACATTTGTAATTTGTTTTGTAACAAATGGTACAAACGAGGGGGAATGGCAGAGTGCCGTTTTGCAGATTAAAATTAACGTGCCGGCTAATTTATATTGATTATAAGGACAAAACATGACAATCCTAATTGCATAAAAACCTCAAATTAATACTTTTGTTGACTTCGTAAAATAAACCAAAATGCAAAAAAATCTATTTTTAGGAGTCGAAGCCATTGGTCAGGGAGCTATTGATGGTGGAATATCAGGGGTTTATGCCTATCCCGGAACTCCTTCAACCGAAATAACCGAGTTTATTCAGGAGAATGAACTTGCCATCGAAAAAGGTATTCGCAGCAAGTGGTCGGCCAACGAAAAAACAGCTTACGAAGCTGCTTTGGGTATGTCGTACGCCGGCAAACGTACCATGGTTTGTATGAAACATGTAGGTTTAAATGTAGCTGCCGATGCATTCATTAACTCTGCAATTACCGGAATAAACGGTGGGTTGATCATTACTGTTGCCGACGATCCGTCGATGCACTCGTCGCAAAACGAGCAGGATTCCCGTTTCTACGGCAAGTTTGCCATGATACCCATTCTGGAGCCCAGCAACCAGCAGGAAGCTTACGACATGGTTCGCGAAGGATTTGAGCTGTCTGAAAAACTGGAAGTTCCGGTAATGGTGCGTATTACAACCCGTTTGGCGCATTCGCGTGCCGGAGTAATTCGCAGTGAGGTGCTGGCCGAGAACGATATGGTTTTACCAACTGATCCAAGTCAGTTTGTCTTGCTGCCGGCCATTGCCCGAAGAAGATACAAAGGTTTGCTTGAAAAACAGGAGCTGTTTGAGAAGACCGCTAAAAAATCGAAATACAACGAATACATCAAAGGCGAAGACAAAAGCTTTGGAATTATTGCCTGTGGTATTGCATACAATTACCTGAAGGAAAATTATCCGAAAGACGACTGTTCTTATACCATACTGAAACTTTCGCAATACCCGGTTCCGCAGAAGTTTTTGGATAAAATGGCCAAACGTTGCGAAGAGGTGTTGGTGTTGGAAGAAGGTTATCCGGTTGTTGAAGAGCATGTTAAGGCAGCCTTTAAAAAGGATGTTCAGGTATCGGGCCGATTAAGTGGTGCTTTGCCACGCGATGGGGAATTGAATGCCGACCTGGTTGCAAAAGCATTGGGAAAAGAAACACAACTTGGAGCCGATGTTCCTGAACTGGTGGTCAATCGTCCGCCGGCACTGTGCCAGGGATGCGGCCATCAGGATATGTACAAAGCATTAAATGAAGCGCTTGATAAATACACTAAAGGACGCGTATTTTCCGATATCGGTTGTTATACGCTGGGTGCTTTGCCGCCGTACAAAAGTATTTACTCGTGTGTTGACATGGGCGCTTCGGTAACCATGGCAAAAGGGGCTGCCGATGCCGGATTAATACCGGCTGTGGCGGTTATTGGCGATTCAACTTTCACGCACTCGGGAATTACCGGTTTGTTGGATGCTGTTAACGATGAGGCAAATATTGTAGTGGTTATTTCCGATAACGAATCGGTGTCGATGACCGGAGGACAGGATTCTTCGGCACTCGGAAAAATTGAAAGCATTTGTGCCGGAGTTGGTGTTGATCCAAACCATATTCGCGTGTTAACACCGCTGAAAAAATACCACGAACTAATGGTGCAGACTTTCGAAGAAGAAATTGCTTACGGAGGTGTTTCAGTAATTGTTTTCCGCAGAGAGTGTATTCAGGCAGCGGCAAAACGATTGCGCAAGGAGAAGAAAATGAAAGATAATCCCAATAAATAAGTAGAAATGAAAACAGATATTATATTAGCCGGAGTTGGCGGACAGGGAATTCTTTCCATTGCATCCATTATTGGAGATGCAGCTATTAACGAGAATTTGTTTTTAAAACAGGCCGAAACGCACGGAATGAGCCAGCGCGGTGGGGCAGTGCAGTCGCACCTGCGTATTTCCGACAGCGAAATTGCTGCCGATTTGATCCCGATGGGAAAAGCCGATTTGATTTTGTCGGTGGAACCGATGGAAGCCTTGCGTTACCTGCCATTTCTTTCGCCCGAAGGTTATGTGGTAACCAACACCACGCCTTTTATCAACATCCCGAATTACCCGGATGTGGAGGCTGTTTTGGCAGAAATAAAAAAACAACCACGTTTTGTGGCTATCGACGCCGATAAAATTGCGGCTGAAATTGGTAACAAACGCGCATCGAATGTGGTAATGCTCGGGGCAGCTACTCCTTTCCTGAATATTGAGCCGGAAAAAATTGAAGCCGGAATTGCACATATTTTCAGTAGAAAAGGTGAAGCCGTAGTAGAAATGAACCGAAAAGCTTTTAAAGCCGGTTTGGATTTTGCAATGGCAAACAAATAGAATATTCATAACCATCAATAACAAACCCATTCCTGACTTTAGTTCGAGAATGGGTTTTTTTATGAATAATACTTGTTCGTGTCTTTTTATTCATGTTAACTAACTCCGGCATTTATGCCGGAGGAAAAAGAATAGAGAAAGAATGGGGCTTTAGCCCTTAATCTTATGGAAACCATATTAATCCATGAATTCTTTGAATTCTTCATCCCACGATTTTATGGAATGATGCTTTTCCTGGTTTTTTATGTATTCACGAACAGAATTGATTTGAGATTCACTGACCGATACTGCAAAATATTCATCCGACCATTCGAATTTCCCGGGACACAAATTATTTTTATTAATCCAAAATGACGATTCGCCTTTTAGTAGTTGAATTGATTTTGAAAGCTTTTGGTCAGCATTTAATGATAAAATACAATGGATATGTTCTTGGTGCCCGTTAATAAAATCAAGGTAAATCCCTTTTTCTTTGGCGTTTGCTTTAATGTGGTTAATAATGACATCTTTGTTTGTTTGGTTCAAAAAAGGAATTCTTTTTTTTGTTCCCCAAACGCAATGTATCCAGATTCTTATGTAGGCCATAATTTGGATGGTTGAGGGCTAAAGCCCGGGTTAAAAGTTGTGGTCAATCCCCGACATAAATGTCGGGGTTAGTCAAAATTAAGTCTTTTATGCTCGAATACCAATTCTATTAAACCAATGGCAATAAAGACTTGGTGAATGATAGCTTTTTTATGTGTAGTTTGAAATCAAAATAAATAAGCCCTTTTTATATTCAAATTGTAAGTACAACCTTGGGCAGGGCTGTAAAATTGCTAATTTTGAGCCTTGTGTTTAAGAGTGCTACATATTATTTCTTATTAGATTACTTCTGTTATTACCCGAAGGGCTGATTCGCTGACTTCGGGTGTACAATCATTTTTCAATCAACAAAAACAACAACCATTTTCATAATGAAAAAATATTTATCACTAACGGCTATTTTGTGTCTGATTGCCATTTTTGTCACGGCACAGGACAACAACAAAGTTTCGGCAAAAAAATCATCGATCGAACTTTACGGTTTTATCCGAAGCGAGTTTTATTACGATTCGTACAAAGGAATTAACGCCGCGCAGGACAATTTTTATCTTTTCCCGAGTTACAAGGGACTGGATGCTGAAGGGAAGCACATCAATCAGCAAGGAATTGGTGGTTTTACCGCTATGGCAACCCGTTTTGGTTTTAACATCACCGGCCCTGAAATTTTAGGGGCGAAAACATCAGCCAATTTCGAAACCGATTTTTCCGGAATTGTAAGCGAGTACCCGGAGGTGTTGCGTTTGCGAAAGGCATATGTAAAACTCGATTGGGAAAAATCATCGTTACTCATCGGACAAACCTGGCATCCCTTATGGAATGGCAGCGGTGCCTTTTTTCCGCAGGTTGGTGGGTTGAATACCGGTAGTCCTTACAATCCGTTTAACCGTTCGCCACAAATCGATTTCGATTATAAATTGGGTGCTAAAACCTCGCTCTCGTTAACAGCGCTTTACGAGCAACAATATTGTTCGGCCGGATTTTACGATGTGCCGAATACCAACAGCAAGAACCTGGCAAAACGAAATGCCGGAATTCCGGAGTTGGTGGCCGGTTTATATTTCAACGATAATGGTATGAGTTTGGGAATTGCTGGTCAGTTTAATGCTATAAAACCCATCGATGTTACTGAAGGAGCCGCCGGAAAATTTCAGAGCGATGAGCTGAATACCAGTTATGCAGTAATGAGTTACGCAGGTTACAAAAAAGATAAGTGGTTCTTTTTGGTAAAAGAAATGGTGGGCCAGAACCTGTCGAATATGCTGATGATCGGTGGTTACGGTGTAAAAACATACGATGAAAGAACAGGTGGAATGACCTACTCCAATTATACCACGTCATCAACTTTTGTGAATGTGGTTTACGGAACCCAAAATCAACTAGGCCTGTTTGCCGGGTTAACAACTAATTTCGGTACAAAAGATGCCTTATACAATTTCGATGGGGCAGCAAAAACAAAAGGATTAATGCCTACCATGAAACAGGCCTGGCGTATTGCGCCGCATTATGCGTATAACTACAAAAACCTTCGTTTTGTGGCGGAATACGAAATCGATTCGGCCGATTACGGAACCGGAACTTTCGATTTCTCAGACGGACTTTACGATGATACTGTAAACGCCACCAATCATCGGATTCTGTTCATGCTGACCTATAATTTTTAGCGTATGGCAATAGAATTCTGGCAGGAGGAGTTTGAGACTCTGGGGAAGAAAGATTTGCAGAAACTGCAGGTCGATCGATTGAATAAAACAATAGAGAGTGCTTGCAGGTCGCCTTTTTATGGCAATTTGTATAGCAAAAAAAATATAAAACCGGGAGCAATAAAGGCGATATCGCAGATTGCGGAATTGCCGTTTACCACCAAGCAGGATTTACGCGAAAATTTTCCGTACGGCTTTTTAAGTTTGCCGAAAAAGGATATCATCCGTTTGCACAGTTCGAGTGGTACCACCGGAAATCCAACCGTAATTTTTCATAACCGCCACGACCTGAAATCGTGGGCAAACCTGATGGCACGCTCGCTGTTTTGTGCGGGCATTCGCGATACCGATGTTTTTCAGAATATATGCGGTTACGGATTGTTTACCGGCGGATTGGGTTTTCAGTACGGCATTGAAACATTAGGTGCACTAAGTATTCCTGCCGGTGCTGGCAACAGCCTGCGCCAAATAAAACTGATGCGCGATTACGGAACAACAGCAGCACATGCCATTCCCAGTTATTTGGGGCGTTTGTACGAAGTTTTCGAAGCTGAAGGTTTGGATCCGAAAAGAGATACACAGCTAAAAACGCTGGTAATTGGTGCCGAGCCACATACCGATGCGCAACGCAAACGCATTGAAGAAATGTATGGCGTGCGGGCATTTAATTCCTTTGGACTTTCGGAAATGAACGGCCCGGGAGTAGCTTTTGAATGTACACACCAAAATGGCCTGCACATTTGGGAGGATTCATACGTGGTGGAAATCATTGACCCGGAAACACTGCAACCCGTTCCGGACGGTGAATATGGCGAGTTGGTAATGACCACGCTCGACCGCGAAGCCATGCCGCTGATCCGCTACCGTACCCGCGATATCACACGAATTATTCCGGGAGAATGCGAATGTGGACGCACACATCGCCGTATCGATAGGATTACCGGCCGTTCCGACGATATGTTCATCATTAAAGGCTGTAACGTATTCCCGATGCAAATTGAAGGTGTGCTGATGAAAATTCCGGAAGTGGGATCGGATTATATGATCCATTTGGAAACCATGAACGGAGCCGATGAAATGGTGGTGGAAGTAGAAGTGAAATCCGATTGGTTTCAGGGAGATATTAAACGTCTGAATAGTTTGAGCAATACGATCACCCGTCAAATTCGTGATGAAGTATTGGCGAAACCGATTGTAAAACTCGTGGAAGCCGGTTCTATTCCAAAATCAGAAGGAAAAGCAATTCGCGTTACTGATAACCGCAAAAACGGACTTTTAAATTAGTTGACAGTTGCAGTTAGCAGCGAACTGAGTTAGCACGAACTTGAAACTTGAATCTAAAAACTTGAAACTAAAACTATGGCTTACGAAGTATCAATATTTCTGGAAAATAAGATCGGTCATTTCGAACGGATAACCAAAGTGCTGAAAGAAGCTGAAATCAACATCCGGTCGATGGCCATAAACGATACCGCAAACGGTTGGGGAATTCTGAACCTGATTGTAAACGATCCTATAAAGGCAAAAGAAGCGCTTGCCGAAAAGGGTGTGTCGGTGGCGCTGCGCAAAGTAATTGCACTTGAAATGCGCGATGAAGCCGGTGGCCTCGACGATCTGCTAATGGAAGTGGCAAAGGCCGAAGTGAATTTCGATAATGCCATTGGCCGTGTGATTACCGAAAAACAAAAAGCTATTCTGATATTAAATGTTGATGATTATGCCGAATCGATAAAAAAACTGGAACAACAAGGCGTAAAAATCATCGATGACCAAACCGTTTACGGAACCAGTTAACAAAAAATACTCAACCAAAAAACTAAAAAACTTATGCTTGGAATCAATGATCCCGGGGTAATTCTCGGTTACCTTTTAGCTGTGGTAGGTTTAATTGCCTGTGTGGTTTACGGGGCATTAAACTGGAATAAAGGAATGGAAACCAGTACCGAAGAAATTCAGCGCGACCTGGATTGGGAAGAAAAAGACGAACATTTAAAAGAAGAAATTTAAACAACTGCTATGAACACATTTACGCTGGGCCTGGTAGTTGTTATCTACCTGTTAGTAATTGCTTACCTCGGATACCGGGGCTACAGCCAAACAAAATCGGCAAAAGATTATTTGCTTGCCGGACGCGATATTCACCCTTTTGTGATGGCCATGTCGTATGGCGCAACATTTATTTCAACCTCGGCCATTATTGGTTTTGGCGGAATTGCTGGAGTTTACGGAATGGGCCTGATCTGGCTGACTGCACTGAACATTATTATAGGTGTGTTTATCGCTTTTCTGTTTTTTGGGCGTGTTACCCGAAAAATGGGGCATAACCTCGATGCACATACTTTCCCCGAATTTCTGGGCAACCGCTTTCAATCGAAAAAGATACAGGTTATCAGTGGTGCGGTAATTTTTATTTCCATGCCGCTTTATGCTGCCGTGGTATTAATTGGTGGCGCACGTTTTATCGAAAGTATTTTTGAAATCGATTTCTCGCTCGCTTTAACCTTTTTCTCCATAATTATTGCGGCCTACGTAATTGCCGGAGGTTTAAAAGGGGTAATGTACACCGACGCACTGCAGGGAAGTATCATGTTTCTGAGTTTGTTTTTCCTGTTGATTGTTACTTACCAGAAATTGGGAGGAGTTAGTGCAGCTCATCAAGCACTTACCAATATGGTCGATTTGGTGCCCGAAAACCTAAAAGCTGCCGGCCATGAAGGTTGGACTGCTTTCCCGAAAATGAATTCGGCCTGGTGGTGGACCATAACCACCAATATTATTCTTGGTGTTGGTGTTGGCGTTTTGGCACAACCACAACTTATTGTGCGTTTTATGACCGTAAAAAGTAACCGCGAACTAAACCGTGCCGTGCTTATTGGTGGAATATTTATTTTTGTGGCAACCGGCTTTATTTACACTGTTGGTGCGCTTAGCAATGTTTATTTTTATAAGGAAACAAGCCAGTTGGCAATTCAGTTTGCGCAGGGAAATGTCGATCTGATAATCCCGGAATACATTAGTGCAGCTATGCCCGAGTGGTTTGTCTACCTTTTTATGCTGGCACTGCTGTCGGCCGGAATGTCAACCTTAAGTTCGCAGTTTCATGCCATGGGAACATCGTTGGGGCGCGATTTTATCGAAAATATCTTTCCAAAAAAGCAATTCAATTCCATGCTACTGTCGAAAATTTCCATCATCGTAGCTATTATAATCAGTATTATAATTGGCTATAAATTGCCCGGAAGTATTATTGCCCGCGGAACGGCTATTTTCTTTGGTATTTGCGCTGCTGCTTTTCTTCCGGTGTATTTTGCCGCTTTATACTGGAAACGGGTAACAAAAACAGCTGCTTTATGGAGTATTTTGTCGGGATTGGCAGCCAGTGTTTTTGCCCTGGCGTTCATGCACGCAAAAGAATCGGAACCGCTGGGAATTTGTCAGGCACTGTTTGGCAAACCAACGCTGGCAACCGAGTTCCCATGGATGATCATCGACCCGATAGTAATTGCCTTGCCGGTATCGATTGCGGTTCTTATTGCCGTTTCTTTGTTTACGCAAAAAACATCCGACGAGCACCTGGCCGCCTGTTATCATGAAATAAAATAGTGGTACAGGTTTTGAACGAATTGAAAATATAGTTTTCGTTGGCGTATGTTTACCCAAGAAACTTTAATTTTACGAAAACCATGTTGAATAAACTAAAAAACTACAATTATGGCATTTGAAATATCTGTTTTTCTCGAGAACAAAATCACCCATTTTGAGGCGATTACCGCACTGTTGAACAAAAATGGAATCAACATTCGTACGCTTACTTTAAACGATATGTCACACGGGTGGGGCGTATTAAGTATGTTGGTCGATCGGCCCGAAGAGGCGTATAAAATTCTTTCCGACAATGGAAATTCCGTGTCGATGAAAGAGGTGATTGCGCTTGAAATGAAAGACGAAGCCGGTGGGCTTGATGAAATTCTGGTGAAAATAGCACGTACCGGAATTCATATAGAAAGTGCCTATACACGCCTTATTGCCGAGAAGAATCTTGCTGTGCTGCTGCTTGAAGTGCCCGATGTTTTGGAGGCCGTTCGCCGTTTGGAAATCAACCATGTAAAAATTTTGGATGACAAAGTGGTTTACGGTAAATAACAGTTGCAGAAATGCCCGATTGTAGTTCTAAAAACAACATGTAAAACCAAAGATCAACAAATTTTATGATTTGGAATGAAAAGATAGAATGCGCCTCTCGCGATGAGATGGCTGCAGTTCAAAGCGAACGATTAAAGCAAACCGTTCAGCGCATTTACCACAATATACCCAGCTACCGGGCAAAAATGCAGGAAATTGGCATGCTGCCCGACGATGTGCGCTCGGTTGAGGATTTAAAAAAACTGCCCTTTACCAATAAAACCGATTTACGCGATAATTACCCCTTCGGTATGTTTACCGTGCCCATGAGCGAAATTGTACGCGTTCATGCCAGTTCGGGTACCACCGGAAAACCAACAGTTGTTGGCTATACCCGCAACGACCTGAATATGTGGGCCGAAGTTGTTACCCGATCGTTGTGCATGGCCGGCGTAACACGTAACGACATTGTACAGGTGGCTTACGGTTACGGACTGTTTACCGGCGGTTTGGGCTTGCACTACGGAACCGAAAACCTTGGTGCAACAGTAATTCCTATTTCGGGTGGAAACACCAAAAAGCAAATTCAACTGATGCAGGATTTTGGCTCGTCGGTTATTGCCTGTACGCCATCGTATGCATTGTTTTTAGCCGAGGTAATGGCCGAAATGGGTATCGCGCCGGAAGCGTTGAAACTGCGCGTGGGAATTTTTGGTGCCGAGCCATGGAGCGAAAGCATGCGCAAAGAAATTGAAGCCAAACTGAAACTAAGAGCTATCGATATTTACGGATTAAGCGAAGTGATCGGTCCAGGCGTATCATGCGAGTGCGAACACCAGTCGGGAATGCACGTAAACGAAGATCATTTTATTCCAGAAATTCTTGATCCCGAAACACTGCAACCTGTTGCACCGGGCGAAGTGGGAGAGTTGGTGTTTTCAACCATAACAAAAGAAGGTATTCCAATTTTGCGCTACCGTACGCGCGACCTAACCCGGTTGATCTACGATAAATGCGAGTGCGGACGTACATTGGTGCGCATGGAAAAATGCAAGGGCCGGTCGGATGATATGCTGATCATTCGCGGGGTGAACGTATTCCCGTCGCAAATTGAAAGTGTGCTGCTTGAAATGAGCGAAACCGAACCACACTACTTACTGATTGTGGAGCGCGAAGGAACACTCGATGTGCTGAAACTAATGGTTGAAGTGCAGGAGCAGTTCTTCTCCGACGAAATTCGCGAACTGGAGAAACTGAAAAAGAAAATTACCCATAATATTCAGAGTACCTTAGGAATTTCGGTTGATGTAAAACTGGTGGAACCTAAGACTATTGAACGTACTGCAGGAAAAGCAAAACGTGTAATCGATAACCGTAAAATCTAAAGTCATGATTATTAAACAAGTATCTGTTTTTTTAGAGAATAAGTCAGGGCGATTGAACGAAGTAACAAAAATACTGGCGGATGCCGAAATAAACCTGTCGGCGTTTACCATTGCCGATACGTCTGATTTTGGAATTCTGCGGATGATTGTTTCCGATCCGGATAAGGCATGTACAGTATTAAAAGAGAATGAGTTTTCGGTAAAAACCACCGATGTTGTTTTGGCCAAAACACCAAACAAGCCGGGTAGTTTGAGCAAGCTGCTCGATATTTTGCAACAGGAGGAAGTGTTTATCGAATACATGTACGCTTTTTCGATGCAGGATGAAGGAGCGGTTACAGTAATTCGCCCAACGCGTGTTGAGCGCTGTGTAGAAATGCTGCAGAAACATAAAACCGAATTGATTCGGGCTGACGAACTTTACCAATTCTAATCGCAACCCGATAAGAAAATATAAAAGCGGATTTCCGAAAGGGAATCTCCTTTTCTTGTGTTTAGCAGTTTTAAAACCCAAAGATGTTATTTCACGCTGATGACGCTGATGACGCTGATTTTCGTTCAGCTACTTGGGGTTTAAGTTTTTTCTGCGTAAATCTGCGAGATCTGCGTGATACATTTCAGTGTTAAAAGAAAACGAGTTTTCGGTAAAATCCACTAATGGTGTTTGGCAAAAACAACAAACAAACCTGGTAGTTCGGAAGGGGATTCGTTCTTTTGTGTTTTGCTTTTTTATAACCTAAAAATTGCACGGTTTTGTTATTTCACGCTGATGACGCAGATTCACGCTGATTTTGTTCAGCCATTTGGGGCTTAAGTTTTTTTCTGCGTAAATCTGCGAGATCTGCGTGACATATTATTTTCTTGCGGAAATAAGGTCTGATTCAAGCTAAATTAATAATCATTGCAACTGAACGAAATCATTATTGTAAATTAGAGGATCAAAAAAACAATAAAAAATGGAAGTACTTGGAATTGATTTTGGTGGGTCGGGGATTAAAGGAGCAATTGTAGAGACCAAAACCGGCGAGCTGGTTACTGAACGGCACCGCATAGAAACCCCGCAACCTGCAACTCCTGATGCTGTGGCGGAAGTAATGGCCCAGCTTACCGAGCATTTTAACTGGAAAGGCAAGGTTGGTGTTGGTGTTCCTGCCGTGGTAAAAAACGGTGTGATGTTAACCGCTGCAAATATCGATAATAGTTGGATTGGGCAGCACGTGAACAAACAACTATCGGACAAAACAGGCTGCGAAGTGGAGTGCGTGAATGATGCCGATGCTGCCGGAATTGCCGAGATTCATTTTGGCGCCGGAGCCAAAGAAAAGGGAACGGTGTTTTTACTTACAGTTGGCACGGGTATCGGAACAGTAATTTTTATCAATAAGCACCTGGTTCCGAACCTTGAATTGGGGCACCTCGAATTTAAAGGCAAAACTATTGAACGCTATTCGGCCGATTCGGTGCGCAAAAGAAAAGACCTGTCGTGGGAAGAATGGGGCAAACGTTTTAACAAAGCCCTGGATTATTACGATAAAATGTTTAATCCAAACCTGTTTATTATTGGTGGGGGAGTAAGCAAAAAAATGGACAAGTTTGAAGAATACATTAAGCTGGATACCCCTGTAGTACCGGCCGAAATGGAAAACAACGCCGGAATTATCGGTGCGGCTTTAAATATGGTTTATAAGTAATTGCCGTTTTGTTATTCGGAGTGAACAGTTCTTTTACGGGAGCAACATACTTCACCGAAAATTATTCACCGGTAATTGCATCTATTTCTTTAATTACTGCGTTGCCTGCATCTTTTAATTGATCGTACTGATCAACCATGGCCTCAAACTGGAAAGCGGCCAGTCCAATAACATTTCGAAATGGGGCCGAGGATGTATATTCTGCAAAATCCTCGTAATATTCCGACATGGGTGTGGCACGGTTAATTAGCGAATCCTGGGGCAAGAAAGCAGAAGCCAGAATTAAAGATCTGTCGAACTTGGTAGAGATGTGGGCCTCCTGAAACACCACATAATTGTTATAACTTTTTTCATTTTCAGCAATGTCGTTAACCAAGCCATGATACCGGGTTAAAAGCGAATCGAGAGCTGTGTTATTTATTTTGCCAAAAAAGCGCGAATTTTTTAATGCCTCATATCCGCCGGTGCTGGGTTTAAAATAATAATCGGCAAATGCTACCCCGCATGCCATAAAGAGGATAAGGTCCTCATCTTCGGTTTTGTCTAAAACACGCGTACGGGCTTTTTTGCATAAATCAGCTAATTGTGTTCTGTAAACCGTTACTGTATCCAGTTTACGAAGATCTTCCAGGGTGTGCGACTTAATTTTTACCAGGTATTCATTCAAAATCTGGTCATCTTTTCTATTCTGGTTCCAGTTATTGATTTGCACAGCAATTAAAATACCAATCACCACCAACACAATTTCGCCAATGGCATATTTAATGTATTGTCCGAATTTGTTTTCGCGGACTAGTTTTAAGCGTATTTTCCGAAAAAATCTAATCTTTTCTAACGATTTTAACAACCCGCCTATATACAATTTCCATTATACTCCAGTGCAGCCCCTGGAAATCGGTTGTATTCACAAATTGAACAACCACCGTATCAATGTCTTTATGGTATTTGGCAATGCTCATATAGCCCGGCATCAGGCCCGTGTGGTTGTAAACGTAAATGGAGGAGTAAATTTCCTGTTCACCTTCGTTAAACACCGAGCCATAGTTTAGTGCACGCAGGAAAATGCCAACATCTTCAGCACTGGCAACCATCGATGTGAGTTTGGTGCCGTAATCTCCGGCTTTAATGTCTTCTTCAATGCCAACGTAATATCCGCTCATTACATCGTCGATATTTTCTTCGCTTATCGAAGCAAAAGTATTTGTAAGGCCAAGCGGATCGAGAATTTCTTTTTTAATGGTTTGAAAAATATCTTCTCCGGTTACTTTTTCAATCAGCATCGAAATCAATAAATAGTTGGTGTTCGAATACCTGTACTTTTGGTCGGGCTCAAAATCGGCGGGTAAATCCAGCACGCGTTCAAGCGCTTCCTCGCTGCTTGCCGGTGGTTCTGCCCAAAAGTTAGGCGTGTCGGTTAAATTTGGTATTCCGCTTCGGTGCTGCACCATCATTCTGAGGGTAATTTTGTCGGCATTTTCAATTCTTCCCACTAATTCCGGGAAGTAATCGGCCAGTGTTTTATCCAGCGACAAACGTCCGTCGCTTACCAGTTTGGTAATGGCAACTGCGTCGTACAATTTACTGATGCTGGCAATTTTGAACAGCGAATGAGGATCGGCGGGTATTTTGTTCTCCCTGTTTTTGTATCCTGCAGCATAAAAAGCTGGTTCTTTACCGGCTTCGTCAACATATACAATTATACCATCAAATCCGTATTTAATACTTTTATCGAGCTGAGCCTGCACAGTATCGGGGAGTGGGGCAAGCATAATTTTTAGCAATAACCAGGGTACAAAAAAAAGCGATATGGCGGTTCCGGTAAATAACATTATTCTGATTATTAGTGTTGTTTGTTTCTTTTTCATTATCACAATTTTATTCTGAACGGAGAATTTATGCCGCTTTCTGTAACAGTTTCTTCTCTAATTTGTTGATTTTGGGTTTTAATCCAAACAGCGGACGTAAAACGCCAACCCTTCTTATTATAAGTTCATAAACAACATAGCAAGTGGCAAAAGTAAATGCTGTAACAGCAACGAATTTTGCCATTGGTGGCAGTTGCGTTGGCAAAATGATTAGTGCACCTGCATATAAGGCAAACATATGAATTATATAAACCGGATAAGCAGCCTGGCTTAAGTAGCTTAGTGTTGCACTTGGTTTGTTAAGGTATTGGTAACCCAGACCAAAAACGGCAAATATCCAACAGTTTGATTCGATGGCCATTAAGTATCCCGGAGAATTTGTTTCGTATACTAACAAGCGAATGATGTATAAAAACAACGCTAAACCAAGGTACAACCATTTCCATTTCGATATTGTTTGCCAAAATTGCTGTCCGCTGTAAATAAACAGAAAGCCAAAAAAGAAGGCAAGCAGACCAAGAAAAAAGCCGTGCCATGTTTCGGCGTAAACCGAAAAAATCTGAGGTTTTACCAACAGCGCTTCGGCGATAAAAAATACCGATAGTGACAGCGGCCCCAGCGGGTTTTTCATTAAAGCAGACAGTCCTTTTTTGAATTTACCCTCTTCGTTTTTCAACAAGTAAAAGAACAGCGGAGTGAATACCAGCACATAAATAAATATGTTGCCAAGGAACCACAAATGGCCCATGTGTGGGTAATACCCCAAAGGCAAATGGTAAAATTTCTGAAAAATGATGAAATGTAGCGGGGCAATAGCCAGTGCCCCAAAAATTAGTGGAACCAGAATCCGACGTGTACGTTCGGTAAGCAACTGCTTGTAGTTGCGTTTTCGCATGGCAAAATACACACCCATTCCTGAAACGTAAAATAATAGCGGAATCCGCCAAACGTTTAACAGTGTCATGGGTTTCCATAAACTTTCCAGGCTTTCGTTGCTTTTAATAAAGCCAACAAACATAGCCCACGGTTGAAAAACAATGGCAATGTGGTAAATCAGTAATAGGCCTATTGCCAGCACGCGTAACCAATCAATATCGTATCTTCTTTCTGTTTTCATTTTCTTTTTGTTTTAATTTTTCACTTTACCCCTCTGTCTTTCGACATCTCCCCTCACGAGGGGAGAACATCTTAAGCGAATATTTCAAGCGTTATTATTCTGCTTAATGCCGGTTTGAAACTGCTTCCCCTTTGTAAGGGGAAGTGCCGAAAGGCGAAGGGGTAAAGTTTTGAACACTTTCACATTATTACGTTATCTTGGCTACTGCAACATCATGGCAACAACAGGGCGGTTTTTTTCCACTTCCTCTAAATCGATTGTTATACCGAGCGGCTCTAATTGTTGCTGCATCATTTGGTAAATGGGTTTCATGTCGGCAAATGGAGCCAGAACTGATTCGCGGGCAGTTGCACCATAATTGTTTTTTAAAGTTTTGTCGGCTTTTGCATCAATAAGCATCTGCACAATTTCCAGGTGGCAGAAAAAGGCGGCAGCATGTAATGCGGTCGATCCCTCGTTGTTTTTCAGGTTCAGATCGGCACCGGCATCAATCAGAGCTTTGGCAATTGCTGTTTTATTAAACGATATGGCTGCAATTAGCGGCGTTGAACCACTCATCTGGTCTTTTTTGTTAATATCGGTTCCGGCTTCAATGTGTTGTTTTACGGCTTCGAGGTTGCCCGACATAATTGCGGTATGCAAGTCAACTTTTGGTTTTTCAACGCCTGACTTCACTTCGGTATCATTTCCCGAGTGTACTTTGTTATTACTTCCCGAATTTGCACAAGCAGATAATAATACCAGGAGAATAAGTGAAAAATTTACTACTGCTTTAACTGAATTTCTTTTTAGTGTTTTCATTTTTTAAAATTTTAATGTTTTTGATTTTGAAAATTGTTTGTACAAAGATGAGGGTTTCGTAAACGACTGATTTAAACCATATGCGGCGATAAGTGTTACGTTTGAATCGGGCATGAAAATTATGATGCAGAAATGCAAAATTTGAAGCAAACGGCGTTTTTTCATCTGCATTTTCATAAATTTTTCTACTTTCGGGTTAATAAGAAACAGCATGTCGAACACATCAATTTTGGGAGCAGATTTTATCGAACAAGTGGAAGCGATTATTCTGGAGAATATCGCCAATGAGCAATTTGGCGTTTCCGAGTTGGCCGATCTTATGAATATGAGCCGTTCCAGTTTACTCCGAAAAATTAAAACCCATACACAGCTTTCGGCGAGTCAGTTTATTCGGCAGGTTCGCGTTACAAAAGGTATGGAGATGTTGAAGCAAACCTCGCTAACAGTAGCTGAAATTTCCTACGAGGTTGGTTTTGGAAACACTTCTTATTTCATTAAATGTTTTCGCGAACAATACGGTTATTCGCCCGGTGAGGTGCGAAAAGGAGCTGTACCTGAAGAAAACGGAAATGCTCAGGAAAGTGTTCCCGAAAATTACAAATGGTATGCGATTGGGGCGATGGCTGTGGTTGTAATTGTTGGGTTCGTTTTATTTTTCAGTAGAAAAAGCGAATCTCGTGTTGAGTTGGAGAAATCGATTGCCGTGTTACCTTTTGTAAACGAAAGCAGCGATTCGCTGAACCTGTATTTTGTGAACGGGCTCATGGAATCGACTTTAAACAACCTGCAGAAAATTGGCGACCTGCGCGTTGTTAGCCGAACTTCGGTGGCCAGGTATCGCGGTACAGAAAAAAGTATTCCGGAAATTGCTGAAGAGTTGAATGTGAATTACCTGGTGGAGGGAAGTGGACAGCGTTTTGGCAACCAGGTTTTACTCAATATTCAGTTGGTTGAAGCCGCTACCGACCGACCAATATGGGGAGAACAATACAGCCGTGAAGTAGATGAT
This sequence comes from Draconibacterium orientale, assembly GCF_900111425.1. NCBI lineage: Bacteria > Pseudomonadati > Bacteroidota > Bacteroidia > Marinilabiliales > Prolixibacteraceae > Draconibacterium > Draconibacterium orientale. The sequence continues at coordinate 113,293 of NZ_FOHT01000001.1, read as the reverse complement.
GTATTTGCGCTTCAGAATGAAGTAGCCCGAAAAATAGCACAGGCCATTAAAGCCGTTGTTACGCCTGCCGAATTACAACAAATTGAGAAAATCCCTACGGAGAATTTAGAGGCTTACGACTATTATTTGCAGGCACTTAACTTGTATTATAATCGCACACCGGAGAACCTGGAGAAAGCAATTTCCTTGTTTGAGAAAGCGATAGAAGAGGACGATCAGTTTGCGCTGGCTTATGCCAACGTGGCTATTTCGTATTATTTTCTCGATGTTAATCAGAAAGAAAAACAATATACGGAGCAAATCAACAATTTTGCTGATAAGGCATTGCTTTACGATTCTCGTTCGGCTGAAAGCCTGATTGCCAAAGCCCTTTACTACATGCAAATTGAGGAGTACAACCTGGCTTTGCCACACCTTGAAAAAGCGCTGGAGTACAATCCCAACTCCCTGGCGGTGGTACAAATGCTGGCCGATTTGTATGCGCGCGTAATTCCGAATACCGCAAAATACCTGGAGTATGCACTAAAAGGTATTCAGTTGGATGTTGCAGCCAACGATTCTATTGGTAAAAGTTACATTTATCTGGCACTGAGTAATGCGCTTGTTCAGAATGGTTTTGTTGATGAGGCAGCGACTTATATCGAAAAATCGCTCGATTTTAATCCTGAAAATTATTATGCGCCGCTGATGAAAGCTTATATTTTGTATGCACAAGATGGCGATGGTGAGCGGACCAAAAGACTGTTGCTTCAGGAGTGGCGCAAGGACACTACCCGTCTGGATCTTTTGCAGGAAGTGGCAAAAGTTTATTATTACCAGGAGGATTATGACAGCGCCTTTTATTATTTCGAAAAATTTGTTGCTGCCCGCGATAAAGGCGGACTGGATATTTATCCGCAGGAGGATGTGAAAATTGCCCGGGTTTATGAAAAGATGGGTTTGAAGGAGCAGGCCGCTAATTTTTTTGATAATTATGTGGAGTATTGCGAGAAAGATCAATCGATTTATAAAAGTGCCAGCATGGCCGTAATGTATGCCTATAAAGGAGAATACGAAAAAGCTGTAGAGCAACTCAAGATTTTTTCAACTCAGGATAATTACCAGTACTGGATTTTACTTTTTCAGGATATGGATCCGATTTTGAAACCGCTGGAAGCTAACCCGGAGTACCGGAAAACGATTCAGAAAATAAACGATCGGTTTTGGAAAAAACATGCGACCATAGAAAAGGTATTGGCGGAGAAGGGATTGCTATAGGGATTTGATCTGATTTTGGCAAAATTCCAATCGCGGAACTTGCTAAAGATCTGTTATGTACAAAATCATCCTCCACGGATTCTTTCAACAAAATAAATCTGTTACCAATAAAAAACGACCACATTACGCGGCCGTTTTTGTTGGATTATTTTGTAGCTCTTTTGAAAAAAATGCTGTCAATATTGTAAACACACAACTTTGCCATCGAGTAATGAAACGATGATACGGTCATTGTTAACCGGCAGAATATGGTTTACCAGCGCATTTGATAATTTGTACCTCCAGGCCACCTGGTGCGATGTTTTGTTAATGGCGCATACAATTCCTTCGGTTGTTGGCACAAAGATCAGGTTTCCGCTTTCGGTAATCGGCGAAGGAGCAATTTCGTACCCCAGCTCTGCCTTACATTCCCATGCCAGCTTTTGTTCGTCGGCAGAAGTATAAAAAGCGTCAACATTTCCTTCGGTCATGTTTTTAATGTAAACCAGTTCGCCATCGTTCGAAATGCCAATTGATTCGCGGCAGGAGTATTCTTTCGAATGCCAGATTTCTTCTCCGGTTTTAGCATCAAGCGCTGTCATGTACCGATCAGGTGCAACAATAAATATTTTACCGTTGGCAGCTACCGGCCAAACTGCTGCCGGCGATAACATGCGGTTGCTGTATTTCTCGCGTTTCCACTCCAGCTTGCCGGTTTTGGCGTTGAGGGCATAAAAAGTATTTCCCCACGAGCCAAAATAAACTGTGCCCTGGTAAACCAGTGGTTTACTTTCCACAAAGTTTTTCACATCGCTGAAGGCCCAGTTCAGCTGGCCCGAATTTAAATTGATGGAACGAAAAATCCCTTCAGACGACCCGATGTAAACCGAATTTTTATAAATTCCAGGAGAGGCCACAATGGATTTATCGGTAGAGAAACTCCATTCTTTCTCGCCGGTTTTCAGGTTCAGGCAGTAGATATTATTATCGGTTGAAGCACAAACTACCTTGTTTTTTGCGATGGCTGGCGTTGAATAGATTTTCCCGTTTGTTTGAAATTGCCAAATGTATTCACCTGTGTTCTCATTAAGTGCAACAATGGCTCCGGCAGCATTTCCGTAAACGGTAATCCCGTTTTTGCTGGCTAATCCTGTTCCTATATCGCTAACATCCTGCACCTCCCAAACCTTTGTAATTTCTGGATAATTCTGGTTTACCGAATAATCGGGGCGCGGGTAGTCGTTTTCTTTTTCAGTAAAATGGTGATTTTGCAGTGGTATTTTGCACCATTCTTCGTGTGTTTTTACCCCGGTAGTGCGCTCGGCATAGTACATTGTATCTTGCTTGATGGTAACAATATTGTACCCGCCAATTTCCTCTTTTGCTCTCAGGTTCGATCGTCCCATTACACCCGGAATACCTTCAAAATCGAACAATATGTTGCGGTGCCCGTGGCCCAGCAAATCCGCCTGGATATTGCGTGTTTTTAACAGGTCGATGATCTTGTACCAGTTCGACAGTGAATTGTCGAGCGGATAATGATTAACAAAAATAATGGGCTGTTCAGGATCTTTCATATTGTGCAAAACCGAATCGAGATAAACGATCTGCTCGTGTGGAACCAGTCCGGGAGCCATTCGCATATTGGGGCCACTGGCCGTTCCTATAAACAGGTAACCACCGGCTTCGAACGAAAATTCCTCGCACCCGAAAACACGAACAAAACTGTTATTGCCGCTTTCCGACCATTTTGAATCGTGATTGCCGGGAACAACATACCAGGGTTTATTTAATTCTGACAGGATTGATTTTGCTTCCCTTAGTTCTTCGTCGGAGCCAAATTCGGTAACATCGCCCGACAGAATGACAAAGTTGATGTTGGCCTGGCTGTTAATATCTTTCACTGTTCGCACCAAGTCTTCTGCTCCTGTACTTCCGCCAACATGGGTGTCGGTAATATGGGCAAAACATACTTGTTGAGCACGTGCAAAAGGCACTAAAAAAAGAAATAAACTTGCCAGAAAGAGTGTTTTCTTCATCATAAAATTGTTTTTCATCTTTTAATACAATAAGTATTTTTTACGCATTTGTTTGAAGTTGTCGAGATCCGCTTGCCACGACTTGCGAATTTCATCTTCGCTAAGTCCGGCAATAATTTGTTCCCGTAATTGGTCTGTGCCAGCCAGCTTATCGAAAAATGGCGTGAAAAAATTCTCCTTGTCATCCGATTTATTGTAAAAATCGATGACGTATTTTATTTCCAGCTGTTTAATATTTTGAAGTTCGGCCAATGGCGTTTCCGAAAGGTCGTAACCGTAGCAGGTTTCGCCTTCAAACTTCGGATGCAGTGCCAACACCGGTATCGATTTCGGTACGTATGAAACATCTTTTGGAGTGTAATAGGGCGCTCCAAATACCTGAAAAGGTTTATCAGTTCCTCGTCCTTCGTTTACATCGGCGCCTTCAAACAAACAGATGGAAGGGTAGAGGTAAATCGATTTCATATCGGCCAGGTTGGGCGAGGGAAGTACCGGAAGCTGGTATTTGGTTTCGTGGGTGTAATTTTTCATTTTAACCACTTCCAAATCACACTGAATACCATCTTTCAGCCAGCCTTCGCTATTCACCATTTGGGCATATTCGCCAACAGTCATTCCGTGAATAACCGGAATTGGAAATAAGCCTACACCGCTTTCGAAACCCGGTTTTAACACTGGGCCATCAACGTAATATCCAAGAGGATTAGGTCGATCGAGAACGATAACTTTTATACCATTTTCGGCCGACGCTTCCATTACTCTGGTCATTGTGTTGATATAAGTAAAGAAGCGAACGCCAACATCCTGCATATCAAAAATCATTACGTTGATGCCTTCCAGCATTTCCGGCGTGGGTTTACGGTATTGTCCATACAACGAATGCACCGGAATTCCGGTGTCAGGATCAGTTGTCCCGTCAACGTGCTCACCGCGTTCTACATTGCCTTTATAGCCGTGTTCAGGCGCATAAATTCCTTTTATGGAAACACCTTTATTAAAGAGATAATCGATAAGGTGAACAGAATCGATAACCGAAGTTTGATTGACAACCAACCCAACATTTTTGTTTTCGAGAAAGGGGAGATACGAATCTGTGAGTTCGGCTCCAACAATTACCTGTTGTGGCGGAGTTTTAGTTGTAGTTTTGCAACCAGAGAAAAGAATGTATGACAGAAGAATTATGACTGATATTGTAACCTGTTTCATTCCTGATTATTTAATTGATTTAAAAAAAAGAGGCTGCGATAACAAGTAAGGCAGCCTCTAAGGTATTAACCTGAGTTCTGCTTTAAAATAACTCACAGCTTTAGCTATTTTTAGTCAGAAACTTTCACCGGTTTTCGCAGTACTATCGGGATAATACAAGAAAATTGGGGGAAGTTTATGGCAAAAAGAGCAAAGCCTGAAAGGAAAGTCCTTCTCACGCCATCTTCACATTTAAAATTCTTTGAAATAACTCGTTATTCCTTCAGAATTTTAAATGCAAATCTGACGCAATTATGACTTTCTGTGAAATATTTTAAAATTGAACTCAGGTTATTAATTCCAGGCTATATTTTTAGTTCCATCCTGGTGTTTGAGTCAAAGTGTAGCCTTTGTCAGCGTATTCACTGATTTGTGCATTTCCTACCGGAGCAAGATATACACGGTCGGTAAATTCGTCGCGTTCGGCAATACTTTCAGGAACAAAATAGCCCACCATTTCAGCGGCGTTTGTACCATCGTAGGTAACAATTGTTCCGTTTTCATTTTCCACTCTTAACACGCCTTCTTTTTCTTCAACCAGCCATTCAGGGAATTCTGCCTGGAAATCAATCCATAATCCACGCATGATATCCGGATTTTCAGAAGCCCGCATGTAGTCGATTTTATTCCAGCGTTTGATGTCGAGCAGACGAGAGTGTTCGTAAACAAATTCCATACGGCGTTCGCGTCGGATTTCCCAAATTAAGGCAGGTACATCTGAATCGCGGGCAGGATCGTCAGGCAATGCATTTAGCAACAGCGGAGCTGTTTGTGTAATACCTTTTTCAATCGCTACGTCATCCAACGGGCGCTGGCGAATGGCATTTATAGAAGCATCAATGTCGGCCTGAGTAACCGCTGCGCCGCCCATAGTTGCCAGTTCGGCTTTTGCTTCAACCCAGTTCAATACCACCTCAGCCAAACGCATTACCGGAGCATCGTTGGTATTGGTGTTTGAACCGTAGATTGAAGGATAACCAGAACCATAGTAAGTTGGACCAACTCTGTCGATAAATTTATCGGCATACAACAAGGTAGCTGATTCTTTCATTGGTGCATCCCAGAAAGTGGCTTCAAAACGTGGGTCGCGGGTGGCAGCCATGTTTTGAATATCCAGTTTGTCGGCATTTTCAACCGACGAAAGTTGGTAGGGTTTTGCATCGGTACAAATAAATGCTTTTGCCAATGAAAGGTTAGGTGCAGTAGCTTGTCCTTCTGTTAAGTTGGAATAAGAAGCAACATGGTGTGTTACATTCAATGCAGCATCGTAGTGACGGTACATAATAACTTCGGCATTTCCTGCCAAATCCTGAGAACCGAAAAGCGAACGGAAATCACTGGTAAAAGAGTATTTACCCGATTCCATCACGATAGCCGCTGCATCAACAGCCATTTGTAAATATTTGCTTGCTTTTTCCGTGTTATTCAGATGGTATTTTTGCCAGGTTCCTTCAAACAACATAAAGCGCGAAATAAATCCGGCAGCAGTATAGCGGTTAAGGTACTGTGCATCGCCGTCCGATAATCTCATGTTGGCCAAAACATACTCAAAGTCTTCGTACACCTTGTCCATTACCTCGGTACGGTCGTCGCGATCTTTATACAAAACATCCAGTTCAGTGTCTGCAACAACGCTTCCGTAGTAAGGAACATCACCAAACACACTTACAAGTCGGCTGTACTCGTAACCTCTGAAAAAACGGGCAACTGCAGTCCAGTGATTTTGTGCTTCTTCGGTAAGAATTCCGGCTTCCATATTTTCAATTCTATCTAAAAACAGGTTCGATTTTCTTACCCACGAAAAGTTCCAGCTTGGTCCGGCATAAGTTGTCATCATGCTTGGCGTAGAGCTTGTACTGGCTCTCGACGATGGAGCTTGTGTTTCAAAACCACCCTGTTTTCCACGAGAAGTAAAATCATCGGAGAAATAGTAACTACGAAGTGGGGTGTACGACGAACTCCACGACGAGTTATATCCAACAAAGTAATTTTCGTAAAAACCGTTGGCAAACAAACGAAGGTTGTTTTCCGAGGTCCAGTAGGTCTCGTCGTTCATTTCGGTAAGCGAAGGTCTGTCAAGAAAATCGTCGCAGCTGGTAAATGCCAGTAAGACCAGTGTTATTAATATTAAACTATATTTTTTCATGATTGTGTCGATTTTAGAAATTTAACTGAAGACCAATTGACGCACTTTTAAAGGTTGGTGTTCCAATACCTGTACGACTTAAGTTGTAGTTGCTGCTGTTCCACATTGAGTAACCTGAAATTTCTTCCGGATCGATTGGCAGGTCGCGCAAATTATCGAAAGTGAAGAAGTTTTCGAGTGATACATAAACACGCAGGCTGCTTAGGCTGGCTTTTTCAACAAGCTGAGCCGGTAATGTATAACCAAAAGTGATGTTTTTAATTCTCAGGTACGACATGTCGAGCAAATAGCGTGATTGTCTGGCCAAATTTAATCCGTTATTACCATTGGCCATGTTGTATGGGCGAGGATAGAAAGCGTCAGTGCGGTCTTCTCTCCAGAAATCAGTGGCCATTGCTTCTGGCATTGCACCGTCGGAAGCGTTAAATCCGGGAATAGCAAAAAATCCGTTACCCCAAACATCGCGTTTTCCTACACCTTGAAGGAACACAGATAAGTCGAAACCTTTATAGTCGGTATTGATTCTGAAACTGTATTCGTAGCGAGGAGTACTGTTACCGATTTTTTTCAAATCGCCATGGTCGTCCAACAAACGGCTGCCATCGTTAATAACTCCGTCGCCATTCAGGTCTTTGTATTTAACATCGCCGGGGCCAAACATAAAGTTACCCGATTGCAGGTAGCCTTGTGTTGCTGCATCTGGATCAGAAAGCTGATAAACGTTTCTGTCGTCAGATGATGTTACGGTTACCAATTCGCCATCACTGTATACAAAGTCGTCGGCCTGGTACAACCGATCTGTTTCATACCCCCAAATTTCGCCATAAGTTTTTCCTACATACCAGCTGTCAACAACTTGTGTCGATCCGTATTTGGTAATCTTTGTTTTTGCATCGGCTACTGTTGCCACAATATTTAACCCTAAACCATTGCGGAAACGGTGGTTGTAGTCTAACTGCAATTCAAATCCGTTGGTACGCAACGAACCAAAGTTGCCTTTTGGTGCCGATGTTCCATAAGTGGTTGGAAGACCTTCCTGAGGAACAATCATGTTTTCGGTATCACGCTGGTACCAGTCAAATGAAAGTCCCAGTTTGTTATCGATAAAACGTGCGTCGAAACCTAAGTCGAGTGTAGTAATATCTTGCCAGGTAATGGCAGCTGCTACCGAAGCAGGAGTGCCGAAATCATAAAGTTTTGAACCGCCAATAATCCAGTTGTTGTATCCACCTGACATGGTTGGGATATATAATGAATTTCTTACGGTTTGGTCGCCAATTGTACCCCACGATCCGCGCAGTTTTAGCGAGCTAAGCACGGGTTGCAAAGCTTGCATCCAATCTTCTTCGCTAACACGCCATCCGGCAGAGAACGAAGGGAACCAACGCCACTGAAGATCGGACGGGAATTTAGAAGTACCATCGTAACGCAGGTTGGCTTCCAAAAGGTACTTGTCTTTCAGACTGTAGTTGATACGGCCAAAAAATCCAAGTTGTGATTCCCAGGCTTCGCTTCCGCCAGCAGTTTGAGTACCGGTAGCCAAATCGAACTGAGGATTGTTATAGTCAATCAGTGCCGTTTTTTGCGACCAGTTTGAAGCAACGTCGTAAGCTACCCGGTTCATACCGGCCATAAAATTGAACTTGTGAATTTCGTCTAACGTAAGAGCGTAAGTGGTATTCAGGTTAATTGTTGACCACTTTTTGTTTTGAGCAATACGATAAACACGGTCGGGGTTGGCACCAACTCCGGTGTAGGTTAGCAGGTTCAGTTCGTAAGCTTCCATAGCACCATTGGCCGTTGAAGCCACTTGCTCACCCGCATTGTTTACATAGATACGGCTGCCGCTTTCGTCGTATTTTGGCAATGCCGAACTCCAGCTGTTACGTGCAGTGTAACGTGTTCCGGGGTTTTTGTTAATGTATTCCTGGTTGGCATAAGTATAATCGAAGTTAATATTCCAGTCGTCAACCGGAGTAATAACAAAACCACCGTTCATACTGGTGTAGTTGGTTTCCTGAAATGCTGTGTTAGCCTGTGCAACTTCTGAAACGGGGCTCCTGATCGGGTCTCCCTCTTCTGTTGTTAACGGATAAATCGGGCTCCAGCGGTAAAGGTACAACCACGGGTCGGCAGTCGTAGATGCTGTTGCAAAAGGATATCTTTTTACGCGTTTCGAGAAAATCGATCCTCCGTGAACTTTCAACCAGCTGTTCACTTGCGTTCCAACTTTTATCGAACCGTTGTATCGTTTAAAGTCATCTTCTTTGGCGGTTTTCATCATACCATTTTGGTCGAGGTAACCAAAGCCAATATTAAAGTCGGTATTGCCGGTTTTTCCGTTAACCGAAAGGTTATGTTGCTGACTTGGTGTCCATTCTTCGATCATATAATCGTAAGGGTCATAAGTACGCAAACCCAATTTATATCCGTTGGCATCAACATACCAGTCGCGTCCGTAAAGCATTGGGTCGTTTGGTTTTACAACATCGCCATATTGTTGTTCCCACTGCACTGCTTTTTCGTAGCTGTCGCGGGTAACCTTCCAGAAAGCACCGGTAGCAGTTGCACCAACTCTTTCGGCGGCCAAAATTGAATACTCCAAGGCTTCAACTCCACCCATTTCAATTTTTTTCGAGATGTTTTGGAACGAAAGGTTAGCAGAGTAAGAGATATTTACGCTTTCGGTTGAAGCTCCTTTTTTAGTGGTAATAAGAATTACACCAAAAGCTCCTTTTGCTCCGTAAATCGATGCTGACGCAGCATCTTTCAGTACGGAGATAGAAGCAATATCGTCAGGATTAACCAGCTGGATAGAAGGAATTTCAACGTTGTCGAGCAAAATAAGAGGAGCAGTACCTCCTTCGAAAGATGCCAGCTGACCACGAATTTTCAGAATTGGGTCGGAGCCAACTTCTCCACTCGGAACAACAACGTTCAAACCCGGAGTAAGGCCTTGTAAACCACGACCTACGTCGGGAATTGGTCTTGCTTCCAGTTCTTTGGTATCCACCGATGCAACGGCACCGGTTAAGTTGGTTTTTTTCTGGATTCCGTAACCCACAACAACAACCTCGTCCAGTTCTTCCGACGAAGGTTTTAGCGCGAAATTGTAGGTAGTTGCGTCACCAACAACAACTTCCTGCGATTCCATACCAATAAAACTAACTTTTATGGTGGCGTTAGCACTCACGGTAAGTTGGTACTGTCCGTCAATGTTTGTAACAACACCATTGGTGGTTCCTTTTTCAAGGATCGACACACCAGGTAGCGGTTCATTTGTCGACTCTTCCCGTATTACACCGGAAATCTGACGTTTCTGCGCAAAAACCATAATGCCCATGCACAGAAATAGAATTAGTAATAAGCCTTTCTTCATGATAGATAAGGATTTAAATTAAATTAATGTTTGTTTTCATAATGTTCAAATTCATTACGTGTAACTCAAGATTATGTAAATAAGTAAATTAGTCTTTGCGTGATCAAATAATATCATGGATATGATTTTTTATCACTTACTTTCCATTTCATCGTAAAATGCCTGTAAAATGTTGGTTCTAACATTTAGTTTACCAAGCATGTTTCCCTCTCGCGTTGGGTAAACACGGTTGCTCAGGAAGATGTAAACCAGGTTATAAGTAGGGTCGGCCCAAACAAATGTTCCGGTAAATCCGGAATGCCCGAAACTTTCGGGGCTCGCTCCCGGACATGGATAACTCTGTTCCGGGCTAAGTTCGTTGTTGTTCAGCAGCGGTTTGTCAAAGCCCAATCCCCGGCGGTTGTTATTTTCCGGAAACTGAACACGCGTAAATTCTTTCATGGTCGATTGGCTTACATACTGCTCTCCGCCGTAAGTGCCCATTTGCAGATACATTTGAATTAGTTTTGCCAGGTCGTTGGCATTGGCAAAAAGACCGGCATTACCTGCCACACCGCCAAAAACGGCAGCAGCTTCGTCGTGTACCGTGCCCTGAACCTGCTGTTTGCGGTAGTACGAATCGTATTCTGTAGGGACGATGCGGCTTTTCGGAAATTTATTTAGCGGGTTGTAGGTAATATTGTATGCTCCGAGCGAGTGGTAATAATTGGCATCTAAAAAATCGGTGTAAGCTTGCCCCGACAGGTTTTCGGTGATTTCAGGGATAAGCAGAAATGATAAGCCGCTATAGACATATTTGCCCGGAGGATTCAACTCCGATTTTCGTATATCCTTGTAGATCTTTTTTGTGAAATCGTTTTTTAGAAACAGGTTTGGAGCCACTTCCAACTGATAATCGTGTGTTTTTTGAACGGAATACCAGCGGTTTTTTAGCTGCCCGTTTTTTGTTGTTTCCGACCAGTAATTGATGTAGGGAATCAGCCCGGCCTGATGTGCCAGAATTTCGCGCCAGCCCAAATCTTCTTTGTCCGACGAATGAAATAAACGTTTTTTCCAATCGGGCCAGTAAGCTGAGAATTTATCGTTGATATTGATTTTTCCTTCGTCGCTGAGTTTAAGCACTGCTGCCAGTGCTCCCGATACTTTTGTAACCGAAGCCAGATCGTACAAATCGTTTTCCGAAACCGGAATTCGTTCTTCGTAAGTATGATAACCATAGGTTTTCCGGAATACTATTTTCCCATCTTTTGTCGCTAAAACGCTACAGCCCGGTGTTGCCCGTTTGGCAATGGCATCGCTAACAAGTGAATCGATACGGTGATTCAAACGTGTGCTGTTCATTCCAACTTCTTCAGGAATGGTGTATTTCAAACGAACCGGCTTGCTGATGTTTAGCCCGTTGCCCATTTTGTAGTAGTTGCCAAGCGTAACCGGAAGTTTACCCAAGGCACCAATGCCGCCAAAAATTTGCTGAGCAGCTAACTCCTGTACCAGCGAGTCTTTTTGATAAGCCATAATCAGACCGGCCGGTGGAGTAAAGTCGCGAACTTCGGTTATTGCATACGGACTGGAAAAGAATACAACGATCGACTTTTTATTATTCGATAAATAGTCCAATAAATTTTCGGTTTCGTTGCTTAACCCGTAAGGCCTTTCGGGCTTTGCCTTTTGCAGGCTGCCTACCTGCATCGATCGCCTCGTTTTGCTTTCGTACAAATGCAGGCCGGCAATTACCAGGTTGTAATCCTGAAGTTTTGCTTTAACCGCAATTAATTCCTTTTCCGAAAACTGTTCAGGAAGGAAAAAGTTATCGGTTTTTGTGTACTTCGAAAGCATCTCCTGGAAAGGAGTTACTGTTGACTCTCCAACAGTAAGGCAGGCGATTTTTAAAGTGTCGAGGCGTTTTAGCGGAATGATATCGTTTTGGTTTTCCAGAAGCGTTAACGAGGCCTCAATTAATTTCCTTTTTACCAGTTCGGCTTCAGCACTGTTTAAGTCTTCCATCAGGTTGATACGCGAAACAGGAGCCAGTTTATTTAAACCAGCATCGTATTTTGCAGCCAGTACTTTCCGGCATTTAAAATCTATTTCGTCTTGTGTTAACAGGCCCGACTCAATCGCCTTTTTTATTCCGGCAATTGTTTGTTCTACATCTTTCGGAAATTCCACCACATCGTTACCGGCTTTTAGCGCCAACGCTTCAATTTCGCCGGGTTCACCATAACTTTTGGCACCGGCCATATTCATGGCATCGGTAATTACCAGCCCCTGGTAATTCCATTCATCGCGAAGAATTCCGTTGAGTATTTTCGTTGACAGGCTGGATGGAATGCCTTTTATGCTGTCCAGTTGAGGAACATTTAAGTGGGCGCTCATTACACCGGCAACGCCGTTTTTGGCCAGTTCTTTAAACGGATAGAGCTCAACTGAATCCAGTCGCTCGCGCGTGTAAGGAACCAGCGGAAGGGTAAGGTGCGAATCGGTTTGTGTGTCGCCATGTCCGGGGAAATGTTTGGCAATGGCCAGAATATTATTTTCCTGCAAGCCCTGCATATAAGCAATACCACATGCTGTAACTTGTTTGGGCGATTCGCCAAACGAACGCATCCCGATAATTGGGTTTAGTGGTTGGGTATTTATATCGACAACCGGACCGAGGCTAACCTGTACGCCCAAACGTTTCATTTGTTTGGCCATTTGGGTGGTGGCCTGTTTTATTAATTCCGGACTGTGCGAGGCCCCCATCATCATATTGTAAGGGAAGGGCATTACTCCGGGAAGTCGCATTGCGGCTCCCCATTCGGCGTCCATAGCAACAAAAAGCGGCGTTTGTGCCGATGCCTGATAGAAATTGGTAAGTTCTGCCTGTTTTACCGGATCGCCGGTAAAGAAAATCACGCCTCCCAGGTTGTATTTTTTTATCAGCCCGGCTACTTTTAGCTGGCTGGCAATGTTCTTATCGGCTGCTGTATTAATCCATACCAATTGTGCTATGCGCTGCTCGGCCGTCAGCGATTGAAATACAGAATCTACCCAGTGATTTTTGTCGGTTTCAGCAGGCTGTGTTTGTGCCATGGCAGTTGCTCCGATTACAAAAAACAGAAGTAGTAGTAAGGCCGTTTGTTTCATGTTCCAGATCATTTCTGAATGCTGTTAAAGGATTGAATTGTTAGGGTTTAAACTTTAATGAATATCTTTTTTTGGTAAAGTATTCGGGCAATTATCCAGAAGAAGGCAACATGTGCCAACGCAAAAAGCAGCGAGCCGTTTAGTGGTCCTGCCAGTGGTACAAAAACCTGGTGATAAAGCCAGCTGTTTCCGCTGGTTAATTGACCTTCGTTGTTCGTGAATTTAATGATACGCGAAAGGGTATTGGCCCATAATCCGGAAAGTGCAAATATGAATAGGGGATTCATTCCGAAAGCCACAAAAAAGGATGTCCATTTTTTGTAGGATTTTATATCGATAATCCAAATGAGTCCTGCCAAAACAACAGAAGCCCAGCCTGCAGCATACAACACGTATGAGCTTGTCCATAGCGGTTTGTTGATAGGGAAAATCAATCCCCAGATTAATCCGGCCGCAATACCTGTCAGGCCTGCAACAAAAAGCTGCTTTATTATTTTTGTTTCTTCCGATTTGTGAATAAGCGCACCAGCCATATGACCCAACAATGCAGTAACAATTGCCGGAATGGTACTCAACAGCCCCTCGGGATCGAACGGAATGCCAAAGCCATGATACATATGGTTTTCGCCAAGAATTGCCCGGTCGAAAAGTAGCGTTGCATTGCCTTCCAAACTAAAGGGAGCTTCGTTGCCAAAGTAGTAGAGGATGCCCCAATACAATAAAAGTATGGTTGCAGAAATATACGGTAACCACGATTTTCTGGCCGAGAGCACGATTAAGGATGTTATTCCGTAAACAATTGCTATTCGCTGAAGGACGCCAAGGATGCGCAGTTTTGAAAAATCTCTGGCCCATTGTGGAAATGAATTAAGAAACAGGCCGATAGCAAAAATTAAAATGGTTCGTTTTGCCAGCCGTTTAAACGATTCCTTATTTAAGGTATTTCCATATTTTGAAAATGAAAAGTACATGGAAACTCCCACAATAAACAGGAAAAAAGGAAAAACGAGGTCGGTAGGTGAACACCCGTTCCATACCGAGTGTTTAAGTGGTTGATAGATATGTGACCAACTGCCGGGATTGTTAACAGTAATCATTGCTACTATCGTTAAACCGCGCAGAACATCAAGAGCCAGATACCGTTTTGCTGTTTTCATTAATCGTTTTTTAGGTCATCAGGTTTGCTAACTTTCTTCTGTTCTTCTTAAAAGAAGGTGTTCAAATATAAGGTATTTTTGTAATATGTATTACAAAAATGCAAAAAATCACAATGTCGCATTAGTTTGCAAAAAGATTTAATTGGTTCCTTAATGGTGTCATTGTGTGTTGAAATTGCTTTGTATTTTGTTGAAATGCCTGTTTTTATGAAGTGTCGAGTGGTAGTGTTTTATTTTTAGCCCGGAGTTTACGACTTGTTTAATGTGCCATATAACATGTAATACAAATATTTTGAATGTGTTTGTGCAAATCGTATCACGGTTGTCTGGTTAAAATAACGACAGGTATATAAATGGTGTCAATGCGTTCGCAATTTAATCTTTTGTCCGTGCTCTATGGTAACAATAATTTGTTCAATAAGTCTGCTAACTGTTTTTCTGCGGGTTTCAAATACGCCAAATAATGCTCGACCTGTTTGGCTATACGACTTTTATACTGATTTGTGATAAAAGGAAGTGATAAACAGGATTAAGCTCGGGTGAAAACCGGGGACAGAGCGAAAATAAATCAAAGGCGCATTCAAAAAGCTGTTTAACGCACAATCGTTTTATGCGCCTGGTAATCCGGCTATTTTTATGAAGTGCTGCCGACAGGCTCCACTTGCACATTGTTGCTACTTCCCATAAATCATGAAGTTTTTTTGTGAAAATGAATTGCAAAAAAAAATGGCTGCAAGATTTATCCCGCAGCCATTTTCTATTGATTGATACACTATTGCTCAGCTCTAAAATCGAACCACAGTTTTATTGAGTAACTATCGTCGCCCCAACGTTCGAAAAACATGCCTTTTTTTGCAGTTGGCCCCAATCTGTCGGTTTGGAAAAACTTGGTTCCAATGGCCGGAATCTCGTATAAGAACGAAATATCGCCTTCAGGAAATGCCGGAAAAGTGCCGCCTGCCACGTGTTGTGGTTTTGCCGGTTTAAACAGTGGGAGATACAGGTTTGGCGTTTCCGAGATAATGGTTATCGGGCTTTCGGTTGTTTCCAGTGTTGCCCAGAATAAGTTGCGATGGTAGCCTTTAAACTCCGGGTAAACCATATTTTCAAAGCTTTCGCCGGTTATGGTGTTGTTGTAATCTTTCTCCCAAACACCAATTTCGCTGCCTTTTAAACTTTTTACAATGGCAACCGGCTGCACCTGCACCGGCGACCATATTTCTTTAATGGTGTAAAATCTGGCTTCTTTGTTGAGGAAGAAACAATGCTATCATACGTTTTTAGCCATGAAATATGCAAGAGTAAAGAACGGCCCGCTCCTTAAATAACAAATTTCAACATGAGAATTGCCAGTTTTCTGTATAACGACACTATAAAATGAAATGTTTTTGATGCCCATGTGACAATGCCCGGTTAAAATGTGTTTTGTACTACCAGCGATGTGCTGAGCACATGAAAAAATACGTTTTGTATCTACTCTGTTTATCTGGCGGCGTGCGAAAATCCGTTTGAAACCCTCTTCAGTCACCTGGTGGAGCAAAGAAACGCGTTTGAAACCGTTTTCTGTTAGCTGGGGGCGTAAAAAAACGCGTTTGAAACTAACTTCTGGTACCTGAGGGAGGTTTAAAATCAGTTGTTTACGTTGGTTACTGTTTTTCAGCTTTCGGCAATCCGTTCTCAGCAAGGCTTACAAATAAAGGCCCTGAAGCTATATCGATGTATCGGATGCCAGGCTAAAGCCTGAGGGAGAAATAAACAAACGATGAGATTACTGTTTTTTTGAAAGTATCTTTTTTCCTATCATTGCAATGGTTACAATAATTTCGGAGGGTAATAATGAGGATGAAAAGATACATACTATCAGGCCTGCTTAGCTTGCTGATTACGGGTTTTTCTATAGCACAAAACAAGAACAATGTTCATTTTTATAACCTCAACGACAAATTCGGGATTTCCTTACGCGAAACCAATTCGGTGTGTGGCGACGATGATGGCTTTATCTGGGTGTCATCAAAAATGGGCATCATTCGCTATACTCAGGACGATATCAGAATTTATCAGCTTCCGTATGAAAGCACCAATGTGGTAACTGCTGAGTTAACCTATAGTCAGAATGAACTTTACGTTTATACCAATGCCGGACAAATATTCAAATACAATACTATAAGAGATCGTTTTGAATTGTTGATTAATTTATCGCGGGTGCTTCGAAATCCCTATTTGGGTGTTTCTGCAATGCTTGTCGATCAGGGAAAACGTTTATGGATTTCCTCAACAGCAGGGCTGTTTCATTTTAGCGAAGAAAATGGGCTTAAGGCAACCACGGCGGTAAATAATGTTCTGGCAATGACATGGTATGATAACGAAAACATTATTTATGCTGAACAGGAGGAGTTGAGACTATTCAATATTCAGGAACTGGTTTACAAGCCCTTTTATAAATTTCCAACAGACGATGGGTATAATATTTCAACGTTGGTACACGACGAACAGCAGGATTTTTGGTGGATAGGGACTATGGGCAGCGGGCTTTTTGTGTTTGATAGTAAAGCGGAACCGAAACTTTATCCAATCGAAAATATTCCCGGTCAGCCAATATTGGCAATCGAGAATTTTACAGCATCATCGGTGTTAATTGGTATCGACGGGCAGGGTGTTTGGGAGTTGGATAAAAACAGCCACGATGTTCTTGCCGTTATGAAAGAGAACGCCGACAACATGGGCTCGTTAAAAGGCAATGGCGTTTATGATATTTACCGCGACACGAATAAACGTGTTTGGGTATGTACCTATAGCGGCGGAGTTTCCTATATGGATATGGCCAACCCGGTTATTACTCAAATTAACCATATTGCAAACAACCAAAACTCGCTTGTAAATAACGATGTTAACGCAGTGCTGGAAGACAGTAACGGAAATTATTGGTTTGCCACCAATAACGGAATCAGTTTCAGGAATAACGCTACCGGACAATGGAAATCGTTTTATTACAATAACGAAAAGGATGCACAGGTATTTTTAACCCTAAAAGAAGATAGCCGGGGGCGTATCTGGGCCGGCACGTATTCATCGGGTGTGTATTTGCTTGACAACAAAACGGGGGCAGAATTAAAACACCTGAGCCTTGAAACAACCGGCGGGAAGTTTGGTAATAATTATGTATTCGAAATAATTGACGATCAAAATGGCCAATTCTGGATTGGTGGCGTTCGTGGAGATTTAATCTGTTATGATATTAAAACCGATACTTACAGGTCGTTGTTGAATGTAACGGTGGGCAAGTTGCTGAATTATAAGGAAAACAAATTGTTGATTGGGAACACCAACGGTTTGATTCTGTTCGACAAAAATTCAGGGCGAACCGAAACCATTGTGGAAGGATACATTGTAAACGATATTTTTCTGAAAGATAATGTGGCCTGGCTTTGTACTGTGGGGAGTGGTGTAATTCGATACGATTTTATTACCCGCGAACAGGAGAATTTTACTGTAGATAATGGTTTGCCATCGAACTTTGTGTCGAGTATTCAGTACATGAGCGGTTATTTCTGGATTGGAACCGAGCAAGGGCTTTGTCGTTTAAAGCCAAGCGACCGGTCGGTTTTAACCTTTAACGCCTTGCCGGCAGTAAGCAATGTGTCGTACAATCTGAGGGCCATTCAGGTGCTTGGTGGCGAAAGATTAATGATGGGAACCAACAACGGTGCATTAATTTTTGATCCGAACGAAATTAAACCCGTTCAGAACAGAGGAAGTATTTTCTTGCAGGAACTCAGCGTTTCGGGGCGTTCCATTCGCGAACTCGAATCTCCGTCGCTTACGAAACCTTTAAACGATTTGGAAAAACTATCGTTAAAATATGCGCAAAATACCATAAGCCTCGAAATGTTGCCAATTGGGGTAACATCTCCGGGAGCCCGTTTCTCGTGGAAAATGGAAGATCTTGATGCCGAGTGGACAAAACCCGCCAACAACAAAATTTTGTCGTACTCCAATATTCCAAGCGGAAATTATACGTTGCGGATAAAAATGTACGATAGTTCGAATACCCAGCTTCTTGCCGAGCGCGATATAAAACTTTATGTAATTCCGCCGTATTGGGCCACCTGGTGGTTCCGGATACTGATAATTTTATTTGTTTTTGGCCTGGTAGTTTTCATAATGGTTTATTATATCGAAAACCTTAAAAAAGTACATTCCGAAGAGAAAATTCGCTTTTTTGCCAATACGGCACACGATATCCGTACCTCGTTAACGCTGTTAAAAGGGCCGGTTGAAGAGTTGAACAAAGAGCCCGTGCTAACATCCAAAGGGCACCATTATTTGCATTTGGCTACCGAACAAACACAGCGGCTGTTAAATGTGGTAACACAGCTGATGGATTTTCAGAAATCAGACATTGGTAAAGAACGTATTTCGCTACAAATGGTTGATGTGGTGAAGGCCATTAAAAACCGTGTTATGATGTTTGAATCGTATGGCCAAAGTAAAAATATTGAGATTCATTTTAAATCAAATCTATCGAAGTTTGTTACGGCTATCGACGAAACGCTGATTGATAAGGTGGTTGATAACCTTATTTCGAATGCCATAAAATATTCGAATCCCGATAGCCATGTAAATGTAAGTTTAAATTGTACGGAACACCGATGGGTGCTGGAGGTACAGGATTTCGGAATTGGAATAAGCAAAAAAGCGCAGCGGCAGCTTTTTAAAGAATATTACCGCGCCGAAAATGTTGTGAACTCCAAAATTGTTGGCTCAGGGATTGGCTTGTTGCTGGTGAAAAATTATGTGAATTTGCATGGCGGAAGAATCAATTGTTTCAGCCAGCTGAACGAAGGATCAACATTTCAGGTGCTTATTCCAACCAAAGCGCTCAACGAAGAGCCGGTTGTAAGAGCGAACACTCAGCAAAAAGGTTTGCAGGTGCCGGTAACAAAACAAGAGTTTAGTCCGGTTGTGCCGAATGAAGATGAAGAACCTGAGGCACTAAAAATGAAAGTACTTATTGTGGAGGATAATGAGTATTTGCGCGAGTTTTTGAAAACGGCAATGGAACCGCAGTTTCAGGTTTACCTGGCCAAAAATGGCGTGCAGGCCTGGGAACTGATACAGAAACAAACGCCCGACCTGGTTGTGTCGGATATAATGATGCCGGAAATGGATGGTTTTGAGTTATGCCGGAAAATTAAATCGACTTACGAAACATCGCATCTGCCGGTAATATTGTTAACCGCACTGGCCGGAAAAGCTGAGCAGTTAAAAGGTTTGGGATTAGGCGCTGATGATTATCTCACCAAACCTTTTGATGTTTCTATTTTGCAGCAGCGAATTCGCTCGTTGGTTGGTAACCGGAAGCTCATCAGAGAGAAAGCCATAAAAATTATCAATGGTGGCGATGATTCTGTAATTGTAGAGAACGAACTCAACGATAAGTTTCTGAAACGAATGGTAGAAGTTATTCATGAAAATATGGCCAATGCGCAATTCTCTAAAAAAGATTTTGCTTCGGCTATGCATGTTAGTCCGTCGTTACTGTACAAAAAAGTAAAATCGCTCACCGATCAGTCGCCTACTGATTTTATCAAGATGGTTCGTTTAAATCATTCGCTCGAGTTGTTGCGTACCAAACAATATAACATTACGGAGGTAAGCGAACTTTGTGGTTTTGCCAGTGTGGGGTATTTCAGCACTGTTTTCAGGAAACATTTTGGCAAATCGCCCACGCAAATGATCGGATAAATATTTTTGTACGTGCTGCTACGTACATTTTTCTTGTTATACTATTAAAATTGTTTGTTTCAAGCGGTCCGTCAGCTGACGGATAGAACTCGCACCTATTTTAATATTCCTCTTTGATGTAATATTTTACATGCTTGTTTCATATTTTCTCTGCCGCCGGAGTTGAAAAATCTGTTCTCTGTAGGACAAAGTGTAAAAAGGCTTAATGAGTGAATGAAAGGCTCATCAGGTTATGTGTGATTGCATAATACGCTTTGCTCGTCCTTCTGCGTGGCTGAAATTTTCAGGAATAAAATAGTTTGTTTTTAAGGTTGATTGGAGGGAAAAATGAAGCCATCTGGCTGAAAACTGTATTTCGGGTTGGCTTCCGGTTTCCCTTATTTTATTGAATTTGTTAAAAATGTAACATTTGGTACAAAATTTATGTACGATTCTAAAGAAATTTACTGCATAAAAGATCGATTAACCAATTGCTATGTTAAAACAACTACTTCCGCCAAAAAAATGGCAGCTTCCGGTAATTTTCATTTTAAGCATATTTGCGGGTCTGGTTTTGTTTCTGCTTTATGTTTCAAAAGCACATTCATATCTCAGCGACCGACCTGAAACCTGTACCAATTGCCACATAATGGCGCCGCAATACGCTACCTGGACACACAGCTCGCATCGTGAGGTTGCCCACTGCAACGACTGTCATGTTCCGCATAACAACGTATTTAACAAATATTATTTTAAAGCAAAGGATGGTTTGCGCCACGCTACAATTTTTACCTTGAGGAAAGAGCCTCAGGTAATTTATATACATGAAGAAGGTGCTGAAGTGGTGCAAAATAATTGTATCCGCTGTCATCAGAAATTGTTGGAAGATCCCAAACTGGTTGGGAATGTAAAAGCACACAAAGCACATCGCGAAGACCGGCGTTGCGTTGAATGCCATCGCGAAGTTCCGCACGGCCGGGTTAACAGCATTTCGAGTGTGCCTAATGCACGTGTTCCACTACCCGCGAGTCCTGTACCGAATTGGATAAAACAATACATAAAAAATAACTAAAACAGAATCATGAGTACAAAACAAAAACTAACCGAGAAACGCCCCTGGTTGGCGTGGATATTTTTTCTGGCAACTGTTGTTGTGGTTTTCTTTCTTGGCCTGCTGGCCTCTTCAATTGTTGAAAGAAGAACGGAAGCTGCTTACGTTAATGTTCCAAAAGCTGAAATTGGCAAGTTCGAACCACGAAACGAAGTGTGGGGACAGAATTATCCCCGCGAGTATCAATCGTATTACGGAACGGCTGACACCAGCTACCGGAGTAAATACAACGGTAATACCATGATCGACATGCTTGAAGTTGATCCAAGACTGGTTGTTCTGTGGGCCGGTTATGGCTTCTCGAAGGATTACAATCAGGGACGAGGCCATTATTATGCAATAACCGATATTCAAAATACCTTGCGCACCGGAGCGCCAAAAACGCCAACTGACGGGCCGATGCCTGCAACCTGTATGACTTGTAAAAGCCCGGATGTTCCGCGGCTGATGAACGACAGGGGTGTGGCTGCATTCTACACCGGAGCCTGGGCCGAACTGGGAGCCGAAGTGGTAAATCCGATCGGTTGTGCCGATTGTCACGACAACGAAACGATGAACCTTACCATTACACGTCCGGCTTTGGTAGAAGCTTTTGAACGCATGGGTAAAGATGTTACAAAAGCCAGCCATCAGGAAATGCGTAGTTTGGTATGTGCTCAATGCCATGTTGAATATTATTTCGACAAGAAAAAAGTGGAGGGCGCACAATACCTTACTTTTCCCTGGGATAACGGCTTTAGTGTTGAAGCCATGGAGGAATACTACGACAATTTGGAATTCAGCGACTGGACACACGCCTTGAGTAAAGCGCCAATGCTGAAAGCACAACATCCGGGCTATGAAATACATTCAACCGGAATTCATGCTCAACGCGGAGTGTCGTGTGCCGATTGCCACATGCCATACAAAAGCGAAGGGGGGCAGAAATTTACCGATCACCACATGCAATCGCCGTTAAATAATATAGCCAACTCGTGCCAGGTTTGTCACCGCGAAGAAGCCGGAACTTTGCTGGCAAATGTTTACGAACGCCAGGATAAGATTATTGAAAACCGCGATAAGTTGGAAGAGCTGCTGGTTCGTGCTCATGTTGAAGCTAAAAAGGCCTGGGATTTAGGTGCCGGCGAAACACAAATGCAGGACATTTTGATGGGAATTCGTCATGCGCAGTGGCGCTGGGATTATGCCGCAGCCAGTCACGGAGGATCATTCCATTCGCCTGTAGAAGTAGGACGCGTAATTTCAACAGGTATTACCATTGCCCAGGAAACACGAATTGAATTAGCACGTTTACTCGCAGACCTTGGGCATAACCACGCAATTCCATATCCTGATATTACAAGCAAAGCTAAAGCCCAGGAGTTTATTGGCCTGGATATGGAAAAATTGAACGAAGAAAAACAGGATTTCCTAAAAACCATCGTACCCAAATGGATGAAGGAAGCCGAAGAACGTGAGAAAACTTACGACGCTGTTGTAGAGTTGCAGGAGTAATAAAACTTAAATCCGGAAATCATGAATAATTCCAGAATTACCATATTGGTAATAGTAATTATGTGCGTTTCTTATGCTGCAAAAGCACAGTTTTCGCTATCGGGAGAATACAGGCCGCGAACCGAATTGAGCCGGGGCTACAAGTCGCTTGCCATTGAAGACCAAAAAGCATCGCTGATTACCTCGCAACGTACAAGGTTAAATGCCATGTTTAAAAACGAACACATTGTTACCAGTCTGGTTTTACAAGATGTGAGGCAGTGGGGGAGTCAGCTGCAATTGGTGGGCAACGAAGACTTTGCACTTTCGGTTCACGAGGCATGGGCCGAGGTGTTGTTTACTCCTCAGTTTTCGTTAAAAGCAGGCCGGCAGGAAGTGGTTTACGACGACCACCGCATTTTTGGAAATGTGGGCTGGGCACAGCAGGCACGCTCGCACGATATGGCTATTCTTAAATACGAAGACGATATTAAGCTCCACCTGGGAATTGCGCATAACGAAAACAGCGATATCACCGATAATATTTACAATGGGCCCGATGCCTACAAAGACCTTCAGTTTCTGTGGTTCAATAAGAGCTGGGAGAGCAGCGCATTGAGTTTGATGCTTTTAAACAATGGAGTTCCGTATATGCAAGCGGATGAACAGAAAAACCGATACAGCCAGACCATTGGCGGAAGATATACCACCCTTGTTGAAGAGGTGAAACTGGCCGGTAACCTTTATGTGCAAACCGGGAAACACGTTTCAGGGGCCAAAATAAGTGCATTAAACTTATTGTTTGAAGCGGCATATAAAAACTTTGTTGCAGGCTATGAACGTCTTTCAGGAACCGATTACAACGAAACGGAAAAATATGAATCGTTTACGCCACTTTACGGAACCAACCATAAATTCAATGGTTTTATGGATTATTTTTATGTTGGCAGTCACATTGGTTCGGTGGGATTAAACGATATTTATTTGAAATACAAGTACACGAAAGATCAGTTTGTGTTTGATGCCCATTTGCATTATTTTGGAGCCGCAGCTGCAGTTGCTCCTGACGCATCCAATTATTTGGGCACCGAGCTCGACCTTTCCGGAAAATGGATCGTAAATCCGTTCACCTCAATTACGCTTGGATATTCAACGATGTTTGCAGGCGATTCGATGGAAATTCTGAAAGGTGGCGATAGTTCGGTGGGTCAGCACTGGGCTTACCTGATGTTATCTGTTACACCGTCGTTTATAAAGTAGCTTGGAGAGAACGGAAGTTTATTGTATTTCAAATTTTTATTAATGAAATAGCGAAGCTTTAATTTTTCGTTTATTTACTTAGGTATTACTAAAGCACTAACATTCTTCATGTTAGTGCTTTATTGTTTTTTGATCAAAAATTGTATGTAAAATAGTGGAGCTGGCGGGAGTCGAATAATATGGGTATTGGACACTAAATCAGTTATTTATGGAAGGGCGAATTTGAGTGTTAACCGAATTGTTCACCAGCGTTGTTTTTACATTTATTTTGGTA
The DNA here is from genome assembly GCF_900111425.1 of Draconibacterium orientale. Taxonomy (NCBI): domain Bacteria; kingdom Pseudomonadati; phylum Bacteroidota; class Bacteroidia; order Marinilabiliales; family Prolixibacteraceae; genus Draconibacterium; species Draconibacterium orientale. Next base: position 89,120 of record NZ_FOHT01000001.1, on the reverse strand, counting down.
CTAATTATTACGTTTTGAATATTTCATTATACCTCATTTCAATTTGATGAACTTCGGTTTCTGATAAAGCTTCAAACTCTTTTTCTCTTGCGCGTTTAGAAAGTTCTCCATTGTTCTGTTCTAAAAATCGAACCAATAATGCTACCATTTTATCCGGCATTTCAAATTCATCATCTACAAAACGTTTGAACTCATCGTAATGTCCTAGATAGGATACCTCCGAAGGTATAATATTTTCAATGGTATCGATTACACAATCGTAAAGAAATTCCGCTTGAGGAGTTATATCGAAGTAACGGTAATAGTCAATAGTATCATTTAATACCTCAATATTATGGTCTTCAGTTTCTCTCCATTCGATATAATCTAAAAGAGGATGAGAATATTTCTCCAGTATTATTCGGTAATCATCAATATGGTCCAGTATTGAAGCTGAAACCGGAAATATTATACCTTGTTGTGAGAAATTCTTCTTAGCCAGGGTATGATGAATTAAGTACCGGTGAATCCTGCCATTCCCGTCTTCAAATGGATGAATAAAAACAAAGCCAAAAGCTATCATCGAAGCAGCTAGAACTGCATCAAATTCATCTTCTGTTAATAGTTTGTTTGTAGTAATCAGACCAGCCATTAAGGTTTCAATATCTTGCCATCTTGCTGAAATATGCTCTGGTATAGGCTCTCCTGTGGTTCTATCATGTTCACCAACAAAACCTCCCTTTTTTCGAAAACCCATTTCAACGAAGCGGTCGTTTTCAATAACGATTTGTTGTAGTCTGGCCAGTTCTTCAAAACTTAAATCTTTACTGCCTGCTTGCCCTATGGCTTGTCCCCAGCGGGCAGCACGTTTCGCCTTCGGACTTTCTCCTTCAATTGTAAATGATGCTTTGGAATCTTTCAGTAATAGAAATGAAGAAGCTCTTTGTAAGATATCTTTATGTATATCGTTTAAATATAGCCTGTTTTTTTCAGAAAATTGGGTTTGGATATAATTTTCAAGTTTTGGTGTTTTTCTGACTAGTGGGCAAAACTCCGGAGTTCCGGGTAGATTGTTAATTACTAAGTGTCGGGTAGATTTTTCACCCAATACAGCAAATTGAAGTTTTTCATCAACCAAAGGAACATAACTTTTCCGGGTAAGGTCTTCTTTCCCCTCTAACTGCTTCCCTGTAATCCATTCGATTAAAAACCATATTCTCCTGCTGTATTGACCGGTTGGTTCAATATTAACCAGGTTTTTTAATTGTTCTGCTGAATAATGCTGAGTAATCTTTCTATATACCAGGAGGTTGATACCTTCATATTTCAGTGCAAAAACCAATTGTTTGTACAAGGATTCAATTTCTGTCATTTCAGAATTATCCTCAGGTAGATATGATTTGGGAAGTACTCTCCAATTATCGGTTTCGTAGTTTTTATTCTGGTTACATACCAAAGTAATTTGATAGGGAATTGGAATTGGTAGTCTTAATTTTTCGATGATTGCAGCGTAGCCAACTATATAGCCTTTTTCAGGACACTGTTTCCCATGAAAAATAGGTGCGATCTGAGAAAAATGGGTGCTATTATTCATTTTTGTATAATTTCAAGTGCAATATATAAATAAAATAAGTGCAATGCAATAATTATGGGTGTAAATAATGGTGTTTGGATAAAAATAGGTGCTAATTTTGATTGGGTGTGCTTATCCAACTCTATTAAAATAAAGTTACCTGTATCAGATCTGATACAGGTAGTGCGACAGGAAGAGGGACAGCTACTGATACCGGAAGTAATACTGGAAAAATTGTAGTAAATGAATTAGCATTACAAATTATCTGTTTCTTCCCGTGCCGCAGCCATTTCCACTGACCGGCTCCAACGCTCCCTGATCCCGTTCGCTTACTCACGGAGAACGGTCGCTTTTTCCGCCGTTACAGTGAAAAACGCCTTCAGGCACCACACGTAAAAGAGCCATCCTTTCGTTTCACTGCAGTCTTGCACTTTTCTTTAGCCCGCCCACAAATAACGATTTTACAGGTTTTAAAGCTTTTACAGGTGGAAAAACAAAAAAGAAACCCAAGATAGCCGGCCTCCCCACAAAGCCCACGCTTGGAAAAATGCAAGATCAAGGTGAATGCCCCGGATTAGTAATATTGCAGGTAAGTCTAATTTGTTTACAGGTATCCGTGGCAATCCTGCATTTTATCCACGGCCGTCAACACTCCGGCTTTCTTTTCTTTTTTTTCCTTTTTTCGTTTCTTTTGAGGAATGTTTTATTTGTTCAAATAAAATCAATTCAGATTCTTTATTTCCCAAAATATTTATAGGATTGAATAACAACACTCAAAAAGCAGACACTTTTTATTACAATCAATTTACATTTGTTACCTTGCAATAGTAAGAAACACATATCATTAATTAGATTCAATAAAAACCACGGAATTACAGAAGTTTTAGTTCCATTTATAGTCAGCTGATAAAAAGAGATGCACTCCAAATATTTTGAAAATATCGTAATTTATTTATCCGTTTTACTGGGGTGTCTCATATTGGGCATTCTTGCAAGAATGTTTGCCATAAGTGTTGGAGCAGATGAGTTTACTGCGAACATTGTTTTTGTCGCCGTTACTTTGTTAGGAATCCTGGTTTATGGTTTGCTTTCAATTTTCATAAAAGACCTGTTCACTCTTATTAAGCAATGGTTTTTCCCAAAGGAGAAACTAGTAAAAGAGCCTATCGAAAAATCTAATGATTCGGCCAGGATCGATAAGATCAGGACCGAGCAAAAACAGCTGGTCGCAGATCAGGAAAATAATAAGAAAGCAATCACACTTAAATACACACAAACCGCTTTTGCACCCTATACCTCCGATAAAGATTTAGTCCTACTTTCCCGAAATATAACATCTTATGCCGAGAAGAAGCCGATCAGTGAAATTCAATCGGTAGAAGTCAAAAAATTAACCAGCCTTGACCTGTATCATTTCGGCTGGAATATCTGGAACCATTTCAGGATTGGCAATCAGCTGCAAATGGCAGCCTTTCTTAAAAAAGTCTTTCCTTCAATTCTTGATGGGGTGGAAACAGAAACTATCAAACGGCATTTAAAAGATGACGAGCAGAGAGGTATTATTCAAATCAGGAAAGATCTTTCCGAAGAATAAGCACAAATAAGAATCATCATCCCCTGTGTTTTTGAAGTGTTTCTTCTGTGTTTTTACGACACAGGAAAAACACTGGCTTTATTTGCTCCATAACGATTAAAAAACATAGTTATGGATGTCAATGAAATTTCTTTTGAAAATTTACCAAAAGCAGTAGCCCACCTGGTTACCGAAGTGGCGGAATTAAAAGTGCTGGTTGAAAAAGGTCAGACACCGGTCGAAAATAAAAAACGTATTCCGATCGGGATTGACCAGGCATGTAAGATCATCAAAAAAGCCAAACCAACCGTTTACACGCTTGTGCGCAAACGTATGCTTCCCTGTTACAAAAACGGAAAACAACTCTACTTTTTCGAAGACGAATTACTCGAATGGATCACCAGTGGCAAAAAGAAAACACTGCAGGAGATTGAAAACGAAGCAAAAGCCGGATTCAGAAAGCGTTCGCAAGTGAAAGGATAATGAATATGTTTGAGTTGATTAACAACTTCTGGTGACTGGATGAACAGCTAAATTTTACCGGAAATGAAACCCGGTTGTATTTTTTTTTGCTTCATGTGGCCAACCGTTCACGATGGCCGGAATGGATCGAATATGCCGACAAACGACTGGCAGCCAATGCCAATATTTCTTTGCAGGTACTGAAATCGTCCCGGGGACAGTTAAAGGAAGCGGGATTGCTAGATTATGTTCCCGGGGGTGGATTTAGGATTAAAACTAAGTATCAGATTCTGACACCTAGGTCTACACTTAGGTCTGACCTTAGACTCTCACCCTATTATATAAAGACTAAAGACAATAATACAAAGACAAAGACGAATGGAAAAGGGAAAGGATTTGTCCACACAGGAAGTGATTTCGACTAAGCAGAAATTTTGTGATGTATTGCTCAACGATGCCCAAAATATAATTGCCGGTGAAAAAGAAAAAATGCGCCGCCGCCGATTAATTTTTCCTTTTGAATATGCTGAATTTCAAAATCTGATAAAAGCATTCGGGAACACGTGCCTGGCTCAACGAAATCAGGACCGGAATTTTGTTATCGATAAATTCAACGAGCCGGTGATAAAACAACTTTACTTGTACGTTACCGGTAATTCTTCTTTCACCGGAGATCTCGCAAAGGGATTGTTATTGCAGGGAAAATACGGATGTGGCAAAACAGTTTTGCTCGAAACCTATTCCATGCTTCACAACCATATCGTCAGAAAATTGAGTTTGAATTATCCGGTGCTTCGGTTTGTCAAATCCGTTCAACTCCAGGAGCAGATTAAAGAGCAGTCCATGGAAATGTTTGTCAAAAGGCCTTTGATCATTGATGAATTCGGAAGGGAATCTAAAACGGTCATGGATTACGGAAATATCAGCCGTCCAATTTCTGAATTATTAAGCCTCAGAAGTGATGTCGGGACGATCACCCATGCCACTTCAAATTTTACATTCAAGACCCTTTCTTCCGATGAATTCTACGGAGGAATGATTGGCGACCGGCTAAAAACCATGTTCAATTTTATCACGCTGCAGGGAGAAAGCAGAAGAAAATGATTCAATAAAAATTGACTTTTAAGGTAGGCAGTTTGGAAGTTCTCCGACCAAAGAAGACCTCTAAAAATCACTAAGAAATAACTACGGGGGGAGGGGACTGCAAGATGTGTTTTTATTACCATAAAAACCTTCGGTATCTTGTCTGGCAGGAGCCCCTGGTTTTGACCACACCAACATGCAGTCCCCTCCCCAAAAAAGCAAAACAAAAGTAAATATGCGACCAAAATTACCGGAGCACGAAAAACGAACCGAGATTATCCGGCTGCTTCTCACGAAAGAGGAAAAGCAGCGACTGGATAGTTTGGTGCGTACCGGGAAGTTTGGCTGCCGGAGTGATTATATACGCTTTGCCATATTTCGGAGATCAGTGAAGAAAGAAGTTCGCTTAGATTCGGAGACAAAAGAACGGTTGACTAATTTGGACTATGAATTGAATAGGATTGGTGTGAACCTGAACCAACTCTCAAAGAAGATGAATTCCTTTTCAGCATACAATGTTGGAGATAATGACCGGCAACTACTCAAACAGGCTTTTCAGATGATGATGCAATGCCTGGCTTTTTTACAAAAACACCTGCGCTAAATTTTTTACTATGGTAATTGTAATCCATCAATCCGGCAATACGCAGAATGCTTTATTTTACAACGAAAAGAAGGTAGAACAGAAAAAGGCACATTTCTATAAAAGTGGGAATACGCCAACCATAAATCCTTTTGCCGGAACAAAACACGACCGGCTGAATACCCTGAAAGAGATTGAGGAAAGGAATACCCGGGTGAAAAAGAAAGGTTTGCATATTTCTGTAGATCCAACGGTAACGGATTTGGTGAAACTGGGAGATAAGGGAATCCGTACCGAAATCGGAAACTTTATGGAACACATGGGTTATGGAAATCAGCCTTACTTTGTGTATAAGCATTCAGACCTTGACCGGACACACTTTCATATAGTTTCTACACGAATTGATTGCGAAACAGGGAAGAAGATCAAAGACAATTATGAGAAGGCGAAAACGCAACGTTTTATCAAATCCCTGGAGCAAAAGTATGATCTCTCCAAAGAACAAAACCAGGTACAATCGAATTTAAGATTTTCTGCAGTTAGTAGAAACCTGAAACAAAACCTGGAAAGTTTGTTTTACCAGTTAAATCAAATGGAATCCATAACCACCAAGCAGCTTTACGATAAATCGCTTGAGCTTTTTAATGTGGAGGTTAGGAGATCAGGAAGGGGGCACGTTGTTTTTGTCACGGATGGAGACGGGAATTCGATTCGGTACCCGATTAGGCTTTCCAAGTTTCAGGAACGGCCTCGATTTTATTTATCGGCAAAGGCTGAGCAGGAACTACAAATGCAGCCACAGGTGATTGATCAATTTCAGTTGGCGCAATGGGCGAGAGATATGAATCGGTTGGTGGAGAAAAGTAAAGGGCGTAAAAAGGACCCACATATGAAACATAAGGTTAAGAATAGAGATAGGGGTATGAGCCGTTAATATTTTAAGTTTATGTGATTTTTTTATATCTGGGCTAACAGCTAATATTCCTGAAAATAGATCTTGACTAACTTATCAACCAACAATCTCATCAAAATGCTCCAAAGCCCAGTTTACCATCATATCAACAGCAGGCATAAATTCTTTTCCGGTTTTGGTAAGCGAATACTCAACACGTGGAGGAATCTCTGCATACATTTTCCTGTTGATTAATTTATCCTCTTCCAGCCTTTTCAGTGTACTCGAAAGCATTTTTTGCGAAATATCCGGAATGGCTGCATTTAACTCCTTGTAGCGCATAATACCGTTCTGATTCAGCGTGCCTAAAATTAAAAGCGACCATTTATCGCTCATCCGGTTTATAATATTTCGGATGGGACAGGTGGGGTAAAGCGGATCTAATGTGTGCATAATTACTGTTTTTAATTCATCACAAAACTAATCAATAATCTCTTTTAGAGAGTAAGGAAACCATGATAATGTTACCATTTGCAAGAAGATTAACTTTTCTGAAAATATTTTCAGGTTTTAAATGTCTGGTAATCTGTAATTCTAACCTCCCGGTTAGGTAACGAACCTGTTTGCACAGGTGTAACCCGATACCGAAATTTGAAGTATTCAAACAATAAAAAATAACGATGTTATGAAAAATCTAATAGTTAAAAATGTAGAAACTTTGGAAGGTCAGCTAATCGACCGCGAAGGAAATCAGTTTACTCAAAAAACCATTATTCCCGACGAAGAGACTTCAAAGTGCAGAGCCAATTTTGTGGAAGTGGAACCTGGAAATTACGCTTACGGTTACCATTACCACGAAGCCAACGAAGAGGTATTTTACTTTATTAGTGGAACAGGAGTGGTTCGCACAATCGATGGCGAAATAGATGTAAAAGCCGGTGATGTAATCGGATTCCCAACCGGCGAAAAAGGAGTACATGTTGTGCTGAATAAATCGGAAAACGAAAAACTCGTTTATATCGATTTTGGAACAACCAGTCTTCCGGAAGTGGTTCATCTTCCCGATTTTAATAAAATAATGGTGATTAGTGAAGAAGTAAATGGTATTTACGATAAGTAGTTTTTAACAAGCTTTTCCAAAGTTTCAAACTTTGGAAAAGCTTATTGCCTGAGTTTTGTAAAAGCTGTTTTAAATTCTGATAAACTTATAAATATGAAAAAAGGATGGTTCATTTTCGTCGTATCAATATTAGTGGCTACTGTTCTGAACACACAAAAAGCCGCCGCTTTTGATAAAACTCAAAAGGATATTGAGGCTGTAAAGAATGTAATTGAAGCGTACAAAAAATCCATTAACCTGGCCGACACTACACTGGCGGCCACATTTTGGCTGACGACTTCAGAAGCCAGTTTTATTCACCCCAAAGGGCACGAAAAAGGCTGGGAAGAAATAAAATCAGGTATCTACGGAATGTTTGGAAGCCGTTTTTCCAAACGGGATTTAAAAAGTTATAATGAAACCATTCAGTTATATGGTGACATGGCAGTTGTTGAATTTTACTGGATTTATGATGCTGTCTTTAATGGAGAGAATCCGGAATCAATGCAAAGTAAAGGTCGCGAAACACAGGTATTGAAAAAGATTGGAGAAGAATGGAGAATTGTTCATGTACATTATTCCGGCATGCCAAAAAACGGAGAAAGGGAAGGGTTTTAATTGACTATTGTAAATAAATAAAAAGAACTGCTATGAAACGAGCATGTAAAAAAATTACACCCATGAGTATAATTAAAATTCATGCGAGTTCCATGCTATACCTTTGAAAACAAACAAGTTTAATAGTATGAAAAAATATCAAATTATTTTCGTCTTGATTTTAATCGTTGGCTATAGTTATGGCCAGGGATTTAAACAACTCGATTTTAAGAAGCAAACTTTTGAGCTACATAATGTAACGGGAGAAGTTATCAAATTTCAAGGTAAAAAAGTATTAAAACTCGAGCGCGATTTAGAAGCATTGCCTTTTGATGAACATAACCTGGAAGCCACAGTGGATGACCGTCATTATGCTCGTCTGATAGATATCGATGATTTTGAAAATGGTACCATTGAGGTAAAAATGTATAGCCAATTACAAGATCCGGCTTCTTATCCGGGTATTGCCGGTTTTATTGGAGTTTATTTTAGAATTGCGGAAGACGATTCGGGATGGGAATCCATTTATGTGCGTCCCAAAGTTGGCAGAGCAACTAATCAACGATTAAGAAATCACACGGTTCAATATTTTTCTTACCCTGATTTTAAATTTGACACTTTACGTAAAATAGCTCCTTTTGAGTATGAAGGTTCTGCTCCTGTGGCTTTAAACGAGTGGATTACAATGCGAATTGAAGTTAATGGTGAATCTGCAGAAATGTTTGTTAATGATTTAAAATATTCCTCGTTTGTAGTGGACAAAATGTTGGGTAAAACTAAAAAAGGGTATGTTGGGCTTTATGTGGATGTAGGTACAATCGGCTATTTTAAAGATTTGAAAGTAACTCAAAAAGCCTGCAAAGAAGTCGAGGATAATAGTGAAAAGATAAATGATATTTAAATGAAAAATACTGTCAGGGGAATGAACCTGGCGTGGGGGTAATACTGAAGTAAAAGTTTAAATCTAATGGAATAATTATGCTGTCAAGAAACACACGCTACATTTTCACAAAAACCACACGTCCTTTTTTAAAAACCACACTACGTTTCTACAAAAACGTAGTGTGGTTTTTATATACTTCCGAAAAGCCCTGTTATCAAGCATTTTCGTACTTCAGGTTTTTAAACTTTAAGAATCTTCTTTATTAAATGGCTGATGATAGTAGCGATCGCCGGTTAATTTATACAAAGCGTTTCCGAGTGCGGCAAAAATGGGAGGAAACGGAGGTTCGCCCAAACCTGTTGGAGCGATCTCATTTTGCACAAAATGAACATCAATTTTTTTAGGCGCCTCGTTGTACCTGATCATTCGGTACGAATCAAAATTATCCATATCCGGTGCTCCATCTGTAAATGTTATTTCGCCATACATCGCACATCCAATTCCGTCCACAACAGCTCCTTCTACCATATTTACAGCGGCATCGGGATTTACAACAATGCCACAATCCATGGCACTGACCACATTTTCCACCCGGGGCTTACCATTTTCCATTACCACATCAACCACGTGTGCTGCATAGCTGTTGTGACAGAAATACGCTGCTACGCCGCGCTTACGACCCGAGTCATTTTGTCCCCAACCGGATTTCTCACGAACCAGTTCGAGCACTCCTGCATAACGGGCTGCATCGTAATCGTTACGTTCGCCCACCGGGTTTTCCTGTGCCTTTTTAAATAAATCGAGACGGAACTGAATGGGATCCTTGCCTGCAGCTTCGGCCACTTCGTCCAGAAACAGCTGTTCTGCTGGTCCTATAAAATTAGATCCTGGCGCACGAAATGCACCAATTGTAATATTCGAGTCAACGGTCCAGGCTTCAGCCAGGTAATTATCTACTGCACCGGCCGGAAATCGATTGGCATGCAAAGGGCTTTCAGGAACTCCGCCGGCTTTTACATGAAAAGCAATCATATTATTATTGGCATCTAATCCGGCACGGAAAGTAACGTAGTAAGCCGGGCGAAACACACCAAAGCGGGTCGTGTCTTCGCGCGAATAAACCAGTTTTACCGGCGCTTTTACTTGTTGTGAAATTACAGCCGCCTCGGTTGCATAGTGATTATATGCACGACGTCCGAAACCACCACCCATTCGAGTTATTTGAACATCAATTTTTTCGCGTGGGATGCCCAGTCTTGCTGATATCGTACCTTCAACAAACTCGGGTGCCTGCGAAGGGCCGATCACTGTTACCATATCCTCTGTAACATCAGCATAAAAGTTTATGGGTTCCATCATAAAGTGGCCCAAAAATGGAGCAGTATAGGTGCTTTCGATGACTTTAGCCGCATTTTTAAATGCTTCATCCGGATTACCATCTTTGCGGACTATATTCCCCGGTTTGGCAGCTGCTTCTTTCATTTTAACCATGTGATCGGCAGTGCTTTCAAGACCCGCAGGAACAGTTACCTCTTGAGATCCTCTGAAACCTCCGGCGGTGTATTGATAGTCTGAGAATGGTTCCCATTCCACATTCAACATCAGCTTGGCATTCATCACTTCCCAGGTTGAATTTCCAACAATGGCTACTAATTCCGTGAAAGCATTGGTATCAAACATATTTTGTTCGTAATCGTCGTTGTATGATTTAAACGAAAAAATATCCTTAATCCCAGGCATTGTTTTGGCTTCAGTGGCATCGAATGATTTTAATTTCATGCCAAATGCCGGAGGAATAGCAACCGTTGCTATCAGCATTCCTTCCTTCTCCACATCCAGACCAAACAATGGTTTTCCGGTTACAATGTCTTTACCATTTACATTTTTCTTGGATTTACCAACGATTGTAAAATCTTTTGGCTCTTTCAATTCTACTTCTGTTGGAACAGGTATCTGTGCGGCCGCCGAAGCAAATTCGCCATAACCCGCCTTTTTACCACTACCGGTATGTTGAAGCATTCCGGCAGCAGTGGTAATTTCAGCCACAGGAACATCCCAGGCTTTAGCAGCAGCTTCGCGAAGCATCTGGCGTGCAGCAGCACCTGTGGTACGGAGCATTTGCCACGAACTTCTCAATGCCTGACTTCCTCCGGTAAACTGACGTTCGAATCGTGCAGCATCGAAAGGAGCCTGTTCAACCATCACGTTTTTCCAATCTACATCCAGTTCTTCGGCAATTACCATGGGCATTGATGTCATTACACCTTGTCCAAACTCCGGATTTTTCGACATGATAGAGACTACACCATTTTCGCCAATTTTAAGGTAGGCATTGATTTCGAACCATTCGTCGGGTATTTCCAGTTCGTTTGCAGAACCGGGTTTACACGACGCCAAAAGATTAAAGCCCAGCATTAAACCTCCACCTGCCAGAACAGTACTTTTTATAAATGATCGTCTTCCGAACTGTATTTTTGCTGTTGTCATTTCTTTTGTTTTTAGGTTAAATTATGAATTGGAAGCTGTTTTTATGGCTTGCTTAATTCGGGTGTAAGTTCCACAGCGACAAATATTTCCACTCATCGCTTCTTCAATTTCCTCATCGCTCGGATGCGGATTTTCTTTGAGAAGTGCAGCAGCCTGCATAATTTGTCCGGGTTGACAATAACCGCATTGAGCTACATCATGTTCGAGCCAGGCTTGCTGAACCGGGTGATCTCCATTTTCAGAAAGCCCTTCGATGGTTGTTATTTCTTTATCTCCAACCGAATCGACAAACGTTATACATGACCGTACTGCCTGCCCGTCGAGATGAATCGTACATGATCCGCATTGTGCCACTCCGCAACCATACTTGGTGCCTTTCATTTTTAAATGATCTCTGAGTACCCACAACAGGGGCGTTGATGGATCAACATCTACCTGATGTTGTTTCCCATTAATTCTCAAATTGAATTGTGCCATAAGAATTCAGATTATATAAGTTATCATCAGCAGTTGCATAAATCTAACTGATTATTTATTAATGTTCAAGAACATGCGTATCTCGCACACTGCTAAATGTTAGAGCAAGGAGTTTCCAGCCTGTACCTTGTTTTTGAAAGACTTCAGTTACAGTAAACTCAACTTCTACATCATTTCCCCGAACATTGGAGGCAAGGGTAATACGGCTCCATATAATTGCCGTTTCCCCGGAAACTTCCACCGCCACATCATGAACAGTAGCTTTTCGATACCAGATACTTCCGGTTTTTATGATTTCAAGCTCTCTTTCTTTTCCCCATGTTCCGCTCATGTGGACAAATTTCGACTTGTCGTCAAAGAGACTGGCAAGATTGTCCACATCTTTGTCAGACATCCACTGCCATTTTTGTTTGGAAAGATTAATAATTTCCTGTTCAACTTCAGAAGTCTGTGCGAATGACAATTGCACACTCATAATAATTAGTGATAATCCCAAAAAAAGTGTTTTCATTTTAATAATTGTCTTATTAGTTATTACAGTAGATTGGACACTTAAAACCTTCTTGTTATTAATGCTTAATTGATTTATGTGTAAATCATAACTATTTGTATAACAAATGCTTATGCATATTGTTCGTCCGTTTTGAATTTCAACGATTTACAGATTTTTATATCCTTTATTAATTTCTAAAAATAGCCATGGAGTGCCGGCTGAAAGCACCTCATGGCTGTACTTTTTTACTCAGCTACTTTTACGCACAACATTCGTTTCTGGTCACGAATCAACAGTTTCCCATCGACCAGCGCAATCGGAGCCCAGTTTTGCCCTGTTTCAAGCATCTCGGCAGAAGCCAATGGCTTAAATCCTGAAGGATCAGGCTGAATGAGATACAGCATTTTACTGCCATCCGTAGCCAGAATCAGTCCGTCAGCCAGTATCATACTGCCTTTATCAAAAGAAGGTGCACGCATTGTTTTCCAAAGAACTTTACCGTCCATATCCATACAGCAAAGGCCTTCGCGACGGTTGTTTGTCGAGAATTGTCCATAGAAATAACCATCACATAACAGGGGTGGTTTTGTGTGATCACCAAAATCATTATTCATGAAAAGCTCTTGTACCGCATAGTTATTATCCGTTGTTTTTTCAACTTTTATCATTACCACACCATGTTCATAACCACCAACAACAATAATTCTTCCATCGCCTGCATCAAGTGCTGGCGCTGTCTGGATCATATTCTGCCAGTCATTGTATTCCCAAAGCATTTCGCCTGTTTGTGGTTTTAAGCCGAATATCCTGCCCGAGGTCTTTTCAACATCTCTGTGCATAAAAGTATTGGTTGATGAATACACCATTACTAATTGATCTTCGCCTGCAATCTTTATAATAGTTGGGCTGGCATACGTTTCATTTCCGTTAGCGTCGGTTTTCCATACGATATCGCCTGTTTGTTTGTTATACGCAACCAGTCCGGCATAAGGATCCTTCGAGTAGGATACGATTAGCAGGTCGCCATAAATAAGCGGGCATTGCGATATTGCCCATACAGGTATTTGAGTTCCACCAAAATCTGTCATTATATTCTTGTTCCACACCGGCTTATGTGTATCAACATCGATGCAGTACAGGTCTCCGTAAGGTCCGCAGGAATAGACCTTGTTGCCGTCAACGGTAGGAATACTTCTTGAACCCGAATACGAAACCGTGCCAGGTGCATCATACGCAAAGCTCCATAATTCATTTCCACTGTTAAAATCAAAACACCTCATAATGTCACCAGTTGCATCATCCCTGTCGAGCAAATAGACTTTCCCATCTTTAATTACCGGCCCACCATAACCCTTTTTTACTTCCACACTCCAAAGCACTTCCGGTCCGGTTTCTGGCCACTCCCGAAGCAGATTTTTTTGAGGTGAGGTACTGTTTCTTTCAGGACCAAGAAATTGGGGCCAGTCCTGGGCGTGAATAGTGGACGCAAAAAAAATGGTGAACAAAAGGGCGAAAAGCTTTTTCATAATCTGTAGTTTTTTGGTTTTAATTCTAGTCTGATTATATCAAAAATATTATCTCAACGCAATTCTTCGAGACCAATACCAGTTTAACGAAGATGAATAACAGGCAACCTAAAATTCACACTCTGAAAATTAAGCGGAGTAGGCTGGGAGAGAGGTAGTTCATTTGAACCGGATATGATGTTTCATTTACCCATCTAAGCTTCGAGCATTTCTACATAATCCGAACTTTACCTTCCTGTACCTACCGCCGAGTTATTCATCTGTTTTTTAACACCTCATTTAATACGACTTGCGCTGCTTTGGCTTCATCTTTTCCTACGGTTGCCTGAATAATTGAAACGAATTCCTGTAACTGATCAGGCGTATAACCCACATTCAAACAAATTGATAAATGACTGCGCAACATCGGTTCTGCACTGCCAATTGCACTAATAACCGATACCGTTACCAATTCCCGTTCTGCGTATGTTAAAACATCACGATCAAAAATATCGGCAAACAGGTGCTCCTTCAGGAAGATCTCTATTATTGGGGCAAAAGCCGCATAACCACTTTGAGGTCCGTCTAAAGGCCTTCCGATCAATGTTTCCAGGTTTGCTTTCCCACGGTCGTATTTACTGCGTTCGTCGTTTAACAGTGAGGCTTCAACACCTGTTTCATCAGTAATCCCTTTAGCTTTACGTTCATCCATTACTTCCATAAAGGTTTGTAATCCGCGAATACTGCGTGGAAAACCGCAATAGGCGTATAGATGAACCATAATTTCTTTAATCTCATTAACCGTGAGCCCCGCCTCTAATCCAGCATTCAATGCAGGTTTCAATTGTTCTAACTCGCCCTGAGCTGTAAATGCAGCAATTGGAATTATGCTTTGTTGTTTTTCGGTTAAAGTCGTACTCTGATCACTTTTATACTCTGCTAATACGCTCACTTGAAGGCCTACTAAAGCCATAAATATGAGTATTACGAGTTTACTTATTTTCCTCATTTTCGTCATGTCTTAATTTTTAAATACCACCTCGTGTCTGGATTCTAGCCCTGTTTTTAAATGCTTTTTCAATAACATCCAGTCGGGCTTTCGTAGGATCAGTCTCGCCAACAACTTTGCCATCACGCTGAAATTCGAGGATCTGGTTCGTTTCGGGTTTATTTAACGGCCAATTCGGCAATCCCTCACCATTCGGATCACCTGTTTTTGCAAAGTTAACCCAGTAAGCATTCATTGTCCGGGCTACATCCTGGTCTTCTGCTGTCGGAGTTGGTGGTGGCCCGAAACCTCCTCCTTCCCCAAGAATATCGAATGCAAAAGAAATATCGGTTCCATGTCCGGGACCATAGGGCGCTCTTTCTTTCATGTAAGAAGGCACATAATCAAACAGGAAAATGTAGGCTGGTTCACCAATGGCTGTAAAGGCTCTTGCGGAAAACCGGGCCGGTTCAGCCCAAACCCAGTCGGTATTAAATCGTGCCTGCACCTCTGCGAATTCTTTGGTTCCATCCGGATCGTAAGCTGCTTTTGCCTCATTCTCCAAATCACCGAACAGAGCGAAAAGTTCTTCTTTTGTTGTGCTTGAATTAACGAAACCTCCGCCAATTTCGGCACTGTTGTTTCCGATCATCAGCGGAACTTTTGCCTGTCTGCCTGCATTGTATGCACTTTCGGCAGTTTCTACTACAAACTTCCCGTCCAGAATCGGGCCTGGATAAATACGCGGACCTCCCTGTCCATCAGTCTCTCCACCCCCAACAATTTTGACAACAGGAAGGGCACGAAGTTTAGCCAGTGCTTCTGCATCAGTTCCTTCAATACCATGCATTTTAGCAAAATTTATCCCAATCGTTTCGGCTGAAACCGGGTAAAGTGCATCAGCATTTTCCTTATTCATTGGTCTGCCGGTAAGAACTCCGTCGCGTCCACCGCTTGAATGACCGATTGCCTTATGGAAAAGACCGCTAGCTGTTGGGATCGTAAGAAGTGAGTGTACAGAAACACCGCCTGCAGAGAAGCCAAAAATGGTTACATTATTTGGATCGCCTCCAAAAGCAGAAATATTTTCCTGTACCCATTTCAATGCAGCAATCTGGTCCATAAAAGCATAACTGCCTTTAGCTTCTTCAGGACGCTCTGCACTCAATGCAGGGAAAGCAAAATGACCAAGGCGTCCAAGACGATAATTCATTGAAACCAGGATCACGCCTTGTTTGGCAAATCCTGCTCCGTTTGTATTACCGCTGCCTCCTGTAAAACCACCACCATGAATCCAAACCATAACAGGCAATTTTGCTCCCTCTTTGGCAGTGGCAGGAGTCCATACATTGAGGTAAAGGCAATCTTCTGATGAACCTTGCTGGATGGTTCCCGCAGCAGCACCCCAGCCTACTGCGGCACAAGTAGGACCAAATTCTGAAGCATCGCGAACTCCTTCCCAGGCTTCTACCGGTTGTGGCGGACGCCAGCGAAATTCGCCAACGGGAGGTGCTGCAAAAGGAATTCCCTTGAAACTGGAGACATCGCCTTCAGTAACACCTCTAACAACACCTGATTTTGTTTTTATTTCTGGCCCGGAAGTCTGTTTTGTATTTCCAGATGCCGATTGCACATCTATTGATATTGCCAATAGAAAAGAAAGAAATCCGACTAGTAAGTTTTTCATTTTGTTCGATTTGCTTTAGTTTTTTGATTGATTTTGTTAATGATCTCCGGGAGTCATTAATCGAGTGAATGAAAGTGCCCCAAGCATCCATTTACCGTCTTGTTTTATATAAACTTCGGTAACTTCAAATGGATTGGTAACTTCATTTCTGCCAACCACAGCAAGCAGATCAATTCGGTTTAAAAGAATGGCAGTATTATCGATAATATTAACCGATACTTCGTGTATGTCAGCCTTTTTGTACCAAATTCCACCACTTTTAATGATGGCAAGTTCCTGTTCTGTTCCCCAGTGCCCACCCATGTGAACAAACTCGGCTTTTTGGTGAAAGAGTTTACTTAACTCATCGACATTTTTATCTGACATCCATTGCCATTTGTCTTTTGAAAGCTGAATGATTTCACGTTTCGCATCTGTATCTTGAGCGAATGAGTACTGTCCCCATGAAAGTAGTACAATTAGTCCGATAAGTTTGAATCTCATAATATCTGTTTTTATTAGTTACGCTTTTTATAAATTTTCCCCAAAAAATTCTTTCAATTTATTCATTGCCTGCTCGACATATTCAGGAACATAATAGGTTTGAATATGCGTGGCTCCCGGTATCAGGAATAATTCCTTTTCTGTAGTTCCGGTAGCTTTTTTAAAAGCATCCTCAGTCATATAGTAGGTGTCTGCTTTGCTTCCGGCCATCATTAACAAAGGCTGATTGATTAAGTCCATATTTGAAGTTGCATCAAATGCCATCAAATCGAGCAAACTGCTCATTGTGTATCGAAAAGTAGAGTTTGGATGAGCATGGGTTCTGTTGTAATAATAATGTCCTTCACGATAAAGATCAAAGGGCATTTTATCAGCAACTTTATCGCTTGCTACCGTGTTGGCGGCATAGAGCACTTCTCCTCCTGCAGCTTCCTGTGCACGGGCATCAGAGGCTTGTTTTAACCGCTCCTGAATCGTTTCTAACTGAGAATCCCTGAATCCGTTTTTTCTTACAATACCTGAATTAAACATACTTAGTGTTGCCACTGCCTTAAATCGCTTATCGGTTTGTGCTGCAGCCAGTGTATAACCACCGCCGCCACAAACTCCCAATACACCAAGTTGTTCAGCATTTACACCAGCATATTGAGTAAGATAATCTGCCATTCCGCGAATGTCATTAATACGGTTGGCGGGTTTATCCACGTTACGGGGTTCACCACCACTGGCTCCCTGGTACGATGCATCAGCAGCAATGGTAATGTAACCCGATTCTGCCAAACGCTGTGCATACAATCCGGCAACCTGCTCCTTTACTCCTCCGTTAGGGTGTGCAACAACTATAGCAGGGTAACTTTTTGAAGGATCATAATTCGCAGGTGTATAAACATTGGCCGCGATTTCAATACCGCTTAGGTCATAGCTAATCGGATGAATATTTACTTCGCCTGATTTATTCTCAGTTATGGCATCTTTATATACAAGACCGAACGGATTTTCAATCTTGTTTTGACCAACTGCAATAAGGCTTGTTGTCATTACCATGATTATTAAAACTTGATTCTTTATTATTTTTTTCATTTTTAACTCCTTCTTATTACTTTTAAATTATCAGCTAAATCTTTCCTAAATGTATTAATGATAGAAATCTATTCATCAATATGTTGTTGCCAAAACTTAACGGCAAGATCAACCCAGCCGTCAGCATCCGTTCCGGTCCCCAACCCAAATCCGTGACCGGCGTTTTCGTATCTTTGATATTCAACTTCAACACCTGCGTTTCTAAGATTTTGAACCCGTCTTTCTACTGTATTTACATTGGCAATCCAGTCGTTAGCGGCCACCGTTATAAAGGCCGGAGAAAAATCACTGGAATAGCTTGATTGTCCGGTGTAGGCAATAACTGCTGTGACCGGTTTTGCAATACTGTCGCCACCAAAAGCTTCTACTCCTCTTAAAGCTATGTTTCCAGCCATTCTTGCTCCGGCCGATCCTCCCCAAACTGAATAATATTTTGTATCTACACCCAACGATTCAGCGTTGCGAAAAGTATATGATATGGCTGCAGCCAGATCTTCAGTTGCCATTTGTCCACTCCCGATACGGTATCGAATAACGAAGGCATTCAGCCCTGATTCGCTAATTCTATTTGCTATTGGGAAGCCTTCATGCAGCGACCCGACATAGGAAAAACCGCCACCAGGGCAAATAATCGCAAACGGAGCTCCCGGATTTCCTCGTAAAAAGAATAAGCCGGTATTTTCCTTACCCGTATCATGTTGCTTTTGATCTTCTGTGTAGAATTCGTAAAAGATTGTCTTGCCTTCATTCACATCGTCAATCATGCGATTCAGGGCATCAACCACATCTCCAGAATTCACGTCCCCGTGATAGGGCATCAGTGAGCCCACATTTGAAAGTGGAGTGTTGTAAACACCGGAATTGTTATCCCGGGGTAACAGTAATTCTCCAAATCCTTTAAATGCCTTATGATTTACAATATCACTAACATTATTACTGGTTGTCAAATGCTTGTCCATTTCATCGGATTCTTTAGAAAATTTTGTTTCATAGCTATCATTTTCTGCCTGGATTGGATCGCTGTTCGTACAACTTAAAAAGATGACCATTAAAAGGGATATTATTGATCTGTGGGCGAATCCTACATCCTTCCTTATTATCCTATATGTATCCCAATGTGTTGTCATTCTTTTTATTTGCGGAAATATTGCCTGCTGTTTTCTTCGTATAACCGTTTATTAATAATTCCTTTTTGATTTTGAATTATTCAATTAACATGCTTATTTACTTACTGTACCAATCACTAACGATTAACCAACTTTTGAGTCTGTTCCGAATAACGCGCACCTTGTACATCAATTTTTGAAAGCGCAATGTTGATTTGGTTCAGATCATCATTCGTTAAAGTAATTTCTGCTGATCCAAGGTTTTCATCCAATCGATGTATTTTTGTTGTACCTGGGATTGGAACAATCCATGGCTTTTGAGCGAGCAACCACGCTAATGCAATTTGAGCAGAAGTGGCATCTTTTTCTTTGGCGATTCCACCTAGCAGATCAACCAAAGCTTGATTTGCTTTTCTATTCTCTTCCGAAAAACGGGGAACAGTATTGCGAAAATCTGTTTTATCAAAACTGGTATTCGCATTAATTTTGCCTGTTAAAAAACCTTTTCCGAGTGGACTAAACGGAACAAAACCAATTCCTAACTCTTCAAGCGTTGGTAATATTTCCTGCTCGGGTTCGCGCCACCAAAGTGAATACTCACTCTGCAAGGCTGTTACGGGTTGAACAGCATGTGCCCTGCGAATGGTTTGGACTCCTGCTTCCGAAAGACCAAAATGTTTTACCTTTCCTTCTTTAATCAAATCCTTGACTGTTCCAGCCACATCTTCAATCGGAACATTCGGGTCTACACGGTGCTGGTAGAATAAATCAATAACATCGGTCTTCAACAATTTCAATGATGTTTCAGCAACCGCACGAATGGTTTCGGGTCGGCTATCTGTTCCTAGTGACGGTTTACCTTCTTTGAACCCAAATTTAGTGGCAATCACCACTTCGCTACGAAAGGGCTTTAAGGCTTCTCCAAGTAATTCTTCATTTGCATGTGGCCCATAAGCCTCGGCGGTATCAAAAAATGTTACGCCTTTATCGTAGGCTGCACGAATAAGATTTATTGCCTCCTTTTTTTGGGTAGAAGGCCCGTAACCAAAACTCAACCCCATACATCCAAGGCCAAGGCTGGAAACTTCTAAACCACTATTTCCTAGCGTTCTCTTTTGCATAATTCTTTCTAATATTCACAAATTATATATCAAGTTTTCTTTCTCCCATCCATTTTACCATAGCCGGATCACGATGATCAAAAAAGCAACTGGTTTTCATGTCCAGCGTTGCGATCCGTTCAAAGTCTTCAGCACTTAATTCAAAATCAAAAATGTTGAAGTTCTCTTCCATTCTTTCTTTACGTACTGATTTTGGAATTGCAACTACACCTCTTTGAATCAACCAACGAAGCACAACCTGGGCTACAGATTTATTATACTTTGCCCCAATTTCAGCTAATAATTCATTGCCGAAAAGATTATTCTTTCCTTCAGCAAAAGGTCCCCACGATTCCATTTGAACACCGTTTTCGGTGAGGAACTTCTCTGTATCAACTTGCTGATTAAAAGGATGTGTTTCAATCTGATTCACCATCGGAGTAATTTCATTGAATGTAATCATATCCATAACTCTGTCTGGTTGAAAATTGCTGATACCAATGGCTCTTACTCTTCCTTCTTTATACAATTCTTCCATAGCTCTCCACGATCCGTGCACATCTCCATAAGGTTGATGAATGAGATATAAATCGAGGTAATCGAGCTGAAGTTTTTTCAATGAACTTTCGAAAGATATTTTTGTGTTTTCGTAGCCGGTATGCTGAACCCATAATTTTGATGTAACAAACATAGCTTCCCTTGAAACTCCACTTTCTTTTATCGCATTTCCTACAGCAATTTCATTCATGTAAGACGAAGCTGTATCGATTAAGCGATAACCTGTTTCAATTGCATTAAGAACACTTTTTTCACATTCTTCCTGATTGGCAATCTGAAATACGCCAAAACCAAGGATTGGCATTTCTACACCATTATTTAATTTTACTGTTTTCATCTTCTTTTTAAACTGTATTATTTATCAAGTCCCTTTTCGATCAACCAATCTTCCATCAGGTCAGCTATTTCTACATTATTTAAATCTGAAAAGGGAAAGTGAGTGTTGCCTTTAATTCCTATTTCCGGCAAATGAATAACTGTTACATCACCTCCGTGCTTATTTACAACATCTCTCCATATTCTTGCCATTTCAAGCCTTGCACGCCACCCATCGGTTCCCGGATTGGGATCAGGTGTTTCAGGAATAAAATCACCATAATAAATAATGATCGGAATTTTGGTGAGTTTCATAAAATCTTCCATTGAAACAGTTGATGGTACCAGCGGTCCTGCAGAGTTATCAATTGGATCAGGCACTTCTCCTTCAGGAAATACAAAACCACTGCCGGGTTCATAAGAGACAACTGCTTTTATATTCTGATTTTTAATAGCCGTTAACCATCCCATTCCTCCTGAATGTGAATGTGACACAAGAATACCATCCCCTATTTTATCGAACAATGCTGAAACAGCATCAACATTTACTCCAATATCGATTGGGCCAACATTGGGTACCATTTGCCGGAAATACTGATTGAGTGTTTCTTCATCCTGAGCGAATTGAACTCCAGGGAAAAAGTTGGGCCATTCACCTACTCGGAAAGTATTAAACCAAAATTGCTCATCCGGAGTTGGTATGATTGTACCTTCAGCCATACTTCGGGCTGCGTTTCCCCTGCGTGGCTGATCCAACAAATACACGCTATACTTTTTCCGCAGAAACAGGTTCTGAAATCCGTCTCTACCATCCGGTGTTGTTTCAAAAGTTTTTGAGAACTGCCCAATGCCATGCCACATTACCAAAGGGTATTGATGTGCATCAGCAGGAACCTGATAAAAGACATAAGCGTGATCGCCATGAAAAGTCTGTCCTTCAGGGCCGCGTGTTATTGTATTGAATGTTCCCGGATTTTCTTTTACGGTACCTCCAACAGCAAAACTTCCCTGATCTTTAATAAGTATTAGATTTTCATCCGTTTGATTTTCATTATTTGTTGCCACGCAAGATGCCAGGCTCACAATCAAAAACACTAAAAGTATTTGCAACAGATTTACGTGTTTTCCAATAGATTGTGAGGTGTTAATAAAACGTACAGGTTTACGATGTTGAATTTCCATTTTCTATGCGTTATAATTTTTATAAATCAAAGGTAAGGTACTGTTATTAAACGGTTTTTATACAAATTACGGAATTGAGTGCCATAATTACGGATGTTGGAATTTTGATGAGTTTTATATATTCAACCAGTATGTCAATTTCAAATTAATTGACCGGAATCGAGGTCTGAAATTATCTGTATTGTAATTGTCGTTATATACAAGGTGCAAATCCGACAAAGGAGCAAAACGCCACTGAAGACGTGAATTAATACCTAGATTGCTTCTTTGGTTGCTGTATTGAACCAGCGTCGACCAGAATAAAGATTTACTAAAAGTTATATCCGCTTTTGGTGAAAGCAGCCAAATATCAGCATCTGCATGTGAATCGGGCAAGCGAATGCCATCGTAGTTAAAGGCCACGCTAAATGTTGCCCATGGTTGCACACGATAGGCTACTTCGCCACCAACAGAATAAATACTACCCTTGTAAAACTCGCCAAGAGTAGTTTCAAAATTGTAGGTAAACAAATTAGCCAGATTCGATTGATAAGTACCCTGGAATTGATTAAAAGTATAGCTCCGGTTCCCCGGAAGAGGTACTGCTCCCGGCGTTCGGGTTGGATCGAAATCGTTAAACAGATAAATGTAATTATTTACAAGGCTTAATTCCATTTCTGCCGAGTTTTTAAATAAGGCAGTCCAGCTAAAGGTATTTTCGTAGTCAGTTTGTTTTAAATCCAGACTTGGCCGTAACCACCGTAACGAAAGCAAACGAAAAGCATTTGAATTGATAATCCCGTTTGAGGGGTAGAAAGTGCGGGTTACAGAATTCCCAATCTTAAAAATATCTCTTCTCGGTATAAATCCAAGGTCAGATGTAAAATCCTCATTCACATATACAAAATCACTGGACAACCGCCATTTACGTGTGTTAAAAACGAGATAAGCCTGCGATGCCAGATTGCCCTTTGAATCATTAGGTTGAAATGATTTATGAAGAAAGAATTTCCCAGTCCATTTATCGTTGGCGGAGGCAAGGTTATAATCCAATCCAACAACACGGTTATATTCTTTACTACTATCCAGAAAGTCGTAATCTTTAAAGGCTTGACGGTTAATTGCGAAGAATCCGATATTTGAACGTGCAAACATTTTCTTTTGAACTGCCAGCATCATATTGTTATTTGATGCAATCCCGTTGTCAATATCTTCATCGGTCTGCACATTCAGAAATCCTAAACGCCAGTCTTCATTCAGCTTTCCGCTTAAACGTACACCACCTACAATCCTGTTTTCAATGGTGTTGCCGGCATTGTTACGAGCCAAACCAATTCTTCGCGAAAAAAACGGATTGGCATCACGACTGCTACCGAAGCTTCCGAACAGGTCGCTGTTATCGATAAAAAACTGCCTTTTTTCGGGTAAGAAAACTTCAAAACGGGTAAGGTTGGTAAAAATGGCATCCACTTCAGTGTTCGAAAAATCCGGATTGATTGTAATATCCAGGTTCATACTGTTTCCGATAGGAATTTTTGCATCGCCTCCAAACTTCAGTTTACTATCGGTGGTTCCCAGCTCAAAGTCTTTTGATGCCAGTGCATTTATGTATGGAATAACCGAAAAGGGAGTACGCGATTTTCCAAGAGGCTTTTCAAATTCCATGGTATTCATAAAAGCCAGACTTGAAAGCAATTGATTTTGCGGAACGTGTGCCCATGCACTTTGTTCGTTGGCTCCAATATCCCAGCGATAACACTGCATCCGCCATTCGGTGTCACCCTCCCTGAACTTTATTGAGGAAAATGGTATGGCTGCTTCAAGAATAAAATAGCCATCATTTATTTTGCTTTCCAGTTGCCATTTCTGGTCCCAGTTGGCATTAAATCCGGCTGCAGCTCCACCCTGAGAAATAAAGGCTTCACGTTGAACTCCATAAGGAGTCATACCGAAAAGAAAGGCGGTATTTCCATCCTTAAATGTATCAAACATCAGGCTTACATTATCACTGGTTGTTCCTCTGAAATCGCGACGCAAGGAAGAAACTACATATTTCTCTGAAGATGCTTCGCCCCGTACTCCTATGTATAGAAAATGATCATTGTACACTAACATAAATTCAGTAGGATACTTTGCTCGTGCTGTATCGGTTGGGAAAAATTGCCAGAAATCTCCTTCTTTATCAGCTTGTTGCCATGCTGCTTCATCTAAAATTCCATCCAATTTTATCGGTTCGGTGATGTAATTTACGCGTATCGCTCTTCCGTAATCCTGAGCAAATAGAGAAAATGTAAGAAAAAGTAGTGCCAGTAAAGAAATACTGGTTTTTATGATTTGTTTTATGATCACAATCGTCCTTCGATTCATAGTAAAGATTATAAGTAATATTGATATTGGTTTTATTCTTACTTTATAGTCACTGTTTCAGCGACAGGTAATCTTCATCGCTAACCGGGCCGGACCATTCCGTCGCACCTTTCAAGCGGCTGGTAATAGCCAACTGAACAAACTCAGTGTCGACACTTGCACCATGCCAATGCAGGATATTAGGTCTGATATTAACCACTTCACCTTTATTTACCACCCTGATCGGACTACCTTTTTCCTGATAATAACCTACGCCATCAAGGCAAATCAGAATCTGGCCATCAGGATGCGTGTGCCAGTTTGACCTTGCTCCGGGTTCAAAAACTACGTTGCCTACTGCTATGTGGTTTAAACTATCGGCAGCCAACAATCCTTCCAGCCAGGCTGTTCCTACAAAATTATTGTTCGTTATTTTCTCTCCTTTTGGAAAAATTGGTTCGGTCTGAGTTTCGGAAATTTTACCCTGACTGGAATTATCTGTATTTTGGCAGGAGCTAAATGCAAAAACACAAACTACGATGCAAACTGTCAAAATCTTTTTCATTTTATTGCTCTTTTAATTGATTATAATAATCTGTAAACTAATCACTTTACAAATATCGCTGATGTAATGTTCAATGTTTGTATACATATTACGGCAGTTATAACCAAGATTACGGATTTGCCTTGTTCGGGTTTAATTATGAATAAATTAAGAGTAAATTTGTGTAGCGAAATTTGAATTTATTGCGATGGAAGAGATCCTAAAATTTGACACGATCAAAGAATATAATTTGTTTAATAACAATGAAACCATGCATCCTTTGGTAGGCATTGTAGATTTATCAAAAGCAGATCCACGGAAAGCCAGGCGGCTCAGCTATGGCTTTTATACCATCTTTTTTAAAGAGATAAACTGTGGTGATCTTCGTTATGGATGTAATTATTACGATTATGACGAGGGCACACTTATATTCCTGGCTCCAAACCAGGTTATCGGAGAAAATAAGGATTATCAATATCAGCCACAAGGAAAGGCATTAGTATTCCATCCTGATTTTATTTTAGGTACTTCGTTGGGCAAGAAAATCCACGATTACGCATTTTTTTCATACGATGTGAACGAAGCCTTACATCTTTCAATTAAGGAAAGGGAGATCATTTTAGATTGCTTCAACAAAATTGATTATGAGTTACATCAAAATATGGATAAACACACAGCAAACCTGGTGATTTCAAATATTGAACTATTCCTGAATTACTGCATCCGATTTTACGACAGGCAGTTTATTACCCGTATAAATGTAAATCAGAGTATATTAACCCGTTTCGATACCTTGCTTAACGATTATCTTCACTCATATAAAACCAAAGAATCTGGTTTGCCTACGGTTGCCTATTTTGCCAACTTGCTCCATCTATCAGCGAACTATTTAGGCGATACCTTAAAAAAGGAAACCGGTAAATCAGCCCAGGAACACATACAATTAAAATTAATCAGTGTAGCAAAAGAACGCATCTTCGATACAGGAAAAAGTATTTCAGAAATTGCTTATGAACTGGGATATAAATCGCCTCAGCATTTTAACAGGATGTTTAAAAAAGCTACGGGACAAACGCCGAATGCTTACCGCAATTTGAATTAAAGAACGGAGGTTCATGTTTTAACATGAGAGCACTGTTTTTGAATACTTAAAATTACGTTACAACTTTTTAAATAAAAGCCCTTAAATCTGAAGTTCATAATTAATAAGGTTTCTTATTTCATAATAGCCTTGCTTAAAATGGTTAATTTACATTTGTTTTTTTGAATGTCCGTAATTAGTCACAACCAGACCGTCACCCTGGACTTATTTCAGGGTCTTTTTTGCAAATAGCTGATTATTAGTGGCGAAAGATGCTGAAACAAGTTCAGCATGACGTGCTAAATATTAATTATGACATAGAACGGATATTCAATTTTGTTTTTAATTAATTCTGCTGGTACTGTCAAATTCATTGTCACCTCTTTTGTTTACTAATTTGGTATCTAATGAAGAAAAGGTTGACTTTTGCATCAGGCTCCGGAATTTTATTTCAAAATATTCATCAACGAAACAAGATCATTTAAAACTAAAATGATGCTATTCCGGTTTTTCTTAAGTATTTTTGTTGTTTTGAGAACGGAGATGATACCGATGTGGCGTAGAAAAATAGATGATTATTTTGTGCCATGTTTGTACCATTGGTTCTTAAGCTACTGATAATCATATATGGTTATTTTTGAGGAAGTTGAAAAGCAAATCAGGTTCTCTCTCAATGAATTGATGATTATTATAATGCTAATGACACTGTTAGTTCAACTTAATTTTCTTTTAAGCTTATCCATATCCTCACTAATTTTTGCATTAATGACCTTTGAATAAATCTGAGTTGTTCGGATACTCTTATGGCCTAACATTGAACTTATTGATTCAATTGGTACACCATTAGCCAGTGTTACTGTTGTTGCGAATGTATGTCTTGCAATATGGAAAGTCAGATTTTTGTCCACAGATGCTAAATCGGCAATTTCTTTTAAATAAGCATTCATTCTTTGATTTGTGAAAATAGGGAAGATGTGATCTTCTGTTTTCTTGTTCGGGTACCTGCTGTATTTTTTTATTAGCTCATGAGCTTTGGGCAGGAGTGGTATATTTGATTGACTCTTTGTTTTGGTGCGTTCAGTGATAATCCATAAGTCACCGTCAATACCCAATCGAATATTGTTTTTAGTAAGATTTGCAACATCTACATAGGCTAGTCCCGAGTAACATGAAAAAACAAAAATATCCCGTACAATATCCAGACGCGGAAATGCAAGGTTTAAATCTTCGATATTTTTTAATTCATCCTTTAGTAAATACTCTCGTTTTACTTCTACTATCTTAGCTTGAAATTTTGCAAAAGGATCTTTTGACAGCCATTCATTTTTAATGGCCAGGTTAATTACTTTTCTAAAGTTCTTAATGTATTTAATTGTTGTGTTATGGTTGCACTTTCTGGTTACTTTGAAATAATGTTCTAGGTCAGTGATAAAAGAATATTTTAAACGGTTTAGAGGAATATCGTTAAGTTGATACTTAAACACCAGGAAGGCTTTTATGTGATCCAAAGTAGTTGTATATCGTTTAATCGTTGCTGATGCATAATTTGTCCCTTCCAATTCTTTTAATTGGTGATTGTGATATTCAAAAACTTCAATCAG
Source organism: Draconibacterium orientale (assembly GCF_900111425.1). NCBI lineage: Bacteria > Pseudomonadati > Bacteroidota > Bacteroidia > Marinilabiliales > Prolixibacteraceae > Draconibacterium > Draconibacterium orientale. Next base: position 61,384 of record NZ_FOHT01000001.1, on the reverse strand, counting down.
CATTCTTCTGTCTTCTGAAATACCGAGAAATTTATTTTTAAGGCTCTGTGCTGTGATTTCTTCACCCATTTTTACCATTTCCGTGTGGTAATCATTCATTAAAGCTTTTAGCGTTTCCAAATATTGATTGAGTTGTTTAACCTCGCTTTTATAACCCTTAGCTTTGCAAGCTTTATTTTCCCAATTGTCTGTATGTATATTTCTTTTAATAGAAACTTCTGCTCGCTGTCCATTAACTGTAATCCTCATGTATACAGGGGATTTGCCTTCATTGTTCTTTCTTGATTTTCGGAGGACGAATGCTAGATTGTAGGTGTTGAAATTTTCCATCGTCAATGACATTGAAATTTGTTCACTAAAATTAATAAAATAATATTTAAAATGCAAAATTTCAACCGTTGTAAACGGTTGTTATATAGTATTTTGAGGTCTAATTGGTGAACAAATTATGATTCAAATTTTGTTCACCTAATTGTTCACCTAAAATATGGTTTTATATGGTTCTGTTTGGTATGTTGCAAAAACAAAAAGCACTGGATTACAGTGCTTTAATGTTTTTTGATTGAAAATTGTATGTAAAATAGTGGAGCTGGCGGGAGTCGAACCCGCGTCCAAACGAGGAAGCTACAAGCTTTCTACATGCTTATCTCTGACTTAATTTTCGAATAGCAGCCGGATCAAAGCCACCAACTACTACCTTATCTCTTTTAATTTCGCAAAAACGCCAGAGCCTCGTTTATGCTAGCTTCGATTTACTTGCACCGCCGAGCCGGACCGCTTCAAAGCATTAGCATCCGGGCGATGTCTTGTTCCAAAACCTTGTTTCGGAATTAAGTGTAATCTAAACTGTTAGATTACGCAGCAAGAGCGTAATTATTTTCGCCAATTATGGTTTTGATCATTATTTTTTACGGGTCAACAACCAAAACCCGACATGCTTACCTGTCTCTTCTACCCGCTGTCAAAACCAGTCAGCCCCATAGAAGTGGTGCAAAAGTATAAAAATATAGCTAATTGTAAAACGTATAAGCGGGTGTTAATGTTGCTGTGCAAAAATCTTTTGTCCGGTTTTTTACTGATTTGCTGATTTCCGATGCCATTGAGCCGGGCAACTAGCCGTTTGTTTTATCGCCAGCCTAAATAAATGTTCGCCAGGCAGGAAATTCTTTTTAGTATTTCCTGCATTTCTGATTGTCTTTCACCCAACCTGAATTCTTGTCAACTCTTGTGCAGGGAATTTTATAATTCAACGTAAAAACCTTTACTTCCATAATCTTTAACTTGCTTGTTTTCTTTATATTTAGCATTGATTTCTTCTGTTGGAGGTTGTTTACTGCCGATGATAAATAAAATCTAAATTCTTCGAAACTAAACTAAATCAGTATGCTAAAATTTAATAAGGTTAAAGTCAGTTTTATACTCACACTATTTGTGGTGTTATCTGGTTTAACTATGAGTGCCCAGCACCAGCGACCAAACATTTTATGGATAACAAGTGAGGACAACAGCCCGTTTTTAGGTTGTTACGGCGATGCCTTTGCCACAACACCAACTTTGGATAAACTGGCATCGGAAGGATTTCGATACACCAATGCTTATGCCAACTGTCCGGTTTGTGCACCCGCGCGAAATACCATAATTACCGGTGTTTATGCCGCATCAAACGGGAACGAACAAATGCGGAGTACTTATCCGAAATCGAAACTGGTTATTCCTTATTCCGAACTGCTGAGAAAAGCCGGTTATTACTGCACCAACAATGTAAAAACTGATTATAATTTTGCAGGCGATTACAAGGCCATGTGGGACGAGTGTAGCCCAACTGCACATTGGAAAAACAGCCCTGAGGGCAAACCATTTTTTGCCATATTCAATTTGCTGACAACGCACGAAAGTCAAATCTTTCCTTATATTTCTGATGCCGAATTGAGGCACAAACCCGAAGATGTGGTTTTGCCTCCGTATCATCCTGATACGAAAGAGATGCGACATGACTGGGCGCAGTATTACGACAAAATTGAGGATATGGATGCGCAGGTTGGTAGTTTGTTAAAAGAGCTGGAAGAAAGCGGACTGGCCGAAAATACCATTGTTTTTTACTACGCCGATCATGGAGGAGTGCTGGCACGCAGTAAACGTTATCTTTTTGAAACCGGAACCTGGGTACCGTTTATCGTTCGTATTCCTGAGCAATACAAGAAATATTTCCCGGCTGAAAAACCAGGCGATACCGTTGACCGTAACGTAAGTTTCGTTGATCTTGCACCAACCTTACTTAGCCTTATTGGAGAAGAAAAACCGGATTACATGCAGGGAAATGCTTTTCTCGGAAATGCGGTTGAGCCCGAACCCCGCTATGTTCATCTGACCCGCGGCCGGATGGACGAACGTATTGATATGAGCCGGGCTGTGCTAGATAAAAAGTACCGGTACATTCGTAATTACATGCCTTTCAGAATTTATATGCAGCACCTGGCTTATTTGTTTAATGCCCGTTCGGCCCAATCGTGGGAAAATTATTATCAGGCAGGTAGGTGTAACGAATTACAAAGTATAGCTTTTCAACCCAAGCCAGTTGAAGAGCTATACGATACGGAGAATGACCCGAATGAACTTTACAATCTGGCCGATGATCCTGAATATAAAGATGTGCTGGAACGGATGCGAAAAGAAAATATTCGCTGGATGAAACACATCAGAGATGTGGCACTGATTCCTGAAACAGAGTACGCGAAAAGGGCAGGAGACGGATCGATGTACGATTACATGCGATCGGAAGCTTGTCCGTTTGATGATTTATTAGCTGCTGCTGAACTGGCTACAGAGCCGGGCAAGGGAGCAATTTATGACTACATTGAATTGCTGAAAAACAAAGATTCGGCAATACGTTTTTGGGGTGTTACCGGCTTGTTGATTCATATTGATAATGCGGAACAGGCATTACCGGCTTTGAAAGCAGCGGCGGATGAAGACGCTACAGCAACAGCCGTTTTAATTGGAGAAGCATTGTGCCGATTGGGAGAAAAGGAACTGGCAGAAACAATTTTCCTTCGTATTCTTAAAGATGAGCATCGAACGATGATGGAACGCACCTGGGTGTTAAACAGTGTTGATGCTATTGATTTTAGAACTTTGGAACTTGAAAAATGGATAAACGATTTTTACAACGGCAAAAAGAGCGAATTAAAAGGATTTGATGTTTACAGTAATTACGATTTTTCGATGTGTAAAACAATTCTTGAAAAGTGGGATGTAATTTGATGAATCGGTGAAAATATTTAAAAATCGAAATCTGGTTACTGATTCACCCTGGTTTGCCAAGAGGATAGTCAACTTCGGGAATTTTCTTTAGTACAAAAATGCCCGGCAAATTTTACCGGACTTAAGATTTGCCGGCAATTTGGGAACAGAATACTCAATTAAACGATACGTATTTTAAATTATCACGAAGAATAATTTCTAAAAAAAAAACAGAGGATTCGAACTGATTTTAGATTTTCGTAAAAATTAGTAACTATGCATGTTTATGAGAGAAGAAATGATTGGACGAATTTCCGGAGTAAGCGGACTATAGAATAGCGACATACCGCTCTGGTTAAAACAATAAAAGTACTTGCTTGTTTAAAGTCGGGAAATCATAGTTTTATGCATAAAATTAGGAAATGAAATATTTTTTATTGATTCTGTTGTTTAGTGGTTTATTGTTTTTCTCATTTTTAGGAGGAACAAGTGTTTTTCAGCGGGCAGAAGCACGAAATGCAGAATGCGCGCGCGAAATGATGCAAAACAAGGAATGGATTGTACCAACTTTTAACGGAGAACTGCGTACCGATAAACCGGCAATGGAATATTACGGAATGATAGCGGGGTATTGGTTATTAGGTACAAACGAGGCAGGTGCCCGCTTATTTTCGGCTTTATGCGGGTTATTGGTGGTACTGGCAACTTTCTGGATTGCACAACGCCACTTTGGCGAAAAAGCTGCCTGGTGGTCGGCGTTAACCATGTTGGCTTCCATGCACTTAATAATCCAGTTCCGGCTGGCTACCCCCGATCCGTATCTGATTCTATGTCATACTCTTTCTATTTATTTCTTTTATGAAGGATGGCATTCGCGTAAATGGAAGTGGTTTGCCTTGATGTATATTTTCATGGGATTAGGAATTTTTGCCAAAGGACCGGTTGGTTTGTTATTGCCGGGATTGACAATTTTGCTTTTTATGCTGTTTACAAAAACGCTTACCTGGAAACGTTTTCTGGAACTAAAACCATGGTGGGGAATTATACTGGTTGCGGCCGTGGCCGTGCCGTGGTATTACGCAGTGCACATAAAAACAGGCGGCGAATGGACACGAATTTTCTTTTTCGAGCACAATTTAAACCGATTTGATTCAGGCATAAGTGGGCATCACGGACCGTTTTTTATGCCTTTTATTTTTGTGTTGGCAGGATTACTTCCTTTTTCGGTATTTTCAATTCGTGCTTTCAAAGAAACGTGGAAGCAACGTAAAAACAATCCACTAATGGTTTTAGCTGCTTTATCAACACTAGTTGTTGTTGGGTTTTATGCCCTGTCGCAAACCAAGTTGATAAATTATACTTCGCCGGCCTATCCTTTTTTGAGTTTGATGATTGGGAGTACCATCGCCGGACTTATTAAAAATCCTGAATCGCTTCGCAAAACAAAAATCGAAACATATATTATGGCGTTTTTGGCAATAGCGATACCTGTTGCCATATTCTTTTTTCTGAAATATTCCCCGTTACAAAATATCAGTTGGATAGCCTGGTTTATGGTTACGTTGCCCATCGGAGGAATTCTTGCTTTGGTGCTAAGAAAAAAATCTTCAGCGTATGGCTTGCTTTCTATTGCCGCGGCTTTTATGCTTTCTACATTTATAATTTTCTGGAAACCTTTTCAGATTATTGATAATCAATCACCGGTTCAGAAATATGGAGAAACAGTAAGCGCTCATAAACATGTGGTTGCCTACAAAGATTTTCACCATGCCTTTGCTTTTTATGCCAATACAAGAATTCCTGTTTTTCAAAATGAACAGAATTTGTTAGACTACCTGGCCAAACACGACGATGTAGTGGTATTGAGTAGAAACCATGATTTGAGCTATATGGATGAAATACCCGATTTAGAGCAAATTGGTGTAGGCAGAGACTTATTTAGCCGAAAGTCGTCAGGGATTTATATAAAACACTAGTGTTAAGTTAAGTCTCAACTTTCGGGGTCGTCATTCCGAACTTGCTTCGGAATGACTATTGATGAAGAGATGCTGAAATAAATTCAGCATGACGTACAGAAGCATCGTTGGTTTTATCCCAGATTTTTGCGACAACATTAGGTCATTATTCCTTCATCTTTTTAAACCACATGTATTCGCCTTTTTGGTAATACTTGTCCTTTAGTTCCGGATTTTGCTCTAATTCGTCAGATGTATATGGTTTATGAGGAACAAGCACATCGTCGCCTGGCTGCCAGTTCATTGGTGTAAGCACATTTTCTTTTCGAGTAAGTTGCAATGCCTGAACTGTTCGCAGTATTTCATCCATATTTCGTCCCACATTCATTGGGTAAAAAGAAATGGCCTGAATAATATTGTCAGGATCAATAATAAATACACCTCTAACATCTCTTTTGTCGTTCGCTGAATGATGCAACATTCCGTACTTTTTCGATACTTCTCCCGAAAGGTCAGCTACAATAGGGTATTCGATTTTTGTGGTTTTACCTTCATCCTTTAGTACTCTTTCCATAAATTCTTTCCACAATAAATGTCGGTCGATTTCATCAATTGAAACAACGGCAACTTTAACGCCCAGGGCATTTAGCTTTTCCTGGTTGCGGGCCAAACCACACAACTCTGAAGTACAAACAGCTGTAAAATCAAGCGGATGGCTAAATAATATTTTCCAGTTGGTGCCAAAGTCCCCCGGAAAATTCAATAGGCCATTTGTTGATTTTTCGGAGAAAGAGGGAGCCTTATCTCCAATTAACGGAACGCTCGTTCGTTTTGACCAGCTTGTTAGCGAAATAAGTACAATCAGAAAAGTTAATGCAAGTTGTTTCATAATTTCCGAAATTATTTGTTTAAAAAAGTTTACACATTGATTGCGTTACGAATAATAACATATTTGTGAAATGAAGGTTTGTTAACGGGGTGTTATTTTCAATTATTGTTGACTATCAGTGTGTTGTTTTGTAACTTGTTTAGTAAAACAGAAATTAACGGCTATAAAAAAGCATTTAATCACCGGGTTACTTTTTCTGTTGCTGGCTGTTGCCGGCAATGCACAAGGAACTTACTCTATAAGAAATTTGCAACAGGTTTCGAGTGAGGAACTTAACCTGTATTATCAAAAAGCACTGAATTTGGAACAAAAAGGCCAAACGTTGGCTATAACTGGAGTTGCTGCAGGATTAATTGGCATTTTAGGTGCGGCTACACAAAACAACAATTGTTCGTCGGGTGGATCAAGTGTAATGTGCGTAACAGCGGCTACCTTAATATCCGGGGGAGTAGCAGTCACCATAATCGGGTTTACCATGTATATGACAGGGATATCGCGAGTTGATAAAATTCGTAAAGTACAGTTCTCTAATTCGTATAAATTAGAGTTAATTCCGGGTAGATTCTATTGCTCGCATCCCCCAAACTACCCAACTGGAATAACACTCCGGATTACCTTTTAAAAAGCTTTAAATAGTGCGACGTTAACACTTAATATAAGCGAATCGACTGTGCGTACGCATTTGAAAAATATTCGGCAAAAGCTGGGCAGTATTAATTATTTACAAATAATGATTTATGCCTGTCAACACAATTTAATAAGCGATAATCATAAACCAATTTGCCCGAATTGCAGGTTTTCGGTTAACACTTTTTAATGATTTAAATAATTCAGTTGCTGTGCAGCTGAATTATTACAAAATAAAAAGGGTTTCCGTTTGGAAACCCTTTTACCGTTTTTAGTATTGTGTATGCAAAAATATGCTTATTCCGCAACAACTTCAAATTCAATCTCAACCACAACTTCTTTGTGCAGTTTGATTTTAGCTGTATGAGTACCAACTTCTTTGATGCTGTCTTCAGGAATAGTGATCTGTTTGCGGTCGATCTCAAATCCTTTTTTGTTGATCGCTTCAGCCAACTGGATGGTGTTAACCGATCCGAAGATTTTGCCTGAAGTACTTGTTTTTGCACCAATAGAAATTTTCTTGGCAACAATTTGCTCAGCAATTTTAGTAGCTTCTTCTTTCAATTTAGCTTCTTTGTGAGCACGTTGTTTTATGTTCTCAGCCAAAACTTTTTTGGCCGACTCGGTAGCAACAACTGCTTTTTTTGTTGGAATCAGGAAGTTACGTGCGTAACCTTGTTTAACTTCAACAATATCGTCTTTGCTTCCTAAACGCTCTACGTCTTGTAATAATATAATTTCCATTTCAAGTCCTCCTCTTATTTCATCATGTCGGTTACAAATGGTAACAATGCAACCTGGCGGGCGCGTTTTACGGCCTGGCCAACTTTGCGCTGATACTTTAACGAAGTTCCGGTGATACGACGAGGTAAAATTTTACCTTGCTCGTTAAGGAATTTCTTCAAAAACTCAGGGTCTTTGTAATCAACATATTTGATTCCGTTTTTCTTGAAACGGCAATATTTTTTCTTTTTGATCTCTACTGACGGTGGAGTCAGGTATCTGATTTCACTTCCTTGTGCCATGGTTTAATCCTCCTTTTTTTCTGATTTTGCTTTCTGAAGTTTTCTTCTCTTCTCGCTGTATGCAACTGCATATTTGTCGAGTTTTACAGTCATGAAGCGGATAACGCGTTCGTCGCGACGGAAATCTGTCTCCATTTTTGTAATGAATGCAGGATCGGCTTTAAACTCAAATAAGTGATAAAAGCCAGTAGATTTCTTTTGAATTGGGTAAGCCAGTTTTTTCATGCCCCAATCTTCTTCATGGATCATCTCACCTCCATTGGCTGTGATGAGATCCCTGAATTTTGTTACCGCTTCCTTTACCTGTGGCTCAGATAAAACGGGAGTACAAATGAAAACGGTTTCGTACTGATTCAACATAATCATCTAATTTTTAAATTATTAAATATAAATATCCAAAATTTTGGACGCGCAAAAATAGAAATAAATTGTTAAGATTCAAACACTTTGGAGGTTTTTTGTTCATCGGAATCGTATGATCTGGTTTGTCGTTGCAAATATACTGTCATTTCGACGAAGAATGAGGAGAAATCTGTAATATTTAGAAACAGATTTCTCAGTCGTTTCTCTCCTTCGAAATGACAGCTTTAGTTGAGCATTCAGATTGATTTTAACATTGATATATATCGAAAAAGAGATTGACCAAAAAGCAATAATTACCTTCAATCAATCTCTTAATATTTTATCTATCCAGATTTATCTTCAATCTGATTCAATCTGAACTTCAATCTACATCAATCTCTGTTAAAGCGGAATGTTTCCATGCTTTTTAGGTGGATTCGATTTCCGTTTGTTCTGCGTCATTTCAAGCGCATCGATCACCTTTTTACGTGTATCGCGCGGATGAATAATTTCGTCGATATAACCCAGCGAGGCTGCTTTGTACGGATTGGCAAATTTATCGCGGTAATCCTGCACTTTGGCGGCTTTTTCTTCATCAGTCATTTTTTCGCGATGAATGATATTAATTGCACCTTCAGGCCCCATTACTGCAATTTCTGCAGTTGGGTAGGCCAGGTTTACATCGGCACCAATGTGCTTGCTCGACATCACATCGTAAGCACCACCATAAGCTTTACGGGTGATTACTGTAATTTTCGGCACTGTGGCTTCCGAGAATGCATAAAGCAGTTTTGCGCCGTGTTTAATAATACCGCCAAACTCCTGTCCGGTTCCAGGCAAGAAACCCGGAACATCAACGAAAGTTACCAATGGCAGGTTAAACGCATCGCAGAAACGAACAAAACGCGCCGCTTTTACCGATGAATTAATATCCAGCACTCCGGCTAAATGACTGGGCTGGTTGGCAACAACACCTACCGGCCGGCCTCCAAAACGGGCAAATCCTACAATTATATTTTGTGCATAATTAGGCTGCACTTCCAGAAAATGTTTATTGTCGATCACATTCTGGATGATTTCGTGCATATCGTAAGGCTTGTTCGGATCGACCGGAACAATTTCTTCCAGTTCTTCGCTAATTCTGTCGGAAGGATCCATGGTCGTTTTTACCGGCGGATCTTCCAGGTTATTCGATGGCAGAAAGCTCAGCAGTTCACGAACCATCATAATGGTTTGTTCCTCGTCGTTACCGGTAAAATGAGCCACACCACTTTTCGAGCTGTGCGTATCGGCACCGCCCAATTCTTCTTTGGTTACATCTTCGTGGGTAACCGTTTTAATAACATCTGGTCCGGTTACGAACATGTGGCTTTTTTCTTTCACCATAAAAATGAAATCGGTGAGGGCAGGAGAGTACACTGCGCCACCGGCACACGGCCCCAATATGGCCGATATTTGTGGAATTACGCCCGATGAAATTACGTTGTTGTAAAAAATATCGGCATAACCGGCAAGGCTTTCAACGCCTTCCTGAATACGGGCGCCGCCCGAGTCGTTCAGTCCAACAAGTGGTGCTCCCATTTTTAGCGCCAGTTCCTGGATTTTTACAATTTTATCGGCGTTGGCTCTACTCAGCGACCCGCCAAAAACAGTAAAATCCTGGGCAAAAACATATACCAATTTGCCATTTACTTTTCCGTAACCCGAAATTAAACCGTCGCCTAGTATTTTTTTTGCTTCCATACCGAAATCGTAATTCCGGTGTGTCATCAGTTTATCAATTTCGGTAAAAGTTCCCGGATCGAGGAGTTGCAGAATGCGCTCGCGGGCCGTCATTTTTCCCGCAGCATGTTGCTTTTCAATTCTTTCTTTACCTCCTCCGAGTTCTGCTTGTTCATTAAATGCATCAAGCTGTTCGTATTTTGCTTTTAAATCCATTTTTTTTCCTTTAGTCCAATTCAATTAATACCTGGTTGCTATCTACTGTTTGCTGGTCTTTTACATGTACTTTTTTAACGGTGCCATCTTTTGGAGCTTTGTATTCGCTTTCCATTTTCATGGCCGAAATGATAACTACAGTTTCACCTTCCTGAACAACATCGCCTTCTTCAACCAACACTTTAACTACTTTGCCCGGCATAGGCGAAGTGATTTTGTTGTCGCCCGGCCCTGCGCCGTTCGCGTTACGGTTTTGCAGGTAGCGTGCTTCGGCATCAATTACTTCAACATTATAACGTTCGTATAAAGTGTAAGCGGTATATTTTTTTTGTGTTTCATCCGGAACCAGTTCGATGTCGTACGAATGGCCACCTTCAAGAATTGAAAATGTACCATCGGCAGTATGCATCAAATCTACATTGTATGTTTTTCCGTCAACTTCAACTTCCAGTATGTTGCCATCTTGTTTTAACAGGTTTACCCAGGCTTTCCTGTCGCCAATTTTAATTTCAACAGCCATAATTTTGGTTTAAAAATGATTTACGTAAGGAATTTTTTTCCAGCGGCTTTGTGCCGGCACAAACTCTTTGGTTACTGTGGCATTGCTTCCCAGTTTATCCAGGTAGTCGATAAATGCAGCTATAATAACCATGTCTTCCGGATTGTCTTTCATTCCGTTCGATAGCAGTTGTTCCTGGTTTTTTTCAATAAAATGAGTGTCGTAATTTCCGGCAATGAAGTTTTCGTTGTTCATTACGCGTTCCAACATTTTTATTGATGTTTTTACACCGGTAATCTTGTATTCGTATAGCGCCCGTCGCATACGTGCAATGGCTTCGTCGCGTGTTTTTCCCCAAACGATCAGTTTCGAAATCATCGGGTCGTAGTAAATCGGAATTTCATAACCTTCGTAAACGTATCCATCGGTGCGCACACCAAGTCCTAGCGGAGTAGATATTTTATACACTTTTCCGGCGCTTGGCATAAAGTTATTGTCCGGGTCTTCGGCATAAATACGGCATTCAATAGCGTGCCCTCTTTGTTTTAAATCCTCTTGACCGAATTCCAGTTCACGGCCTTCAGCAACATAAATTTGTTGTTTTACCAGGTCGATTCCGGTAACACGCTCGGTAATCGGGTGTTCCACCTGCAAACGTGTATTCATTTCAAGGAAGTAGTAATTGAGGTTGTTATCCACCAGAAACTCGATGGTTCCGGCACCTACATAATTTACTGCTTTTGCAGCTTCTACAGCTGCTTTTCCCATCTCATCGCGTAATTCCGGAGTCATTAACGGTGATGGTGTTTCCTCTATCATTTTCTGGTGACGCCGCTGAACCGAACATTCGCGCTCGAAAAGATGAACGGTATTTCCGTGTTGGTCGGCCAGAATTTGAAACTCGATGTGGTGTGGCGAAGTGATGTATTTTTCAATGTAAACGGCATCGTCGCCAAAAGCCGATTTCGCTTCGGAACGTGCTGCACGAACTGCAGAAACCACTTCTGATTCGTTTTTAACCAGGCGCATTCCTTTTCCTCCACCTCCGGCCGATGCTTTTATCATTACCGGAAGACCAATGGTTTTTATCACTTCCAGCGCTTCTGCTTCTGTTTTTATCTCTCCATCGGTGCCGGGCACCACCGGAATTCCGGCAGCAGTCATTGCTTCGCGGGCCTGAATTTTATCGCCCATTTGAATGATTACTTCAGGCGATGGACCAATAAACACGATTCCCTCTTCGGCACAGCGTCGGGCAAAATCGGCATTTTCCGATAAAAATCCGTATCCGGGATGAATTGCATCAGCGCCACTTTGTTTGGCAACTTCTATAATTTTATCAATGTTCAGGTAACTTTCGCTCGATGGAGCTTTACCTACACAATAAGCTTCGTGGGCGTAACGCACATGAAGCGAAGTCCTGTCTGCTTCCGAGTAAATGGCAACCGATTCAAGATCAAGCTCCCTGCAGGTTCGCATAACGCGAATCGCAATTTCGCCCCGGTTTGCGATTAGAATCTTTTTGATTTTCTTCATATAATTTTGAAATCAATATAAGTTTAAATCATCTTAATTTCTGCAACTATAACTCTGTTTTGCAAAAAATGTTTACACTCAAAAATTTTACTGTGGAAGTTACCTGTTGCGAGGTACCTCTGGCTTGGTTAATTGTTAATAAATCTAAAAAACTGTTTTATGTTAGCTTTTCGGGGAGCTGAAATTTGAATTCCAAAAGCAATGGGTCTAAAATTATATTTTTTATGATAAGCAATTGATTTTTGAGAAATATGTTTATTTTTGAAGAGAGTAACAATAAAAAGTTGACATTATTCCAAACCCTGGATTCCTTTTTCTCATTTTTGGTTTGATGATTATTTTTGTTAACAGTTCTTGCAGGCGAAGGAATAAGGCACAACGATATAAATTTTGGAGCTAACTAATTAACCACTTGGATGTACATATTTTTGTTTCAACTTCTAAAAAAAATTTTTCTGACCTCCCTATTCGGAATGTTGTTTCTTTTTGCTTTTGCTCAAAATGCCCAATTAAAGGGAGTTGTAGCAGAAGGCCCTACCGGAATTCCTATAAGATATGCAACTGTAATTGTTGAACCCCGAACCGATACCACTAAAATAAATGGAGATATAACCGGCGAAAACGGGTTGTTTCAAATTAGCGATCTTCCGTACGGAGATTATAAGTTGAAAATTAGTTATGTTGGCTATAATGTGTATCACATTGAAAAAATGGAGCTTAAAGATCCCGAGCTCGATTTAGGCCGGATTGATTTAAAGGTTGATCAAAAAACATTGGATGAAATTACGGTACAATCTAAAAATTCAGGAGTTAGATACGAAGTTGACCGAAAAGTTATTGAGGCGAGAAATTTTCCCGGGGCAAACAAGGCCATCGATTTAATGGAGAATATTCCATCGTTGGAACTGGATGTTGATGGCCGTTTAACTTACCGCGGCGATGGAACATTTTTGGTGTATATAAATGGCCGCCCCGAATTGAATGGAGAAGAAAAATTACGCCAGATTCCGGCAAATAAAATTCAATATATTGAAGTGATAACCAATCCATCATCGAAATATAATGCTGAAGGTACTGCCGGAATTATCCAGGTTATTTTGAAGCGTAATCGTTTGGAAGGTATTGAAGTAAATACCAGCCTGAATCTTTCAACACTGGGATCGTCAGAGTTTATTTTTTCGGTAGATAAAAAAGGAGAGCGCGGCGGTTGGTATTTGAATGGGCAGCTCGACGATTATGTCTCGCAAATTCAGTGGCAGCAAGGTAACCAAACCGTAACCAGTGACAACACCCAATACCAAACGCTTTGGGACGTAAAATCAAAAGACCGTGAGAATAATACTTTTATGGAGCTTGGTTTTAATTACGATTTAACAGATAACGATTACCTCGATTTTAAATTAAGTGCCGATCCGATTCGCCGGTCGAGCACTTCCAACGAGAAAGGAACATACTCATCAGGTGTATATGCAGGTAACAATTTGGAAACTTATGACGAGTATGGCTTTGATAGCCGATACCACCTGTACTACCGCTACCTTAGTGCTGTGGCCAGCTATGAACATGATTTTAATAAAGACCGTTCGAATTTATTGTCGGCATATATCAGCTCATCTACCTATTTGCAACCGCTTGAAGAACAAAAGCGTGACGAACTGATTTACAGCGAACATACTGAAAAATATGGCTACCAGACAAAAGAACACAACGAGTTACTTATTGATGCCAAAGTATCATACGAAAATAAATTGTCGGATAAAAGCCGGTTAGAGGCCGGTCTTGAAATTAACCTGGACCATATTCCAAAGGTGGAAACAGAAAGTGGTACTTTTGATCGCTACAATATTCTGAGTGTTTTTGTGAACAATAAGGAAAACGAAGAGATTGATTTTAAGCAGGATGTGTATGCCGGATATGCAACTTTTAAAAGCAGTTTTGGAAAATTGGAATATCAATTGGGAATGAGGGGGGAGTTTACCCACCGGCAGTCGAACTACAGTTACTACCTGGTTGGTGATAACGAACAGGTAACTGTTCCGGCAACAACACAATTCTGGGATTGGTTTCCAACAGCGCATTTCGTTTATAATATATCGGATGAAAATCAGTTTACCTTAAGTTACTCACGTCGGATTAACCGCCCTGATTACTGGGAACTAATTCCTTTGCAACGATATGAAACACCCTATATTTCCTTTTCCGGAAATGAAAACTTAATGCCATCGTATGTAAATGCCTACGAGTTGGGCTACCTGAAATCGTGGGACGATAATTTTGTTTCGGGAGAGGTATTTGCCCGGCAAACAGATAATCTGTCGCGAAATTATTACCGAACAGGAGAGGGCAACTCCATTGAGTGGACAAAGGAAAATGTTGGCGAGTCGCTGAGTATTGGTGTTGATTTTATGTTTGGCTACCAACTTTTTAAATGGTGGAATACGAACCTGTCAACGAGTACCTATTTTTACCAATTAACTACAACAATTGATGATAAATCGGATGTTCAGGAGATTTTCCGTGGAAGTATTCGCTCCAATAATAATTTCAGAATCTCAAAAACACTGAGCTTACGTTACCAATTGGTATTCCAAAGCAAGGGAATAAATGCCCAGATGGAAAGGGATGGATTTGCATACTCGAACCTTGTATTGCGCAAATCGTTCTTCAACAGAAGGTTGACGACTGAGGTTTCGTGGTCAAATATCTTCGATAGTATGAAGTATCAGACCCGAACTACAGGAGATAATCTGTATGTTGAAACTGACTTTGAAAGAAAGCCATTTGCCTCGTTTAAAGTTTCATACGTCTTTATTAAGCGAAAATAGTTGTGTTCTTGCATTATTGATAACCGCGAAGTTGTAGATTTGCGGAATGAAATTTCAAGATTATATTCCATTTTACAGGCGTAATCTAACCCTGGCGCTGCCGATCGTTTTATCGCAAATCGGACAGGTTACTGTATCGCTCGCCGACAACATGATGGTGGGGCACGTAGGAACCACGGAGCTTGCCGCAGCTTCGTTTGCCAACAGTGTATTCATGATCGGGATGGTTTTTGGTATGGGCGTAACAATGGGGCTTACACCTTTGGTTGGAAAAGCTTTTGGCCAAAACCAATTGCACAAAGCCATTATTTGGTTGAAAAATGGAATTGCAGCACATCTTACAGCCTCGGTGGCTTTAACGGCGCTTATGTTCAGCATTTATTTCTTTTTGCCATATATGGGCCAGCCCGAAAATGTTTTGCACCTGGCTCGCCCTTATTATCTTCTGCTTTGCAGCTCGTATCTGCCTTTTATGTTCTTTTTTACATTAAAGCAGTTTTTTGAAGGAATAGGAAATACAAAAATTGCCATGCAAATTACGCTTATTGCCAACGTAATTAATATTGTGGTGAACTATGTGTTTATATTCGGTAAGTTCGGTTTCCCTGAAATGGGACTTATGGGAGCTGGAATCGGGACGGTGGTTTCACGAATGTGTATGCCGCTGTTGTTTGCCTGGTTTATTCTTCGGAATAATAGGTATAAACGATATTTTGTATTTGCCCGCTATCAAAAAATCTTCAGGAAGGATATTGTAGCATTATTGAGAATCGGAATTCCCATTGGGTTTCAACTAATTGTTGAAGTTGCTGCATTTGCTATTGGAGCAGTAATGATGGGGTGGCTGGGCGAAACTCAGCTTGCGGCCCACCAGGTAGCGCTCGGATTAGCTACATTTACCTATATGATATCACTCGGCATTTCGCAGGCCAATACCATTCGCGTAAGCCATCAAATGGGCGATAAGGATTATGTATCGTTACGGCGGGCTGTTTTTGCATCAACACATTTGGTACTTTTAGTTATGTCGTTATCCGCTCTGCTTTTTATAGTGTCGCGAAAAATACTCCCATTACTATTCACCTCCGATGAGAACGTTATTCAGGTTGCGGCTACTTTATTAATAATTGCCGCCGTATTTCAGCTTTTTGATGGATTACAGGTTATAATGCAAAGTTCGTTACGCGGAATGGCCGATGTTACCACGCCAATGTTAATTGCATTTATTGCTTACCTGTTAATTGGTATTCCAACCAGTTATATTTTTACGTTTGTTTTAAATGCAGGTCCGCAGGGAATATGGTATGGTTATTTGGTGGGTTTGGGAACCGCAGGAGTTTTGTTTTATATCCGGTTTATGCGTTTGCTAAAACGTTTAGGCTAAGGCTGATTCAGTTTTTTTACCAAAAAAAAGCGGGTTATCTTTTGTTGATAACCCGATTGTTCATAGTCTAGTTTAGTTAGATCAGAAAACTTATTGGTCTAATAGAGAAAAGGTAGTTCTAATAAGTATCTAAATCGTTTTATTCATATAAGGCTCCGCTAATATAGTATAAAAATGAATTAAATCTTAAGTATTTTTTAAAATTAATTAATGTTTGTTAAAAAGTGCGTGTTCGAAAGACTTATAATATTGATTGTCAGTGTTTGTGATATTGACAATATGTTTTAGAATAGATTTGATCTTTTTTGAAAAAAATCGCATTTTATTCGAAAAATGCAAATAGCACCCATGTGGTGATAAATGTCATGTTCTTATAGTTGTGTAAACCATCACCCAATAATGTAGCATTTTGTATTATTTTCAGGTCACTGCTGTCCACTTAAAATAAGCTGAGGGACAGCTGGTTATAATTTAGTTCTTTGACATTTTTGTAATCTATATTTGTAAGCAGCTCATTTATAGGAGTTTTGTCCAGTAGTGATATTCCTAAAATTTGTAATATTTCGTAGGTTGAGCGTTCAATTTTCAACTCTTTACCTACAATTGCAACTAAACAGTAGGCTATGATCGCTGAATAAATTTGTATTCTGACTGCGTTTTCTGACGTACCCCAGAATGCTTTAATCTTCAGGTGTTGTTTTATCCATTTAAAAAATAACTCAACCTGCCATCTGTTTTTGTATAGAAGCACAATTTCTTCGGCTGTCAATTCCATGTTATTTGTCAAGTAAACGAAGTAACGGTTTCTTTCAGCATCAAAGAATTTGATTCTCCGTAGTTTATCAGGATAATCTTTTGAGACATAAAAACCAGACAGTTTCCCAATCTGGTCGCAAACCAGACCTGATTGTCTGTCGACTTTATTCGAATACATTCTGTAAAACTTCAGGTTTGCCTTTGCCCTTACTACAAAAAACGCAGAAAGTGTTGTTATCCGATAAAGGCGCTCAAAGTCAACATACCCACGGTCGAAAATGTAATATGCTCCTGTTTCGTAAGGAATAACATCCATTGCGTTGACGTCGTGAACCGAAGCTGCCGTGATGTGGATAAACGCTGGTATTTGTGTGGTAATATCGTAAAGTGTATGGAGTTTTATGCCTCCTTTTGTTTTACGAAAACTTGCCCACCAGAAAACACTTAAACATAAATCGATGGTTGAAGAATCGAAGGCATAAATTTTTCCTTTGATTTCAAAATCATCGTTAGCAAGCTTTTTCCTGGCCAAGTCAATCATGTAATAAGCAAAATCTTCAAAGATTCTGTAATTGCGCTTTTCGTTCGCTTTGGCCAGATTGCTCCTTGTTACTGATTTCCCAAAACCAAGATGATAAGATTTGTTTCGGTGAGCGTCAATAATGACAATCAAGTCACGCAAGCTATCACGGTTGGTCAATTGACCGAAAATCATACACAGCAACTGGTTCCAGCAGGTAAAGTGCCTAACATATTTATTGCCCGTATATTTAGTAACACATTTATCAAATACCCTTTGTGGCAAAAAACTTATTAATTGAGCGAAAACGAATTTTCCGTTATTCATGTGATTTTAAAAATCCACGAACTTAACAGATTCAAATCGTCACGCTTAAGAAAGCCGCGTAAAGTATAGATTTACAATTGTTTCAAAGAACGTTATTTAATTTTTAGTGGACACTAATGTTTTCAGGTAAATTCTCAGGTTTTATAGTGTAGTGGTTTAACGTTTTTCAATGTTATACCTACTAATTCGCAAACGAACTCCGGTAATTTGATCGAATAAATACCTGCAATTTTATAAGAATAAAGAACGAAATAAAGTTAGGTGCTTTTTTATTTGGCACGAATGGTTCCAGATCGTATTTTTATTAAAAATCTTAAAGCGGCAATAAAGCCGGTATTCAATTTGCAAATAGCTAATTCTTTAAAAAATGAAAGCAGTAGTATTAACCGGTATCCGGCAAATGAAGTTAATCGAAACAGCTGAGCCGGTGTTAACCGGCGAGACGGATGTGAAGATAAAAATCTCAACTGTTGGAGTTTGTGGATCAGACATTCATTATTACTCGGAAGGAAAGATCGGCTCGCAGGTTGTTGAATATCCTTTTAAAGTAGGACACGAGTGTTCTGGTGTAATTGTAGAAACCGGCAAAGAGGTAACAAATGTAAGGGTTGGCGATCTGGTGGTGGTTGATCCATCGGTACATTGTGGTACCTGCGACCAGTGTTTGGCAGGCCGTCCGCATACCTGCCGGAACAACAAGTTTTTAGGTTGCCCCGGACAAATTGAAGGATGTTTAGCGGAATACATCGTAATGCCTTCGTTTACGTGTTATCCGGTTACCGATAAATTAAATGCCCGACAGGCAGCGTTGATCGAGCCACTTTCGATTGGTGTTTATGCGGTTAACCTGGCTCAAATTCAGAAAAAGGAAACTACTGTTGGTATTTTTGGTGCCGGGCCAATTGGTTTGAGCATTCTGCTGAAATTGTTAGCTGATAATATAAACAATGTTGGTGTGATTGAACCACTGGAATATCGCCTGAGTAAAGCCAAAGAAATTGGTGCATCATGGTTAATAAATCCTACAAATGAAGATGTAGAGACTGCCGTACAAAAACAAGAAGAACTGTTGCTTGATGTGGTTTTTGAAGCAAGTGGCGAGCAAGATGCGGTAAATAATGCCATAAAAATTCTGAAACCGGGAGGAAAACTGGTGCTGGTTGGAATTCCGCCTGACGCGCAATATATTTTTGATATGGATTTAATGCGCCGAAAGGAATTAACCGTAATCAATGTACGCCGGCAAAATCATTGTGTTGAAGAGGCGATTGATTTGGTAATTTCCGGTGCTGTGCAGGTTTCGAAAATAGTTACCCACGAATTTACGCTGGAAGAAACTCCGGTGGCTTTCGATGTTGTTGAGGGCTACAAATTTGGTGCAATAAAAGCGATGATAAATTTCGAACTATAAAAAAAGGAAGCAGCTGCTTCCTTTTTCTTTTGTCTTATTTAAACTTTTAAGCGTTGTAGGTCGACGATGCGGTGTCGCCACCACGTCCGGTCCAGTTGGTGTGGAAAAATTCGCCACGTGGTTTATCAACCCGTTCGTAGGTATGTGCGCCGAAATAGTCGCGTTGTGCCTGAAGTAAGTTGGCAGGCAAACGTTCGCTGCGAAAACCATCGAAGTAACATAAAGCTGATGTTAATGCAGGCACCGGAATTCCATTAGCCAATGCCGTTGCACAAACACGACGCCAGCCTGCCTGTGCCTCTTCAACTTTTTGTTTGAAGAACGGATCGAGTAGCAAGTTTGGCAATTCCGGATTGTTATCAAATGCTTTCTTTATATCTCCAAGGAAAACCGAACGAATGATACAACCACCACGCCACATCAGGGCAATTCCGCCGTAATTCAGGTTCCAGCCGTGTTCGCTGGCAGCTTCCATCATCAGGTTGTAGCCTTGTGCGTATGAAATTATTTTGGCGCCCAACAATGCACTTTCAATATCATCGATAAATTGTTTTTTGTCGCCATTAAATTCCGGTTTTGGGCCTTCAATTACTTTTGAGGCCTGAACACGCAAATCTTTCTGAGCCGATAAGCAACGGGAAAAAACCGATTCACCAATTAGTGTAAGCGGAATACCCAGGTCGAGTGCTGAAATGCCTGTCCATTTACCGGTGCCTTTTTGGCCGGCAGTGTCGAGAATCATTTCAACTGTTTCCTCGCCATTTTCATCTTTATAGCCTAATATGTCACGTGTGATTTCAATCAGGTAACTGTCTAAAATGCCTTCGTTCCATTTTTTGAATACTTCGTGCATTTCATCGTTGCTCATTCCCAGCAATTCTTTCATCAGCTGGTAGGCTTCGGTGATAATCTGCATATCGCCGTATTCGATTCCGTTGTGCACCATTTTTACAAAATGTCCGGCACCACCTTCACCAACCCAGTCGCAACAAGCTTCGCCACTTTCAACTTTTGCCGAAACGGCCTGGAAAATTTCTTTTACGTGTGGCCATGCATCCGGCGATCCGCCCGGCATAATCGAAGGACCTTTTAATGCGCCTTCTTCGCCACCTGAAACTCCGGTTCCGATATACAGCAAACCTTTGCTCTCCACATATTCAGTACGGCGAATGGTGTCCGGAAAATGTGAGTTACCACCATCGATAATAATATCGCCCGGCTCAAGATGCGGGATAACCATATCGATAAAATCGTCAACCGGCTGACCGGCTTTTACCAACATCATCACTTTACGGGGCTTCTCCAGCGAGGCACAAAACTCCTCGATTGAGTGTGCTCCGATAAAGTTTTTACCGGCTCCTCTGCCATTTACAAATTTGTCAACTTTTTCAACTGTGCGGTTGTAAACGGCCACTGTGTAGCCTTTGCTTTCCATGTTTAGTACCAGGTTTTCGCCCATTACGGCTAACCCGATCAAACCAATATCTGCTAATTTTTTCATGCTATTGCGTATTATTTGTTTTTAATCTGAAATCCTAATTCTATAAGTTTTTCCAAAGTTTTGGTTTCAATATTTTTTGCTTCGATGGTGTAGGTGTTAAACTCCCGACGAACAGGATAATCTCCTCTCAATTGTTCAAATTTCAGGGGCGAATCACGTAGGTCGTCATCATCGTTTTCAATATCGTATGTGCTCAAAATGGCTTCTGCCAAAATTGAATATTCGCGGCGTTGGTTGCCATCAATTTCGATGCTTGTAGTTGCCGGTAGTTCAACGTTTGTTGGTTCCCAATTGTTGATTCCTAAACCAAAAAAACGGCTAATGGCCTGTACACTCATTTTTGTTCCGTTGGCTTTCCCGTCTTTTGAATAGCCTGCAATGTGCGGTGTGCCGTATTCGCAAAGGTTTAACAAATCGAGGTTTATATCCGGTTCATTCTCCCAGCAATCGGCAATAAATCCTTTGATATCACTCGCTTCAATGGCGTTATAGATGGCTTCTGAATCACAAACTTCTCCACGACACGAATTTATTATTAACGGATTTTTCCTGAGGTTTTGCAAAAAGTCTTCATCTACCATATGAAAAGTAGCATCTTCGCCGCTCATGTTTAAGGGAACATGAAAGGTAATAATGTCGGCTTCGTTTTGAATTGTCTCCAGCGAAACAAATTCCCTACTTCCTTCTGTTCGTTCACGTGGAGGGTCGTTCAACAGAACATTCATTCCAAGAATTTTGCAGGTCTTCGCAACGCGCTTCCCAACGTTTCCTACACCAACAATTCCGATGGTCAATCCGGTAAGATCGGTTCTTTTTCGCATTGCCCATGAGCACAAGGCAGAAGCAATATACTGATTTACACTCTCTGCATTACATCCTGGCGCATTGGTCCACTTAATTCCTGCTTGCTTGCAGTAATCCGTATCAATGTGGTCAAATCCGATGGTTGCCGTTGCAATATATTTTACCTTCGAATCGCGAAGTAATTTATCATTGCAAATGGTTCTTGTTCTGGTAATAATTGCATCAGCGTCTTTTACAATCTCGGGAGTGGTTTCACTTCCCGGCAGGTAAATTACCTCTGCAAAAGGTTCAAGCGCACCTTTTATATAGGGTATTTTATTGTCGATAATAATTTTCATTTTTTTTAACCACATTAGACACATTAGGAATCAATAGTGTCGCTTTATTTATTTAATTCTTTTTATATAATATGGCATCACGTAGTTTCCTGGCTATTCTTACTTGGTGTGCTACTGAAACAAACGAAAAGCAGCAATTTGTATAGAAATTCATCCTAATATGACCTATTGAATCTATGCGTTTCAATTAAAAAGAATGTAGGACGCATATTTTTTTAATAATTCGTTATTCGATTGAAATTATCTTTATTCTTTCGGTAACTTCCTAAAGTGTTCTGTTAC
This sequence comes from Draconibacterium orientale, assembly GCF_900111425.1. Classification (NCBI taxonomy): domain Bacteria; kingdom Pseudomonadati; phylum Bacteroidota; class Bacteroidia; order Marinilabiliales; family Prolixibacteraceae; genus Draconibacterium; species Draconibacterium orientale. Next base: position 39,185 of record NZ_FOHT01000001.1, on the reverse strand, counting down.
GAATGTTTTTTGTCCTTCTCTATAAATATTTGTACAATTAAAATTTATCAATATACCTTTCGGCTTCTCTAAAAGTTTCAAATAGGTCAGTAGCTGTGCTTCATGAATGGGAAGTAGGTCTTGAACAGCTTTCAATTCAACACCTATTAAAGCTTCTACCAATATGTCGAATCTTAAATCAGCGTCAATTTTTAATCCTCTAAAATTGACTGGGACAGCTTTTTGGTACTCAACTTTCATCCCATTTTCTTGCAATACGTGACCAAGACACTTTTCATAAACACTTTCTAGGAGTCCTGGCCCAAGTTCTTTATGAACTTCAATAGCACATCCAATTATATCATATGTTATAGCATTTACTATTTTTTGAGTCATCATAACTAATGGGTCCTATTGTGCCTACTGTGGTCCATTGTAATAATCTCTAACCATCTCATCAAGTACCCAACTTGTGCGGGCTGCCGATTCGCCGGTGCTCACACACTTACCATTTTCCAGTAATTCATTTACAACCTGTTCAACCAGGTTTTGTGAGATGTGTTTCGGATTATTAAAACTCAGTTTTTCTGTTCCTTTTTGGTTTTTTACAATAACATCGCCGTGCGTGAAACAAGGCAAACAAATTTCGCCTTTTTCTCCGACAATCTGAATATAATCTTCCACCGAATTTTCATCCACAACAAAACACCAGCTTCCTGTTCCAACAACTCCTGATTCGTGTTTCCAAACCCCTGTAACTGTATCTTCAGCAGGGTAGAGGCCAGACTGGTTAACCGCTTGTCCTTTCACTTCGGTAATTTTTCCAAATACAAAATCAAGGTAGTCCAGTTGATGTGAGGCCAGATCGAAAAAATAGCCGCCACCGGCAATCTCCGGAAATACATGCCAGTGCATTTCTTCCGGTTTTTGATTGGCTTCGCGAGCCTGTTTGTACAATTTAATATTCACCATTAATGGCTTGCCGATGCTGCCATTTTCTACCAGCTCTTTTACTTTTAAAAAGGCAGGTAAAGTTCGTCGGTAATAGGCCACCCACAGCGGAGTTTTTGTTTCTTCAGCAACTTTAAGCATCTCTAAACATTCGGCATAATTTCGCGCCATTGGTTTTTCAACGTAAACCGGTTTGCCGGCTTTTAGCGCTTCAATGGCGTACGATGCATGGGTATCGGGAGGAGTTGCGATATATACGGCATCCACTTCCGGGGCGTTAATTAATGCCGATCCGTTGTTGTACCATTTTAGAACATTATGGCGACGGGCATAATCTGCAGCTTTTTCGGCATTTCGGCGCATAACGGCAACCAGTTTCGAGTTTTCGACTTTGTAAAAAGCCGGTCCACTTTTAACTTCGGTTACGTTTCCAACACCGATTATTCCCCAATTGATGCTTTCTTTATTCCTGTTAATACTCAACTTTGCTGCTTATTTGTGTTAATATTCAAAACGTTCGCGGTATGCCCATAATCCAATTGCCGGATTTGAGATGTAAAATATTTCTTCACCATCGGGCAGGGTGTTAAAGCCGTCTTTTAGCTTTTTAGGATTGTATTTGGCTGTAACTTCATCGTAATCGCCATACTTAAATCCAACACTTTCAATTTCCTGCTGGGTTACATTTTCTTTCCCTTTACCCGGGCAGTAGGTGATGTTGAAACGCCCTTCGGATGATCCGTGAATAAGGTGTGCTGCAGCTCCCAGGTTATTTTGCAGGTCTTCGTTTTCTTTTACCAATTTCAAGGTGTGTGGCGTTCCAAAGTAGCCGTATTTTCGTATCAAGGCATCAATTTGTGGGTCTTCACCAAATTCTTTTAAGGCCGGAGCCAAAACAATCAGTTCAGCGCCGTCGGCTAAAGCCATGCGCGTGCGGTAAATACTTTTGTTTCCCAGCCAGGTACTTTTAAATTCGGAAGGATCGAGCCAAACCGCGGCTTTCGTGATTGGTTTTTCTACCATTTCAAAATTAACTTCGAGCGAAAGCTTTGCTGCTTTATCAAATACCTCGAAATCGTCGCCGATAAAAAGCCCGTATGTTTGCAGTTTGCCATCGTTATTTAATCCAACTACTGTTTGTACATAAACAATAGGCAGGTGGTTGGAGAAATTTTCGGAGGCATAATTAAAAATCTTCCGAACTGGCGTATCGGCACGGCCCATCATGCGCTCCATTCCGTATGCAGCGCCAATGTAATGGCTTTTGTTAATGCCCTCAGCGCCACCGGTACCCACAAAAATATTTTTATTGTAATTGGCCATTCCAACCACTTCGTGCGGAACAACCTGCCCGATAGACAATATCAGATCGTAATTACCCTCAACCAGAATTTTATTCACCTGTGCCGGCCACGAATAATTAACAGCACCTTCCGAAACCTCCTCTACAAATTCAGCCGGAACGGTACCCAGTGTAACCACATCGTTTCGCCAGTCGTGTTCGCGAATCAGGTCGGATGGCATTTTGCCAAACATGTGGCTGATTTGCTCCATCGTCATCGGCGTGTGCGTTCCCAACGCCGGAAGTACATCGGTTAAGCGTTCGCCAAAATATTCCCAGGTAAATTCGGTAAGCTCGCCTGCCCGCGAGGGGAGACGTGTATAATCCGGAGGAATGGCCAAAACCTTTTGTTTGGCTCCCATTTTTTCGAAAGCTTCAAACAGGCCATTTTTCAGATCCTCGGCACTGAGTGCTGTTTCGGTAGATCCTTTTTCGAAATATATCATTTTGATCTGTTTTAAAATTGAAGATTAGCGCTTAACGCGTGCATTACCGCCCCAAACACTCCAAACCTGTTCTTCGTCGGCAGGTTGCGCATAGTCGGTTAAAAATGTGGTTGCCAAAGCGCCGGTTGCCCAGCCAAATTGAGGCCATTTTTCAGGTTTCCATTCTTTTAAAATACCGTATAACATTCCGCCAACAAAACCATCGCCGCCGCCAATGCGGTCGAGAACGCGGATGGTACGTGGTTCAACCACATGCCAGTTTTCGCCTTCCAACATAATGGCTCCCCAAAGGTGCTCGTTTACACTGATAACTTCACGCAGTGTTGTTGCAAAAACCGATGCGTTAGGAAAGGTTTCTTTTACGCGGGTGATCAATCCTTTAAATCCTTCTATTTTGGCATTCAAACCTTCGCCGCCGGCAGCAGGGCCTTCAATTCCAAAACATAGCTGGAAATCTTCCTCGTTACCGATGAGAATATCAGAAACGGAAGCAATTTCGGTAAAATCTTTCCGAAGTTGTTCTTCGCGGCCTTTCCAGAAGGATGCCCGGTGATTCAGGTCGAACGAAATTTTAGTGCCGTGTTTTTTTGCGGCTCTTGCCACTTCCAGGCAAAACTGGGTTGTTTCAGGAGAGAGCGCACCAATTAATCCCGACAGGTGTACGATTTGCACGCCTTCTTCACCAAAAATACGTTCCAGATCGAAGTCTTTTATATTTAATGTGCGGCCCACCTCGCCGGCGCGATCGTTAAAAACACGTGGTCCGCGGCTACCGTATCCACTGTCGGCAATATTTATCTGGTGGCGGTAACCCCACGGATTGCCTTGTTCCACCTCCGGGCCTTCGTAGTCCATATGTCGGGCCTTTAAATTGCTCTGAATGAATTTTGCAATCGGACTGTCCTTTACAAATGTGGTTAACACTTTAACCGGCAAACCCAGGAACGATGAGATGCTTGCAACATTGGTTTCGGCACTGGTAGCGTAAAGGGTAAATTTATCGCTTGAGTGAACCGGTTGTCCGTTTTCGGGAGTAATGCGTGTTCCCATACTTGTGGGGACCAGCATGGCATATTTACAATTTTGTTTCAGTTTCATCTTTTTTGATTTTCTATATAATGAAAAGCAGTTAGCCAACGATTTGTGTCTGGCAAAATTTTCGCAACAATAATTTAAACGCCACCAAATGCGCTGTAACCTCCGTCAACCGGTATTACAATTCCTGTTATAAAGTTTGAAACGTCGGAGATCAGGAAAAGTGTTGCGCCCTGAAGATCTTCCGGTTCACCGAATTTTCCCATTGGTGTGTTGTCAACAATTTTTTGCCCGCGGGGGGAGTAGTTGCCTGTTTTTTCATCCATTACCAAAAAGCGGTTTTGGTGAGTGATAAAAAAGCCGGGAGCAATGGCATTTACCCGGATACCAACTTTTGCAAGATGCACCGACAGCCACTCTGTAAAATTATTGATAGACGCTTTTGCAGCCGAGTATGCCGGAATTTTGGTTAGCGGTTTATACGAATTCATCGACGAAACATTAAGCACAACGCCTTTTCTACTTTCAAGCATGTCGCGGGTAAATACCATTGTTGGCAGCAAGGTTCCTGTAAAATTCAGGGCAAAAACTTTGTCGAAACCTTCCATTTGCAAACCATAAAAAGTGTCTTCGAGGTTATCTATGTTGTCCTCGGTTATGGTTTCCACTTTTGTTGTTGCCTGTGGGCTGTTTCCGCCGGCACCATTTATTAAAATGTCAATTGGCCCCAATCGTTTGTTTATCTCCGTTTTGGCAAACTCAAGCGATTCTTTGTCGAGCACATTGGCTGCAACACCAATCACTTCAGTCCCCGAATCAGCGGCAATCTCGGCAGCAACTTTATCGGCCACTTCTTTATTAATATCGGCGATGGCAATTTTGGTTCCAACCGATGCAATTGCTTTTACCATGGCGGTACCCAAAACTCCGGCACCACCGGTAATTACGCATACTTTGTCTTTTAAATCGTTAAATGATAGTGCCTGCATAATATCTATTTAAATTCTTTATAATAATCAACATTCTCTTTGGTAACAATGTCAATAGGGGTGTAACTTTCTTCCTGAATTTCTCTTTTCTGTACGATGCTTCTGAACAGTTTGTTCACCGAGTTATATCCCTGCTCTTCGGGGCGTTGACAGATTAGGAACTGAACAAGGTCTTCTTTCAGGTATTTAATGTTTTCCTTAATAAGGTCGTGCCCTATTACTTTAATGTTTCTGATTTCTAATTTTTTAAGCAATCGGCCCACATAAAACACTTTCGAATTGGTAACCAGTATTCCTTTAATATTTTTCTCCGAAATATTTTGCTCAACCGTTGCCATCCATTCATCCGATTTGGTATCCGGAATTTCAATGGTAAACAGCTTGTGATTGTTATCCTTTTTTTGCTTAAACCAGTCGTGAATTCCCATTTCGCGCTGCACCAGGTGGTTTTGGTTATCCATTTCTTTCGCAAAATGAATAACAAGAATGTTTCCTTCGGGTAACATCAGGTCGAGCAGTTTCCCCGACACCATTCCGCTTTGATATGAATTTTGCCCGATGTAACTGAGCTGTCCAACATCCTGAATATTTGAATCGATAAAAACAAAAGGTATTTCCTGCTCTTTCAGTTTTTCGATAAAAGCTGTAGCCTCTTTTTTGAAAAAGGGAGCCAGTACCACACCATCGGGTTTCATGGCAAGCACTTTATCGGCCTCTTTTACAAAACTTTTTGAATCGGACTGGTTAAAGGTAAACGACTGAATTTGTAAGCCGTATTGCGGCAACTCCGAGATGCGTTTTTTTATTCCTTTAATTGGTTTTGTCCAGTAGCCTTCTCCAGCCGGAGGTTGGGGGAGTAGCGTGGCAAATGTGGCCGACTTTTTTGAGGCCAGCATACTTGCCAAAATATTGGGCTGGTAGTTTAATTCCTTTACAATTTCAAGAATTTTCTTTTTGGTGGCAGGTGCAACCTCTCCGCGGTTATGCAAAACCCTGTCAACAGTGCCAATCGATACCTTTGCTCTTTCGGCAATATCTTTAATCCGTATTTGTTTATTTAGTTTGATAGCGCTTTAAATTTTTAAGATTTTAAACCGTAGCTTTAGCTACTTGCTTTCAAAACTAAATAAAAATATTAGTATTCCCGTGTTCGTACACGGAAAAATATTTCAAAAATGTTCAGCAACATTTTTGTATTGGATTTTGCTTAAAATTTAGCCAGGTTTTCGTCGGGCTTTTCTTCCAGCAGGTGTGGATTTTTTAACAGGTATTTAATATGCCGAAACAGGCGTCCTCCGTGCGATCCGTCAACAACGCGATGGTCGAGCGTTGCAGACAGTAACATGATTCGGCGCGGAACGATTTCCCCGTTAACAACTGCCGGTTTGTTCTGAACGGAGCCCAAAATCATAACGAGCGATACATTCGACGATGGCAGCAACGAACCATAACCGGTATCGAGGCCAACGGTACCAATATTTGAAACCACGTACGATCCAAAACTATTTGAATCGAGACCGATTCCCGGCAACGAAATTCCCCAGTCGATTGTAAGTACACGGTATAAGCGGAACAACCACTTGCGGAAAGGCCACGGAACCCGCGCCAGCATATTTTTCGATTGCATTTCGTCGCGTTCGTTACCTTTTCGCGACTGGCGGATATGTTCGGCAATTTCGTCGGTAACTTCCTGAATGGTGCGCTGATCGGCATTCTCAACTTTTACCGAACCCATTTCGCCACCTGCCAGCAGAACACTTACCACACCGTCAACCTGTTTGCGCTGGGCAATTTTCGAGCCCTTTACAAAGGTGTTCAGTTCGGGTACTTCATTTCTGATTGCCCTGCCAATTATAAGTGTGATAATATAAGTAAGCGTGGTTTTTAAGCCTTCTTTTCTCTTCTTGGCGATGTATTTTTCAATATCGGTAACATCCAACTCTACCATTCCATAAATTTTGGAATCGGTAGGCTTTTTGTAAATAGTTGACGCTACTCTGCGCCAGTCTGAATTATAATCAATTTGCTCCATATAACGATTTTTTTAATGTCAATCGTTTTCTGTAAAATCTCGAATAATTGTGGCTTTAGCCCGCAAATGTAATTGTTTCTGTGAAAATAGCACCTGAACAGAAGAATTAATCAGGAGATTTCAGCATTATTCAGAGTGGTAATTATAAAATTACGAAGTTAAAAGCAAGTCGGTTTTTGGAAGAATACACAAATTGTCTTAAGTTTATTAGCCTAAATCAACAACAATTCATTCTAAACTTATACACATGCAAAACAGACGAAACTTTCTGGCCACTATTGGCACCATTGCTGCAGGTGCAGTGGTCTCCAATCCTTTAAAGGCTGCTGTACTTTCCGAAGGCGAAAAGCTAAAACTGGTTTTGGTGGGCACCGGAATCCGCGGAAACAGTTTTTGGGGAAAACGACTGGTTGATGAATACAGCGACATCCTTGAATTTGTGGCGCTGGTAGATATCAATCCGGGCCGGGTAAAATATGCTGCCGATTATATCGGAGTTGGTAAAGACTGCAAAACTTATACTGACTTTGATGAAATGATCGGGGAGCAATCGCCCGATTTAATCATTGTAACTACCCCCGATGCCACGCATCATCAATTCATTATAAAATCGTTGGAAAACGGTGTTGATGTGCTTACTGAAAAGCCATTGACTACCGATGAAGACAAGTGTCAGGAAATATTGGACGCAGAACGACGGTACAAACGTAAAGTAATTGTTGGTTTCAATTATCGCTGGAGCCCGTACAATACAAAAATCAAGGAGTTGCTGATGAACAATGCAATTGGCAAACTGGTTTCGGTTGATTTTTCGTGGATGCTGAATACCAGTCATGGCGCTTCGTATTTTCGGCGGTGGCACGGTCAGCGCGAGTGGAGCGGAACTTTACTGATACACAAAGCTACACACCATTTTGATTTGCTGAACTGGTGGATCGATTCCGATCCGGATGAAGTGTACGCCAAAGGTGATTTGGAGTTTTATGGCAACCGACGCGATAAAAGTGGTGTAAACTGCCGCTCGTGCGATGAAAAGGATAGTTGTCCGTTTTTCTGGGATATCACGAAAAGTACTACAGAATACAATCTGTACGCCAAACACGAACACTACGATGGTTACATCCGCGATAACTGCCTGTTCAGGCCCGAGATAAACATTTACGATAAAATGAATGTGAATGTAAAATACGCCAACAATGTGTACCTGAATTACATGCTTACAACTTATTCGCCATGGGAAGGCTGGCGCGTTGCATTTAACGGTACCGAAGGCCGAATTGAAGCATTTTTGGATGTGCCGTATCTGGAAGATGTGCAAATTTCGCAGGAAGATATGCACCGCGCAGAAATGGACCAGAGCGGTAACCAGGAACAAATTATGAAACCAATAATTCTGCACAAATTGTGGGGCGAGCAGGAAATAATAAACGTGGGTTACAGCCGCGGCGGACACGGTGGAGGTGACGAACGCTTGCACGATCATATTTTCAGAACTCCTGATGCCGAAGACGAATATCAGCACCTGGCAGGAACGCGCGACGGGGCCATGTCGATTCTTGTGGGTACAGCTGCCAGAAACAGCATTGAATCGGGGATGCCCGTAAAAGTTGGTAGTTTAACTACTTTGCAACCGCGAAGCAAACGATTAACGTAAATTACTTTTCTACCATAAAATGAAAAACGCAGTAAACGGTAAGTTGCTGCGTTTTTTTATGCTTTGTAAAAAGTTGTTTCTATTAATCTTCTTTTACTACCTGTGGTTTTTCGCCCTTAACAAATCGCTTTATTTTAATGTTCAGGTAAGCAAAAAGAACAGTCATAAACGGACTGATGATATTGAAAAAGGCATAAGGAGCATACGACCAGGTGTCAACGCCCAATACTCTTGACTGTGTGGCTCCACATGTATTCCACGGGATAAGCACGGAGGTAATTGTACCGCTGTCTTCCAGTGTTCTGCTCAAAACTTCGGGCTTAAGACCTTTGTCTTCGTAGGCTTTCCGGTACATCCTTCCGGGCACCACCAGGGCAATATACTGGTCGGAAGCCGTGGTGTTAAAAAAGATACAGGTGCCAACGGTTGATGCCACCAAACTTCCGGTGCTTTTGGCATACTTAACAATGGGCTGAGTAATTCGTTTCAGTAATCCTGCCGATTCCATTACGCCGCCAAAAACCATTGCCGAAAGAATGAGCCAAACCGTGTCGAGCATTCCGCGCATTCCAGAGGTACTCAGCAATTCGTTTACATTGGCATTCGACGTTGTAAGGCTAACATCGCCAAACATGGCCTGCATAACCGAATAATACGATGCGGTTCCGTAGTTGTTTACACTACCTGCAATAGTGTTTATAATATCAGGTTGAAAAATAATGGCAAATAAACCGCCCAGTAATGTGCCAATCAACAACGATGGAAGCGGCGGTACTTTTAATATGATTACGGTAATCAGAATTACCGGTACCAAAAACAATAAGGGGCTGGTGTTAAAAGTAGTGTCAATGGCCACTTTTACATCTTCAACGTTTATCGAGGCATGTGTAAAATCGTAATTGAAACCCATAATCAGGAAAATGATCAGGGTGATTGTCATCGTTGGCACCGTAGTTAGTGTCATGTATTTTATGTGGGTAAACAAATCGGTGCCGGCCATTGCAGGGGCAAGGTTGGTGGTGTCGCTTAACGGACTCATTTTATCGCCAAAATAGGCACCGCTGATAATCGCTCCGGCAACAATGGCTTCGTCAATTCCAATGGCTTTTCCAATGCCAAGCAGCGCAATTCCGATTGTGGCAATGGTCGACCACGAACTTCCGGTGGCCACACTAACAATCGCACTCACCACAACTGCCGTAAACAGAAACATTTTGGGGCTGATAATATCCAATCCGTAATAAATCATTGCCGGAACAACACCGCTGATCAGCCAGGTTCCCGCCAGCGAACCGATCAACAACAAAATTAAAATGGATGGCATTGCCGAACCGATAGTCGAAACGATTTTACTTTTGATTCTGTCCCAGCTAAATCCCAACCGATGAGCAACAATGCCTGCAATAGCAGCTGCCAGCATCAGTGCAACCTGGTTGGCGCCGGATAAAGTATCGTCGAAAAGTAATACGTTAAGCGTTAACAGACCAATTAAAATAAGAATGGGCAACAATGCCAGAAAAAGTGATGCTTCGCGTTTTGTTGTCATATTTAAGTAGCGGATATCAAAATGAAGCGCCAAAATAACATATTATAGTCGAAAAGTGTAATAAAATTGCGCTGAATTCGTACATTTTGTAAAAAACAAGCCCCAAAACAAAAACAAACTACATTTTATTTAGCGTATAATTATTTGTTCTTATTTTCGTTCTTTGTTAATTAACAAATTGATATGAAGCAAGGGGTTACATCTATATTAATCATTTTATTTTTTGTTTTTTGTGTTGGCCAGACCATGGCCCAGCGCGCCAACGGTTTGGCGATTGAAGGGTTGGTTACCGTTCAGGAAGGATCGTCGGAAGGATCGATTATACAAATGTATCGCGATGGACGACGACTGGATAATTACGGTATTGGGGCCGATGGAAAATACAATGTAGAACTGAACTGGAACCACAAATGGGAACTGGTATTTGAACACGAAGGAAATTTTAGCCAGAAAATTGTGGTTGAAACAGCTGTTCCGCGCGATGTTTTGAATACCGATCCTAAATTTCCTCCATTTCCGGTAAATATTAATTTGTTTACTGAAATTCCCGGAATCGATAATTCGTTTGCCGAGAATACTGTGCTAAAAATATTTTACAGCCCAAGCGTTGATAATTTTGTAAAGGAACTTTATTATAACGATGCGCAAATTGAACGCCTGATTAACCAGGCAATTGCACAGGCGCAACAAATAGACGAGAATGCCGATTTTATGGCGCGATTAACCCGTGCCGAACTGGCTGAACTTCGGAAAGAATACAATGAACTGCTGGAACAGGCCGGACAAGAATACAGCAACGAAGAGTTTCTGGAAGCTTTGGATGGTTATAAAGCTGCCAGTAAAATATTTCCAAGTGAGCAGTTTCCGAAAGACCGGATTGCTGAAATTAACGATTTGCTGGGATTGATAATGGCTGCCGAAGAGCTGGATGCAGCGATGTTGGCCCGTTTCAACAAGTTGGTTCGGGAAGGCGATTTGCACCTTGGCAATCGACAATTGCCCGAAGCCAAAAAATCATACAACCGCGCACTGTCGATAAAACCGTTGGATCAGTATGTCAACGATCAGCTAAAAAAGCTTGCTGAAATGCAGGAACAACAACGACTTGCCGGAAACTATCAGAACCTGATTGAGCAAGGCGATCAGGCAATCGACGAACTGTTGTTTAACGAGGCGCTTGGCCTTTTTAATCAGGCGCTTGAAATCAGGCCCAACGAACAATACCCAAAAACTAAAATTGCCGAAATTAATGGTTTGCTTGCCGAACAGCGCAAAAATCAGGAAGATCAGAAAAGTTATAATGATGCTATGTCGGAAGGAGAGCGTATGTTTTCCAAGCAGTTTTTCGATCGGGCACTTACTTCGTTCGAGAATGCATTGTCGTACAAACCCGGCGACATTAAGGCTACACGCCGCATTGAGGACTCGAAAAAGGAAATGAAGCGCATCCTCGATCGCATGGAGTTTGATAAATTTATTGCCGCTGCCGATAAAGCGTACAAAAAGGAAGATTACCCCGATGCTTTGTCGAACTACGAGCAGGCACTGGAACTGGTTCCCGATGAGCCACGAACAAAAAAGCGGGTAGAGGAGATCAGCGAAATTCTTTATGCACTAAACAGCTTTAACGAATTTGTGAGTCAGGCCGATAAGCAATTTGATGCACAAAGTTATGCTACCGCCAAATCACTTTACGAGAAAGCAAATGAATTAAAAGCGGGCGACAAACATGTGCAGGAGCGAATTGCTGAAATTGCGCAGCTAATAGCTCAGCAGGGAGTTGATGAGCAGTATGCACAGGTAATTAAACAGGCCGACAATTTGCTTGCACAGAAAAATTACGAAGATGCCAGGAGCCAATACACGGAAGCTTTGCAAATAAAACCGCGCGAACAGTACCCAAAGGATAAACTGGATGAAATTGCCTCCACTTTAACGGAATTAGCTCGTTTGGAACGGCAGTACAATGATTTAATTGCAGAGGGCGATCGTTTGTTTGGACGTGAGGATTATACCGATGCGAAATCAACATTTGCCCAGGCAGCACAGCTTAAACCGGAAGAAAGCTATCCTCCTGAGATGATGGATAAAATTGATGGTTTAATAGCCGAGAACGAACGTTTGGCGAGAGAAGAAGCTGAAGCGGAAGCAGCCCGATTGGCAGCCATCCAGGCCGAGAAAGATAAAAACTACAACGATGCCATTGCACGCGCCGATGAACTGTTTGCCGCTGAAAATTACGAAGAAGCACGCAACGAATACCGCGCAGCACTGGATATAAAACCGGAAGAAGCTTACGCGCAGCAACGTATCGATGAAATCGGAAACGTGCTGGCGCAACTTTCGGCAGCACAAAAAGCTTATGAAGATGCAGTAGCCGAAGCCGACCGTGAATTCCACAGCGAAAGTTGGGAGGCCGCCATTGCTGCGTACAATACGGCCAAACAAGCCAAAGCAGACGAAACTTACCCAGATGAACAGCTGGCCAAAATCGATTCGATTGTAAGCACAAGAGAACGTCTTGCACGGGAAGAAGCCGAAGCTGAAGCCGCCCGTTTGGCAGCCATCCAGGCCGAAAAGGATAAAAACTACAACGACGCCATTGCCCGTGCCGATGAACTGTTTACCGCGGAGAACTACGAAGAAGCACGCAACGAATACCGCGCAGCACTGGATATAAAACCCGAAGAAGCTTACGCGCAGCAACGTATCGATGAAATAGGAACAGTGCTGGCTCAACTTTCGGCAGCACAAAAAGCCTATGAAGATGCCGTTGCCGAAGCTGACCGCGAGTTTCGTGGAGAAAGTTGGGAAGCTGCCATTGCTGCTTACAATGCGGCAAAACAAGCCAAAGCAGACGAAACTTACCCGGATGAGCAGCTGGCCAAAATCGATTCGATTGTAAGCACAAGAGAGCGTATCGCCAGGGAAGAAGCCGAAGCTGAAGCCGCCCGTTTGGCAGCCATCCAGGCCGAAAAGGATAAAAACTACAACGACGCCATTGCCCGTGCCGATGAACTGTTTACCGCGGAGAACTACGAAGAAGCACGCAACGAATACCGCGCAGCACTGGATATAAAACCCGAAGAAGCTTACGCGCAGCAACGCATTGACGAAATCGGCAACGTGCTGGCACAACTTTCGGCAGCACAAAAAGCCTACGAAGATGCTGTTGCCGAAGCTGACCGTGAATTCCGCAGCGAAAGCTGGGATGCAGCAATTGTAGCCTACAACACCGCAAAACAAGCCAAAACCGACGAAACTTACCCGGATGAACAGCTGGCCAAAATCGATTCGATTGTAAGCACAAGAGAACGTTTGGCAAGGGAAGAAGCCGAAGCGGAAGCGGCACGTTTGGCAGCCATTCAGGCCGAGAAGGATAAAAACTACAACGACGCCATTGCCCGCGCCGACGGTTTGTTTGCTGCTGAGAATTATGAAGAATCACGCAACGAATACCGCGCAGCGCTGGATATAAAACCCGAAGAAGCTTACGCGCAGCAACGCATTGACGAAATCGGCAACGTGCTGGCGCAACTTTCGGCAGTACAAAAAGCTTATGAAGATGCAGTAGCCGAAGCCGACCGCGAGTTCCGTGGCGAAAGTTGGGAAGCTGCCATTGCTGCTTACAATACAGCAAAACAAGCTAAAGCTGATGAAACTTACCCGGATGAGCAGCTGGCAAAAATAGACTCGATTGTAAGCACAAGAGAACGTTTGGCAAGGGAAGCAGCCGAAGCTGAAGCAGCCCGTTTGGCAGCTATCCAGTCCGAAAAAGATAAAAACTACAACGACGCCATTGCCCGTGCCGATGAAATGTTTGCCGCTGAGAATTACGAAGAATCACGCAACGAATACCGTGCAGCTCAGGATATAAAACCGGAAGAATTGTATCCACCGCAACGTATCGATGAGATCGACCGGATTTTAAGAGAGTTAGCGGCGGCTCAGGCAGCGCAGGCAGAGTTAGACCGGAAATATGCGAATTTGATTATGCAGGCCGATCGTTTTTTCGCTGCAAATAGTTACACGCCATCAAAAGAGAATTACACAGAAGCGTTGGCATTAAAACCGGAAGAAACGTATCCGAAAGATAAAATTGCCGAAATAGACAGAATTCTTGAGCAACGAGCTATCGACGAAAAATACAGAAGTGTTATTGTGGTGGCCGATGGTCATTTCAGAACACAAGCGTACGACGATGCCCGCCTGCAATATGAGATTGCTTTAGGCGTAAAACCTAATGAAGAATATCCGAAAGAACAGATTCGTAAAATAGATGCAATTCGTGAAAACGAACGCCAGCAAATTGCTCAGGAACAAGCTAATGCCGAGGATCTGGCAAGAAGAAGAGATCAGATTGCTCAACTGGAAGAGGAGTTGGATGAGCAGCGAATTCTTGAAGAATCAGGGTTAAATGCGCTTTATGATCAGATCATTAAAAAGGCCGATGGTTCTTTTGATATCGAACTGTACAACGTGTCGAGAGCGTGGTACTACAAAGCACAGGATCTGAAACCGGAAGAGGCTTATCCGCCACGACGCATTGCCGAAATTAACCGAATATTGGGCGACATGATGTTGAGCGAACGCGACCGCGAATACCAGCGTTTTATCGACCTGGCGGATGAAAGTTTCAGGAATAACGAGCTGGCAGTGGCCAGAGGTTGGTACAACCAGGCTTTGTCGCAAAAGGATACTGAAAACTATCCGAAAGAACAGCTGCGTGAAATTGAACGTCGTGTGGCCGAGCGTGTTGCCGGGCAGAGTCAGCAGCAATTTGAGAACTTTAAAACTACGGCCAACAGTGCTTTCGAGGCGGGGAATTATAATGTAGCCCGTTTCTACTACCGAAAAGCCTTGGAGTTAAGATCGGATGATGCAGAGGTGAAAGCAAAATTGCAGGAAATAGAAGCATTACGTTAATGTAAAAACATCAATTCAAAACATCCTTTCCGAAAAAAGCCCGGTAACGATTTACCGGGCTTTTGCGTTTTTAAGTCCCCTTATAATTTCGAAAACTCTTTGCTCAAACATTTTAGCATTTCCAGGTTAAGTGATTCTGAGAATATGCGTATCAGGTGGGTGAGTTTTCCATCGTTGTACACCACACCCTGCTCCGCATCGAAAAGCTTGCATATGCCGTTGTATCGTATTTGAGTAATGGTTGCCTCAAATTCTTCTGGTGAAAGATGGCTTTCAGCTACAAAATATCCTTTGTGTTCTTCGATGAGGTCAAGGTAGAAATTGGGTTCTAATTCTTCCAGAAAAAAAGGCTTGCTGACGATAGTTTTAACCCGTTCGTCCAAATGAATTTTTTCAATAAACACTATGTTTTTTTCTTGTAAGCATTTTTCCAACTTTACCAGCTGGCTATAGTCCGGGAAGTTTTTTATGCGGATAGCAGGGTATTGTTTACCGCCTGATTCCACAAGCGCGCTGGCAATATTAATTCGTTCAAACAAACATTTTTCCAAACTCGATGAATAGCAGATTAGCTCCTCCAGGAAGTGAAATTTTTTAGTAAAAAGAAAGATTGAATTGGGTTTGGCTGTTCGGGGAAGTTGGCCGTAATAATTTGCATAAGGAGTTGAAGCTTCTGCAATGTAAATATTGTCGGGGATGTTCAGTTTTATTTGTTCCAGCTTTTCGTGTTTGATAATAAGTCCGCTAAAATATATTTTCTGTTTCATCGTGTTTATTTTAATGATCGTTACGTTTATATAAGACAATATTTGTACAGAATGATACGGTTACAAAGGGGAAATGTTATACCATTTTACAACATTATTTACATAAAAAAGTTAGCTGTTGAGTTTAATATAAATTTGAATTTATCGTAAAAAACGAACGGAAGACGGTGTTTGTGGCTGAATGATTATTTAGAACAAAAGTACAATGATGGGCTTGTGATTATTTATTTTTAACCAGCCATAAACATTGGTAAGCTTTTAATTTCTTTGATGTGAATTCGGAATTAGAAATGATATCGAAAGAAAATTCTGCCGGTATTTCTATTCCTGTTTCTTCATCGCAAAGGTTAACAATAGCGAGAATTGTCTGATCTTGTGATTTTCGTTGTATGGCAAACACTGCATGGCCAAAATCAAGAATTTTCTGCTGCGCATTCGGATGAAAAGCGCTTTGTTTTTTACGAAGCAGAATAAGTTGTTGTAACGATTGAAATACTTTTTTCTGTGGCGTATCATTGTTTAACACATCCTGCAATTCATGAAGCTGCCATTTGCGTCGATTTATGGTGCGGTTGTGCTGTGTTTTTGCAACGCCTTCGTAATAATTTGGCGTTGCCGTTAAACTGTGTATATAAAATGCCGGAACGCCTGCCAAACTCATCATACAAACCTGCGAAGCCAGAAAACGATCGACCTGAAGGCTGTCTTCGCCCTTGTGTGTGCCTTTAAGCGCATCGAAATAGGTAATGTTCAATTCGTACGGACTTTGGCTGCCATCAGGGTTGGATTTGTAGTTTACCAGGCCGCCAAAACCTTTCATGTTTTCCACCAACGAATTTTTCTCGTCGTCGGGCAAAAGTCCTTCCAGCGGACGAACGCCAATGCCATCGTGCGAAGCGGTGAAATTGAAAAAGGTTTTATCGCCGTTGAGTTGAGGTAAGCTTTTTGCCCAGGTTGATAAATAACGTGAATTACCCGTATGCAATGCATGCAATAACAGGGGAGGGAGGCTAAACTGGTAAACCATGTGTGCTTCGTCGCCATGGCCAAAATAGCTCAGGTTTTCTTTGTTGGGAACATTGGTTTCGGTAAGTATAATTGTATCGTGATTGATAAATTCGGCCACATCGCGCATCAGTTTTACCACTTCGTGTGTTTCGGGCAAATGCAAACAGGTTGTGCCCACTACTTTCCACAAAAATGCTATCGCGTCGAGGCGGATAATTCGTGCTCCTTTGTTGATGTAGCCAAGCAGAATATCCATCATTTCAACCAGCAAATCGGGATTGGAAAAATTCAGATCTACCTGGTCGGCACTAAAAGTTGTCCAAACGTGCTGGGTGCCGTTTGCCGTTTCGTAAGAAGTTAAAAGTGGCGTACTGCGCGGACGGGTTACCAGCGAAAGGTCTGTTCCCGGATCTTCAGTAATAAAATAATCCTTACCTTTTCCGTGCTGCTTCAAAAAGTTAAGAAACCACTGGTTTTGGCTCGATGCATGATTGATCACCAAATCGGCCATCAGGTCGTAATCGTTTGTTAAATCCTCAATATCTTGCCAATCACCAAGTTCCGGATTCACTTCCCGGAAATCGATCACCGAAAAACCGTCGTCGCTGCTGTAAGGGAAAAAAGGCAAAATATGAACAACGGTTAATTGTTCACGTAGATTTTCGTTTAAAAAAGTGCGGAGTGTTTGCAACGGAGCTTCATTATCCGTTTTTATACTGTCGCCGTAGGTAATCAATACCACATCTTTTTCATTCCATTTTTGGCCTTTTGATGCGGCAATCCGGTACGACGAGATAACACTTATCAAATCGGTGAGAATTGATTTCTCATACTTCTCCTTGTAGATAAACTTTAGCCGGCTTTCAATTTTTTCGATGAAAGAACGATCGGGATGAATCATATTGTTTCCGGATTTTAGATGATACTGTTATCGGCTTCCACAATCTCATAAAACTCTTCCAGAATATTGGGGAATGCACTTTGCACACGTTTCCAGCTGGGCATATTCGGTACATTATCCGGGTTTTCCAGAAATTGAATACCCGATTGATACACGTTTTTCACAAACAGATCGATTACCTCCTCTTCTTTATGAAAATCGTACGAGAGGCCATTCATTGCTGCATCGGCTTTGTATAATTCAACAAATTCGAGTGCAATACGGTAGTAGGTAGCTTTTAAGGTTCTGAAAAACTCAGGGCTTAAAGTTACCCCGTCGGAAGCCAGTTTGCCAAAAATAGCACGCGAAACATCGCGACTCATTTTCGATAATCCTTTTTCGGCATCTTCGGCTGAAAGGTCCTGGTGTTTATGGTCGTAGCGGTCGGCAATTTCAACCTGACAAATCCGGTTAAACGAGTTGTTACGTTCTACCTCGTTTAAAATACCAATTTCAAGTCCCCAGTCGTAGGGAATGCGAATGGTTTTTATAATGTCGGCACGCATTGAGAATTCCCCGGCCAGCGGGTAACGGAAGCTATCGAGATATTCGAGGTAAGTATGGTGCCCCAGTAATTTTTTCAGGGTTCGTAGCAGCGGGGTAACCAGCAAGCGCACAGCACGGCCGTGTAGCTTTTCGTCGTCGGTTCTGAAATAGAAACCTTTACAATATTTAAAGTTAAACGATGGATCGGCAACCGGGTAAACCAGCCGTGCCAGCATTTCGCGGTTGTAGGTAACAATATCGGCGTCGTGCAGGGCAATTGCTTCAGAGCGTCCCGAGGCGATCATGTAGCCAAAGCAGAACCAAACATTTCGGCCTTTTCCGGGAACGGTGGTAACGATATTCTTCGACGCCAGTTTCTTTTTGAATTCCTGCATACGCGGTCCGTCGTTCCATAAAACCCGGTGATGCTGTGGTAATTCTGCAAAAAATTCAAGCGCATTTTTGTATTGATAATCGTCGGCACGATCTAATCCGATAACAATTTCAGAAACATACGGGATGTCTTTTAAAACCGAAACAATATCTTTTAATGCCTGGCGCGAAAGTTCTGAATATAAGGAGGGAATGATTAATCCAATGGGACGTTTTTTACTAAATTTTTCCAATTTTTGTTCCAGCTCTTCATAAGGCCGGGCACGTAAATTATGCAGTGTTGCTACAAATCCATTCTGATAAAAATCACCCATTTTTTACTATTTTATGTCTTTCAAATAACTGATGTATGGTGCCGATATTCCGGCGACCTTTTAAATATAAAAAACATTTACTTTAAACATTGCCCATTTGTTTTGAAATGGCACGTTAGGCCGAATAATTAATATGCAACTTTCGTATTACAACTCGCGCATGTACATACTTTTTATAATCGGCTCAAGTTTATCAGCAATTATTTTATGATCGAGTTTTTCCTTTAAAACCTTAAGGTTGTGTATTACCACTTTGTTTCTGTATGGAATATCAGTAAGTAGTCGATACGCCGAATCAACCAACTCTTCAGTTACTCCTCCGCCATCAATAGCCGGCAAATCAAAACCATATTGCTCAATTTCTTGTTTGTACACCTCGTATTTGTTGATTACCGCCGGCAATCCGTACGACATCATTTCCAGCAGGTTGTTACCAAAACCTTCCACATCGCTGAAATAAGTTCCAAGTCCGCCATGAGCAGCCACAATAGAAGGTATTTCAGCAAATTTGTAGAACTTTTTATCAACGATGATGTCGCGGTGCGAAAGGATGTTGTGTTCGCCAAAAATCAATACCACATTGCTGTCGGGATGTGCTTTGCAAAGTTCGGTGTAATGCTCGTTCAGGTTGTTGAGGTACTGGTTTTGCTCGTCGCCCGAGTGGCCACTAACAATTACCGCAACACATTTTTTCTCACCATTCGTAGCGAATTTCTTCTCCAGTTCAAAAGCCAGATCGATGGCCAGCTCAATTTTTTTACGGGGAACAACGCGGGTGTGTTGCAGCAGGATTACGGTTTCGTCCATAGTAAAACCACGGCTTTCAACTTGCTGAACAAGGCCGATGTCTTTCATAAACGAGTCGTTATAATTGTCTTGTGCCGGGCAAATTAATTCTTCGGTTTCCGGGGCGATGTTTTCCCAATCCCATGGAATTTCGCAAGTGTTTGGTACAACAGTTGTTCGCAGTTTAAAGAATTTCTCGAGTTTACTGGCGTTGTGCTGCTCGAAAAGCCTTTTCCCCAGGTCGATTTGTTGCTTGTTAATAAAAGCAATTGAATTTACAAAAGTAACTCCAGGCAGGTATTTCAAATACTTTTGAATCACTTTGTTGGGATTCGAGAAAATAGCGCGCTCGAAATACGAGTCGTGCCACCACACCATCAATTTCGGCCAGATAATTCCTTCTGCGCGCAACTCTTCAATGTAATAACCCAATCCAACGGCAGTGATAAAATTATACGGATGCGAGGTATTGTGGGCAATAATAAGGTCGATATCGTTTTCGTCAACCCATTCCTGAATTACCTTTTTTGCATAGAGCGCATTTTCATGAATCATCTCATCCAGACCTTCAGTGTCGGGATTATTGAAGTTATTCAAAATGGTTTTATGCGCCTCGCTTTTGTGCCAGAATACATCGTTGGTTTGTGCATTAAAACGCGGCGATGAGTGGGCTGCCAAAAAGAAAAAGTTACCAATGTTTATGCCGAGATGTTCCGACATGGCTTCAACGGTTTGGTCGATAACAATGGAAACGCCATCGTTTTTGCCAATTAAGGAGTGGATAATTCCTACGCGTAATTCGTTTAGCTTCATCCTATAATTTTCAGTAGTTGTTTTAAATCGTTGATAATAAAATCGGGGAACATTCCTTTTACACGTTCGTCGTCTTCGCGCAGGCGTAGCGAGCGTTCGTCGCCGGCAAACAGCACCGTTCGCAAACCTGCTTTTGTGGCTGTGTAAACGTCTTTTAGCATGTCGTTGCCCACAAATATGGTTTCCGATGGTTCGATATTGTATTTGCTCTTCAGTGCCGGAATAAATTTGTTGAACAAAGCCGTATCGGGTTTGGCCCGCAGTTCTTTGAATGAATACACCGAAAGTTCTTCCTCAAAAAGATCGATATGCTGATTGGTTGAAAATTCGCCGGTAAGAAAATAATTCATGATAATTGGCGTGTAGAATTGCGCGTTGGAAACAATACCCATTGGGATGCCCGTTTTTTTTATTGCCAGCAGCACTTCTTTCATTCCCGGCATGGGGTATACGCGGTTGCTTAGCAGTTCGAAAACCATTATGGTATCTTCCCACGATTCGGTGCCTCTCAGTTTTAACAATCCTTTGTTTTCGGCTGCTTCAAACATGTTTTTCCACACCTCAAAAATATCTACATCGGGGTAGGGATGGCCTTTTGTTTTTAGCTCTTCGTGTTGCTTTTTTACCTGTTCCTGAAACTGGTCGAGCAGAAAACTGCAGGTTTCCTCTTTGCAACCCGATAAGTCGAATCCACCGGCTTCCATGGCAGTGCGCATATTGTCTTTATTTAGCGAAACCTGATCGATATCGCCTGACGATGAAATAAGCAAAGTTCCGTAAATATCGAAAATTACGGCTTTAATTTTTTCTTTCGAATCGGTTTTTATGTTGGGACAAAAAGTGGTGGGAATGGGTTGCAGTTGCTCTGAACTATCCAACCATTTTTTTATATCGTTTCTGAAGTTTAATTCCATATCCCTGTAAAGAATAGTTGTTTTTGATAATTGTCTTGTTTTTTTCTGTAATATATAACTTTACGTCACTAAACAAAGTGTTTAGTATGGAGTTTTGTTCAAACAGTTTGTGTTTTTCTATCTTTCCGCTAATAATTGCAGAAATGATCTCCATCTGCATTTTTAAGTTCAGATATTTAAAATCTGTTTTAATTCCCGGTATATTCAATTTGTAATAAAGTGTAGGAAAGCTAAAACCGTCGTTTTTAAAATCGCGGGTGATAAAATCAATATCCCGGCCAACCACAGGTGTGTCCAGTAACCAGGGTTCGAGGTACACCATTCCAAAACCTTCCTTGTAACTTGTGGTGATGCAGAAATCGCTGCCCCGCAGTAAATTTTCGAAGTTTACTTTTTGGCCGGCTTCAAATACAATATCAATCTCATTCTCGTTACAGAATTTAATCCATTGTTTGTACATTTCAAACTCTAGAGGATTTTGGGGTGGTTGTGTTACCGCAAAATTTGCCCGGTGCCGGAATAAAATGGAGAGCAAGATAAACTCACCAATATTTTTGCGTTGAATAACACGTACCGGGTAGGTCACCAACAGTTTGTCGGCATCAATATTCAGCTCTTTACAAACGGCTTGCTTTGCAACTTGTTTTTCGGGCAGGTCATCCGATGCATCAAATGTTACCGGGTTAGGGAGCCACTCAATGCGGTCTTCTGTAACACCCAGCTCTTTCAACCGGTCGAAATCAAACGAATTCAGCACCCCAAACTGATAATTCGGAAGATTTGGGTAAAGCACTTCGTTAAGGTTCTGCGAAAAATTATCGTAAATAATTTCTTCCAGAAACGAATAATTGCTGGGGCGGTCTTCGGCAAAATCGTGAGCATGGTTAAACACTTTTACACCTTCTTTTGCCAACAGGTAAACAGCATACGTTACAATCGGATTTTTACCCAAATTAAGGTTGTGAAAATGCAAAATAGTATCGCGGGTAAGGTGTTCCCGAATCTCGCGATGTATTTTATGCAGCATTTCCATGGCTTCCTGGTCGGTGTATTTCCGGCGCTCCAGGTAATTTAAATCGGGTATTATATGAAGCTCCGCATTTTTCGATTTTATTTTGCTGCCATCGGGGCAGGCACCTACCAAAACTTTTATTTCTTCGCCTTGCAGGCTGTCGATTTGCGATTCAATAATCCGGTTAACACCACCCGGATTTAAATGACTGTGTGCGATTACTACTGGCATATTTTTAGTTTATGCATAAAAATAGGAAATCGTTGCTAAATAATTTCTAAGAATTTATTTTTATGGAAATATTAACTAAAACCTAAAACCTATGAGAAAAATTGCAACATTTTTGCTTTTGGCGATCGCTACATTTGTTTCAGCACAGGATTTGCCGTATCGTTTGGAAGAATTAACCGCCCCCGATTTTATTAAAGCCGTTGAAAAAAGTTCAAAAACCTGTATTATTCCTATCGGAGTAATGGAAAAACACGGCGCTCAATTACCTTTGGGAACCGACTTGTACATGTCGAGAGAATATTCGTTGCGGGCAGCCGAACAGGAATATACGGTCGTTTTTCCGTGGTACTATTTTAGTCAGATTAACGAGGCACGTCACCAGCCCGGCACCATTTCGTATTCGCCCGAATTGATTTGGAAAGTGCTGCAGGAAACCCTGGACGAACTGCACCGAAATGGTTTTGAAAAGATCATTATTGTTAATGGCCATGGCGGCAACAATGCTTTTCTGAATTATTTTGGAATGGCACAACTTTCAGAACCGCGGGATTACTCCCTGTACTGGTTTCGCCCGGAAGGTAATCGTGAAATTGATGAAAAGGCCGAGGCTTTAACACGACACGATCCGTACGATTCTCATGCAGGCAACAGCGAAACTTCAGAAATGTTGGCAACAGTACCCGATGTAGTACATGTCGATCGGGCCAAACAGCAATCGGGTGTTGATCAGGACCGGATGAATGCATTAAAATATGTTTATACCGGAATTTGGTGGTATGCCAGTTACCCGAATCATTACGGGGGAGAAGCCTGGGATGCCAATGCTGAAGCTGGGGAATTGTTTATTAATGAAAAGGTAGAGCAGCTGGTTGAAATGATTAAATTGGTTAAAACCGACACTGTTGTACCAGCTTTGCAAGAGCAATTCTTTAAAGAAGCTGCTGATCCGTTAGATACAAAACAGTGATTAATTCGGTAAAACAGCTGCTGTAAATTGAACACTTTATTTTTGCTGTAATGCGATGAAGAAATTCGGTGCAGTAACGAACAACGGAAAGGACTTTTCGGTAGTTTTGCGCCGAATTTTTTACGAATTATGAAAGCATTTTTGACCGTTGGATTGCTGATCCTTTCCAATACCTTTATGACCTTTGCCTGGTACGGACATTTGAAATTTGCCGAAATGAAGTGGTTCAGTAAATTGGGAATAGGATCGATCGTTTTAATTAGCTGGGGAATCGCCTTGTTTGAATACTTCTTTCAGGTACCGGCCAACCGCATCGGATTTCGGGATCATGGCGGCCCGTTTTCGCTCATCGAGCTAAAAGTAATTCAGGAGGTAATAACGCTGGTGGTGTTTTCGGTTTTTACATTTGTACTTTTCCGAACCGAAACATTTCGCTGGAACCACTTTATTGGTTTCATGTTTCTTATACTGGCCGTTTATTTCATTTTTAAAAAATAGGTGGCAAAAAGTTAAGTCGAACTTATTGCAGGGGAAGGTTTTATGCGCTAAGTAGTTTTGAACCGCTAAGCGCATATTAAAATAACTTTTTCAGCAATTCTTCTTCAATCAGGAACTGCGATTGTTGTTTAAAATTCTCAAAATCCAGCTCAATCATTTCTTTGGCAATTTCTTTACTTACGAGTTTCCCTTTTCTACTACCGGCGTAATCACGAAACGAAGAAAATTCCCAGTCAGATAGGGAATTGGCAATTCCTGCAATCACCGGATTCTGGTGTATGTACAGAAAACATGCGGTGGTATAGTCTGGCCTATGCGCTAAGCGGTTGGAACCGTTAAGCGCTTCTTCAAAAGCAATGTCGTTCAGGTTTTTAGCTTTTGTGTTATGCGAGAATAATTTTCCTCTTCTGTTTCGCTCTTTGTTTATCGCCTGAGTATAAGAACTTAAAATATTACCAAATCGTTTTGATAAAAGTTGAATATGCGGAAGATGAGATTCGTTGTCTGTTCTGCAACCATTTGGCGTTGCCTGAATTAAAAAATGAAAATGGTTGGGCATAAGTACCCAGGAAAGAATATTACAAGCCGGTTTTATTTGAAGTTGAACTTTCTTTAGAAAATACAAATAGTTTTCACGAGAAAAGAAAACTTGTTCATTTGATCTGTTGTAAACGTGATAAACGGCATCTGGTTCGAAATGCATTTTTATTTAAAGGTAAGAATTTTACAATTATTTGCAGGTTTTAAGCGCTAAGCGCATAGATTAAGTAAATTCCTCATTCCTCAACATATTCCAAAATATCACCAGGTTGGCAATCCAGAGCTTCGCAAATCGCTTCCAGCGTACTGAAACGTACAGCCTTTGCTTTTCCGGTTTTTAATATCGAAAGGTTGGCCAGTGTGATGTTTACTTTCTCCGAAAGTTCGTTGAGCGACATTTTTCGCCGCGCCATCATTACATCAAGATTTACAATTATCGGCATAGCTTTAAACCGTTAAATCGTTTTCATTCTGTAACTCAACTCCGCGCTTAAATATTTGCGAAATTATAAATACCAGGCCGGCCATAAACAGGTATTGTCCGTGATTCCATGAGTCATTAAGATTGCCTGCCTTTTCTCCTAACCATGCAATAAAACCACCTGTAGTAACGGCGAATACCCACACTGCAAAAAGCAAATAACTAATGCGCTCCAGTTTAAAAGCAACTTCAGAAGCAAAAGGATTTGTCAACTTTATTTTCGTGATGAGTTTTACCACCATCCACCATACAATTGCTTTAATTATAGAAGTGACAAATTGAGAGGCCATCAAAACCGAATAGAGGTTGAAATTTTCTTGTCTTAATTGATACAGGTTGAGGCCTTCGTGAATATTTTTCGCGCTTTCGGGATTCCATACACTTGAAAAATAAGAGAATAGTAAAACACCTGCGGCCACAACAAAACTAAAAAATGCAATCCAGGCTACTACTTTCATAAGAATTAGAACATGTTCGGTTTGTGTTTTTTCCACCTTTTTCATTGTAGTTGTATTAAATGTTTTATGCAAATTAAATAATAAATTATCGAAAAACAATAAATAAAAATTCTAAATCAATAAATATTTATTGATTAGTGCTGATTAGGTGGTGACTACACTATTATTTGTATGTGTTATATTTCAATAGTTAGTAGCTCATAGTTTCTTAATTCAGACAAATTTATCTTTACTTTGCAGCCTGAAAAGAAAGAAGAAAAGTTATGGCGAAGAAAAGGGTAAATGTGGTAACCATGGGGTGTTCGAAAAACCTGGTTGATTCGGAGGTTTTACTAAACCAGTTGGAGAAGGGGAAATTTGAAGTATTGCACGATTCAAACGAAACCAATTTTGATGCAGTATTTGTAAATACCTGTGGTTTTATTCACGATGCCAAGCAGGAATCGATTGATATGATTCTGGATTATGCCGAGGCTAAAAAACGTGGCGAGATCGATAAGCTTTACGTTATGGGATGTCTCTCGGAGCGTTATCACAACGAGCTGGAGGCTGAGCTGCCCGAAGTAGATAAATACTTTGGAAAGTTTGATATGAAAGCCATGGTTGAAGAGCTGAAAGTTACCTACGCGCCCGAATATATTTACGAGCGCAAAATTACCACGCCATCGCATTTTGCCTATCTGAAAATCTCGGAAGGTTGTAACCGTTCGTGTTCGTTTTGTGCCATTCCGAAAATGACGGGACGCCACAAATCACGCACCATCGAAAGTTTGGTAAAAGAAACTCGTTACCTGGCCAAAAAAGGAGTGAAGGAACTGTTGCTTATTGCCCAGGACCTTTCGTATTACGGAATCGATTTATACGGTAAAAACCAGTTGGCTGAACTGATAAATGAGGTTTCGAAAGTGGAAGGAATTGAGTGGATTCGTTTGCACTATTTGTATCCTACCAAATTCCCGATGGAGATTTTGCCGGTAATGCGCGAAAATCCCAAAGTGTGCAAATACCTTGACATGCCCTTGCAGCACATCTCAAACCGCGTGCTGAAAAATATGTTGCGCCATGTTACCCGCGAAGAAACAGAAGCTTTAATTGCCAAAATAAAAGAAGAAGTTCCGGAAGTAGTTATTCGCACAACCATGTTGGTTGGTTTCCCGGGCGAAACAGAGGAAGATTTTAATGAATTGAAAGAATTTGTACAAGAGCAGAAATTCGGTCGATTGGGTGTTTTCCCGTATTCTGATGAAGATGGTACGTATGCGGCCAAAAAATTCGATGACAATTTGCCCGAAGAGGTAAAACAAGCGCGTGCCGACGAAATTATGGAAGTGCAGCAATATATTTCTGCCGAACTCAACCAGCAAAAAGTAGGGAAGGAGTTCGACGTGATTATCGACAGAAAAGAAAGCGATTACTATGTTGGACGTACCGAATTTGATTCGCCCGAAGTTGACGGCGAAGTTTATATTACCACCGACGAAGAATTAAAAAACGGCACCATTGTTAAAGTGAAAATAACAGGTGCCGAAGATTATGACTTGTACGGAGAATTGATTTAAAACAATTTATAGTTTTTCCATCTCCATTTCATTTATTTCTTTACCCCAGTTCGGATGAAGCGGTGATTCCGGTTCGAATTTGTCGAATTTTTCTTTTGCCGTTTCAAAATGAGGACGGGCAACTTCTGCGCCGCCACCAAATTGTTCGGGCATATTAAACAAGGTAATTGCGCGCAAATAGTAACTTCTCGGATTTTCCGGATTCAGCGCAATTGCTTTATCGATTGCCGCATTCATTTTAGGCATGTATTCAATTCCTCTGGTCATCGGATCTACCGTAATCCGCGATGGAATAAGAAATGCCTGAAGTGAATATAATTCCGATTCATCGGGAGCAATCTTAAGCGCTTTGTCCAAAAATTGTTGCGCTTTATCCAGGTAAGCATCTCTCTTGTTAAGGTCCTGATCGAGGTAACTGATCACGATAATTGAATACGATGCGTAATACAACGGCAGCCATTCCGAGGTTTCGGTCATGCTGATTCGTTCAAAAGTATTTGCAGCCTCCTGAAACTTGGCCACAGTTTCCGAGCTGTTCATTTTTTCGAGGGCAGCAGTCATTGCTGACTCGTAATTTTTTCGCTGTGCTGCGGCAGTCAAAACTACCAGGCTAAAAATAAGCGTTAATAAAGTTTTCATGATTATTTGTTTTAGTTTATAATTGAAATGATAGTAGAAATACAATAAGTCGTTTTTGCCCCGGCACGATGGCTTGCGATTGGTAAACTCCATTGTTGTCGGGTGTTTGAGCGTAGTTGTAACCAAATACATTGTTAAATCCCAAAACGTTGTTTACGATAACATGCGCTACGGTTTGCGTGTTGAAAAGGTAAAACAGGTGTGTGAATCCGAAACTTACATCGTTGTAGGTTTTGGTTTTTCGGACCATAAATTCGGGCGTGTTCGGGTTATCGTACGGACGTCCGCTGGCAAAAGTGTATGAGCCCGAAATAAATGAGTTGATCTTTGTAAAATACTGCTTGTAAACCACCGAAAGGTTGTGTTTCGAAACGTAGTGAGGCGTTACTTTTATTGGGTAATCGCGGTAATTCCGTTTTGAATCGATCCACGAATATGAAATCCAGTAATCGGCTTTTCCAAACTGTTTTTGGTCGCGCCAGAAAACGTCAATTCCCCGGGAATAACCGCTACCGGAATTGTTGTAATTTCCGGGTTCTGCTGAAAATTCTTCATCAAATTTTACCAGATTGGTATAGTTTTTATTGTAGGCTTCAATGCGCAACGTGCGACTGTCTTTTTTATACTGCCAGGTTAAAATGGAATGCGTTGATGTTTCAGGAGCCAGCTCGTCGGTGAATTTCAGGTAGTCGTCGCCAGGATTCTGAAAAAACTTTCCATACGCGGCAGAAAGCTGGCTGCTCTTGCCGGTTTTTACTGCTCCCGAAAATCGGGGAACGGCATTCAATTCATTGATGAGTGAGTTATATTCTGTTCTGACTCCGGCTTTTAAAGCGAGCTTTTTTGTTACTTTCCATTCTGATTCGGCAAAGCCTGCAAACAGGTTGTTGTTGAATGAAAGCTTGAAATTTCCATCCATTTCAATGTCCTGATCATACTTGTAAATCAAAGCTTCAGCACCGAAAGTTGTTGTAACATCTTTAATGGAATAATTGGATAAGGTAAGTTTAAACTGGCTGCTGTTTCGCGAAGTAGCAATTTCATCCGAATCTATATCCATATTCTCCTGATCGATGTTAAAAGCTACACCGGTTTGTATCATCCATCCTTCATTCAGCATTTCGTTATAGGTGGTGTTCGAATACAAATTTTTATTGCCCAACGAAACTTCCTGAAAGGCAGCTTGCTCAAAATTGTCGTATAGCAAACTGCTGGTGTCGTAATTAAAAGTGGCAAACGATTTAAGCATTCCTGTTTCGCTGGTTTTGTGCCGGAACAGCATGGTCGAGCCAACAATAGCCGGTTCTTGCAACCACTCAACATTTTGTTTAAATAGCTTGTTACTGAGCGTCGTATTTAGATACTCGCCACTAATGGACAGCGAAGTATTTTTCCATCTTTTTGCATGCGAACCCTGTAGTCCAACCGAAAGAACAGAGATACTTGATTTGGTTTCCGGTTCCAACGCAACGGTATTTAACGCTACAATCGACGAAAGTGCCTGCCCGTATTCGGCCGAATAACCTCCGGTGCTAAATACCGATCCGTTAAAAAGGATAGGGGAGAACCGCCCGCGTGTTGGCAGGTCGGGCATTTTCGAATAGTATGGCGTGTTTACCAGCATGCCGTCCATAAAAGTTTTGGTTTCGTAACTTTCGCCACCACGTACAAAAAGCCGTCCTTCTTCGCCCACTGTAAGCGAACCGGGTAATTTGCCAAAAGCTCCAAAAATATCACCGTTTGCTCCTGCCGTTAGTGTCACATCAAGCGGTTTTAAAACCACTGATTTCTTTTTGTCGCTGGCTTCAAAAGTTCCGGCGTTGATTATTACTTCGTCTAGTTCGCTAATTTCCTCAATCAACACAATTTTTAAACCTGAAACATCTTCTGTGAGATTCAATGCTTTTCCATATGTTTCAAACCCTACGCAACTGGCAATTAATGTTTGTTCGCCGCTTGCATCTGTTTTAAAAGTGAATACTCCAAGACTATCGGTTGTTGTGCCATCGTAAGTTCCCTGTATAAAAATATTCACCCCGGCAATCGGGCTTCCTGATTCTGATAGAACAACTCCTGAAATTTTTACCTGGGCGTGTGCAAACAGCATCAGAAATTGAAGGAGCAGTATTAAACGTGTCTTCATGGTTTTTCTGTTTTATTGTTTTCGTACTTCAAAGTTCTTTCAGAAAAGGAAGAAGGAGAAATAAAAAAATACAGTTGGTTGGCTTTTTAGTACAAACGGGAATAATACGAGTACCAGCCGGAAGATGGTTGTGGAGCGAACAGGCTTCTTGTTTTTGGGAATATTGATGCTTCGCTACTGCTCATTGGCTACATCGAAACGCGTGTTTACGCCGGCAAGGAATAGTCCGATTTTCTGTCAAAGTTCAAGAATCCTCATTTTCGGGAATTGAAATATGCTTTTAATACCGATTTAACAACTAAATGTCACTTACTTTCACTTCGTTCAGTCTCCTTTTTTGTTGTTATATTGGCATTAACTCCCGAAAAGATTTCGGGACAGACTATAGTAAACTTTCTTATTGCCATGCGGCAAAATAAATACAATTGGTATAAACTCTTTTAAAAACGAAACCCATAATATGTAATTGCTGTAAAACTAAATCGAAAAGAATACGATTGTTCTTAAAGAAATTAGTGAAATTGTAAATTTTAAAGCATTAAACTACATTTTATGCCAGTAAAAAAACTTAAAGCATTTCTTGATGAAAACGATGTAAAGTACACTGTAATCAGGCATTCAAGTGCCTTTACTGCTCAGGAAATTGCAGCAAAAAGTCACATCTCGGGTAAAGAGGTAGCAAAAACCGTAATTGTAAATGTTGATGGAAAAATGGCAATGACTGTACTTCCTGCTTCGTACCAGGTTGATTTTGAACTGTTGAAAGACATTTTTGGATCGCAGCATGTTAATTTGGCGACCGAGGCTGAATTTCAACGCTTTTTCCCTGACTGCGAAATAGGAGCGATGCCACCATTTGGAAACCTTTATGATATGGAGGTTTTTGTAGCCGAAACTTTGGCTGAAGATGAAGAGATTGCATTTAATGCGGGAAATCACACCGAGATGATTAAAATGAGTTATGCTGATTTTGAGCGTATGGTTGAACCGCGGGTATTTAAGTTCTCGTGGAAAACTGTTTCGATGCCTGGCGACCCGAGCGAAAGATGGGCAATTGAATGAACAAAAAAAAAGGATTTCTGAAGTAGAAATCCTTTTTTTATATAACGTTTGTTGTTTGTCTTACATTAAGAAACTCAACAAAATACCGGCTGCTACTGCCGAGCCAATAACACCCGAAACGTTTGGTGCCATAGCGTGCATTAACAAGTGGTTAGTTGGGTCTTCTTTTAATCCCATGTGTTGTACAACCCTTGCACTATCAGGTACAGCTGATACACCAGATGCACCAATCATTGGGTTGATCTTGTTCTCTTTTTTCAGGAACAGGTTCATGATTTTGGCTCCGGCAACACCACCCGCAGTTGCAATAACGAACGAGCCGGCACCCAAGGCAAAAATCTTGATTGAAGCTGGAGTAAGGAATACGTCGGCCTGAGTTGATGCTCCCACAGTAATACCTAACAAAATTGTAATGGTATCGATAAGCGGGTTGGCAGCAGTTGTCGCCAAACGTTTTGTTACACCCGATTCTTTCAGCAAGTTTCCGAAGAACAACATACCAATAAGTGGTAATGCTGATGGTGCAATGTAAGCGGTTAGAATTAAACCAATAATCGGGAAAAGAACTTTTTCTGTTTTTGAAACCGCGCGTGGAGGTTTCATACGAATTAGACGTTCTTTTTTAGTAGTCATCAGTTTAATTACCGGCGGTTGAATAACAGGTACTAATGCCATGTAAGAATAAGCTGCAATTGCAATTGGCCCAATCAGGTTTTTCACCGTAGTTCCATCCGGCAGTACGTTTAGTCCATTTGCCAGTTTCGACGAAATGAAAATCGCAGTAGGACCATCGGCTCCACCAATAATACCAATTGCACCGGCTTCAGGCGCTGCAAATCCCAGGTAAATAGCTCCGAGGAATGTTAGGAAGATACCAATTTGTGCAGCAGCTCCCAGTAACATCAATTTCGGATTAGAGATTAACGACGAGAAGTCGGTCATCGCTCCAATTCCAAGGAAAATAATAGGTGGATACCACCCCTGAACAACTCCCTGGTAAAGGATATTCATAACCGAACCGGGTTCGTAAACACCTAATTTCAGGTTAAAGTCTACTACCTGGAACATTGGAATATTACCAATTAGAATACCAAAACCAATTGGTATAAGTAACATCGGCTCAAAGTCGTATTTAATAGCCAGGAATAGGAAAACAAATCCTATCAGCATCATAATTACATTACCCCAGGCGATATTTGCAAAACCGGAAAATTCGTAGAAATTGAATAATCCCGACATTGCTCCGCTGTAATGTTTGTATTCATGACCGTCGCCAACAAGTTTACCATTATCAGAAAGGTGTAACACTCGTTGCGGGAGTTTTACCATTTCTGTTTCGGTATCGTAACCTGTTGATTTATTCGGATCGGTATTGGCACGCAAGTGCGTAACCGGAACTTCGTTAAAGTTCAGAATCGCTTTATCACCGGAAATTGTAAAACGCCCTGTGTAACGCGTTTTTGCAGAGTCTAAAATAAACGCTCCGTGCTCTTCAAAAGTGAAGGTTTTAAAACGCTTTACAGTGCGTGGCTTTTCGGTTTGCGTTCCATCCTCTTTGTAGGTTGGAATAGGAACATATCCATCAGAATAGTTAACCCATTTCCCTTCTGTCAATACTTCGCTGATTTTTTCTGATTGCTCAGCACCAAAAACCGTTGGTGTAATAAAAATCAGTAGTAATAATAGTTGAAATATTTTTCTCATTGTAACAAAGGTTAACCGATTTCAATCAAAACATCATCCTGTAACACACTATCGCCAACACCTACTTTAATTGCTGTAACCTCGCCGGCTTTTGTAGTTTGTACCTGGTTTTCCATTTTCATGGCTTCCATAACCATTAGGTTTTGGCCTTCGGTTACTACATCGCCAACCGATACATTAATTTTTAGAATTGTGCCCGGTAGTGGTGCTGTTACTTTGTGTTTTCCTGTTGATTCTGATTTTTTGATCTGACCTTCGCCAGGCATCTTTTCAACAGGTTTACGAATCAGTTTCGGAGTTTTTGATGTTTTTACTTCTCCGTGAATCTCAACTTCGTATATGGTTCCGTTTACATCCAGTTCAGCAACATTGTCTTCAATGTCTTTTAAATGAACGTCGTAATCGTTACCACTGATTGTGAATTTATATTTTTTCATTGTATTCTTTTTTTACTCTTTCTATTCAGAATTATTTATCGCGGCCAGTTGTTTTGTACACTATAAATTTTTGAACTCCAAGGAGAGTACGATTTTTTCGTCTTTTTAATGGTAACGATGTTACTCTCTTCGTCGTGCAGTTCGTTAAAATACATGTGTAGGGCTAAACTGATTGCTGCAGTAACGTTACCTTCCATATATTCTTCGTCTTCTTTAACTTCAGCCTGCCCTTTGGTTTTATTTCTTTTCAGCTTCTCCTTGTTGAATTTCATGTTAATCAACTTTGGAGTATTGCTGAATACAATAACCAAACAGGTAAGTGCTGAGAAAACGATGCAGAATCCAACGATTGCAACCGTGTACCCAAACTGAACAGAACTGGCTAATAGAATTGATAATGGTTCCATAATTTGTTCTGTTTTTTAAAGTGGAATATTTGAATGTTTCTTAGGTGGATTAACCAGTTTCTTGGTAGCAAGGCTTTGTAATCCGCGAATAATTCTGAACCTTGTATTACGAGGCTCGATAACATCGTCGATATAACCAAAAGATGCAGCCTGATAAGGATTTGCAAATTTTTCTTTGTATTCCTCTTCGTGGTCGGCAATAAATTTAGCACGCTCTTCAGCATCCTCAATATCGCGTAATTTTCTTCCGTGAAGTACTTCAACAGCACCTGCAGCACCCATAACTGCAATTTCGGCAGTTGGCCAGGCGTAGTTAAGGTCGCCACGTAATTGTTTACTCGACATTACATCGTGCGCACCACCATACGATTTACGCAGTGTTATTGTGATTTTTGGAACAGTAGCCTCGCCGTATGCAAACATCAGTTTTGCACCGTGAGTAATAATGCCACCGTACTCCTGACGACTTCCCGGCAAGAATCCCGGAACATCAACAAGTGTGATAATTGGAATATTGAACGAG
The DNA here is from genome assembly GCF_900111425.1 of Draconibacterium orientale. Taxonomy (NCBI): domain Bacteria; kingdom Pseudomonadati; phylum Bacteroidota; class Bacteroidia; order Marinilabiliales; family Prolixibacteraceae; genus Draconibacterium; species Draconibacterium orientale. The sequence continues at coordinate 5,203 of NZ_FOHT01000001.1, read as the reverse complement.
TCGCAGAAACGTACAAAACGAGCTGCTTTTACTGATGCATTAATATCGAGCACACCGGCTAAGTAATTTGGCTGGTTGGCAACAATACCAACTGGCTGTCCGTCGAATTTAGCAAAACCAACAACGATGTTTTTCGCATAGTTACGGTGAATCTCCAGGAACTCGCCATAGTCAGCAATGGTATGAATAACATCTTTAACTTCGTAAGGTTGGTTCGGATTGTCAGGAATAATTTCATTCAAGGCATCATCCAAACGATCAATTGGGTCGGTACTGTCAGTAACAATCGGATCTTCCAGGTTGTTTTGTGGCAGGTAGCTAATCAGTTTACGCAAGATCGAAATACCTTCCTGTTCGTTTTCAACAAGGAATTGAGCAACACCTGATTTAGATGCGTGAACTTTACCACCACCAAGATCTTCAACTGAAATGTCTTCGCCGGTAACTGTTTTAACAACTTTTGGTCCGGTTACAAACATATACGAGTTTTCCTCGGTCATCATAATAAAGTCGGTTAGGGCAGGAGAGTAAACAGCACCACCGGCACATGGTCCGAAAATAGCTGAGATTTGAGGAATAACTCCCGATGCCAAAATGTTACGCTCGAAAATTTCGGCATAACCGGCCAGCGAGTTCACACCTTCCTGAATACGAGCACCGCCCGAGTCGTTGATACCAATTACGGGAGCTCCTGCTTTCATGGCCATATCCATAACCTTGCAAATTTTCTGTGCAAAGGTTTCTGATAACGATCCGCCGAAAACGGTAAAGTCTTGCGAGAAAACGTAAACTACACGTCCGTCGATTGTTCCGTGACCGGTAACAACACCGTCGCCCAAAAATTTGGTTTTTTCTAAACCGAAGTTGGTACAGCGGTGTGTAACAAACATGTCAAATTCTTCGAAACTTCCTTCATCTAACAGAAGTTCTATTCTTTCGCGAGCAGTAAATTTGCCTTTTTTGTGTTGTGCTTCAATTCTTTTTAATCCGCCACCCAATTTAGCTTCTGCTCTAAGGTCGATTAACTTTTTAATTTTATCCTGGTTGCTCATAAAGTCGGTTATTATAGTTTCCTTATTCTTTTCCGCATAGTTCAGTTAGTACTCCCATGGTAGCTTTTGGGTGAAGGAAACCAATGTTAAGTCCTTCAGCTCCTTTTCTTGCTGTTTTGTCGATCAACTGAACGCCTTTTTCTCCCAGCTCGTTCAACGAATCGTTAACATTGTCAACAGCAAAAGCAAGGTGATGTACTCCCTGTCCTTTTTTCTCCAGGAATTTACCAATTGGTCCGTCAGGACTGGTTGATTCCAATAACTCGATTTTAGTGTCGCCAACCTGGAAGAAGGCGGTTTTTACTTTTTGGTCTGCCACTTCTTCAACGGCATAGCATTTTAGACCCAGCATCTCTTCGTAGTACGGAATAGCTTCTTCTAAACTATTTACTGCGATCCCAATGTGTTCTATATGTGAAATGTTCATGGTGTAAATAATTGTATTCTAAAAAATAAACAGATTTTGAGGCGGTTAGTACAGTTGTTTAGGTATTAATCGTTTCGTTACCTGCTTATTTAGAATGGTTATAAAATATTAATAGTCAAATTTTTAAATGCCTGCAAAGTTATTCTTCTAAAAATTCTCTATTCGCGAAAACCAAAAAACCTGAGTCTTTTGACTTACGATTTTAGAATTAGTTAATATTGGCTTGTTATTGTAATTTTTGTGAATGATTTTAGTCATAAAAAAAGCAGACTACCGTCTGCTTCTTTAACCATATGTCTTTTATTCGCCCCTTACATAATGGTAATGCGGACCGAATCGTTCAAACGATGCTTTGTCTAACGATTCCTGATGGTCGGGGTGAGCGATAGAAATCAGAAGTTTTGCTCTTTCCTGAAGCGTTTTACCATAAAGGTTAACTTTTCCGTATTCGGTTACCACCCAGTGCATGTTGGCACGAGTAGTTACAACGCCCGAACCTGAAATTAAAGTTGGGCTAATTTTAGAAATACCTTTATTAGTAACTGATGGAAGGGCAATAATTGGTTTACCTTTTTTAGAGTGACCGGCACCACGGATAAAGTCGATTTGTCCACCAACACCCGAGTAGTGAGTAATACCAATCGAATCGGCGCAAACCTGACCTGTTAAGTCGATAGCCAGTGCAGAGTTGATTGCTGTTACTTTGTCATTCTTACGGATGTTTGCTACGTGGTTGGTGTGTGCAACGTCCATCATGGCAACACGTGGGTTGTCGTCAACAAAATCGTAAAGTGCTTTCGATCCCATAAGGAACGATGCTACCATTTTTCCCGGATCAGTTTTTTTCTTTTTACCGGTAATAACTCCTTTTTCAACCAAAGGAAGAATACCATCGGCAAACATCTCGGTGTGTACACCAAGGTCTTTGTGGTTTCCTAATTGCGCCAAAACAGCGTTTGGTATACCACCAATACCCATTTGTAAACAAGCACCATCTTCAACTAATTCGGCGACATTGGTACCAATTTTAATATCCATGTCGGTAAGTGGAGCCGGATCGTGAACATATAAAGGAATGTCGTCTTCAACGAAAATATCGATTTCATCGATATGCATCATGGCATCGCCCCATGCTCGTGGTACATTTGGGTTTACAGCTGCAATTACCGTGTCGGCATTTTCAATAGCGGCGCGGGTGGCATCAACTGAAGTACCTAACGAAACATAACCATGTTTGTCGGGAACCGACACCATAATCATGGCAACGTTTACTTTTAAATAACCTCTGCGCATTAAACGTTGGGTTTCGCTCAGGAAAATTGGAATGTAATCGGCGTACCCAGCCTGAGTTTGTTTTCTCAGGTTTCCACCAACAAAGAATTGTTCAGAATGAAAGATTCCTTCGAATTCAGGATCGGCATAATCTACCTGGCCTTCGACATGGATATGCTGAATGGTAACATTGTGGAACTCTTTGTTGCGACCTCTCTCAACCATCGGTTTAATTAAGGTGTGAGGAGTGACGGCAACACTACTTAAATGGACTCTGTCTCCGGTTTTGATAACCTTAACAGCTTCTTCCGGTGATACGTACTTGATATTTTTCATGTTTTATCGGATTATAAAATACGGCTAATAATTTCAGGTGCGCAAAGATAGAAATTTAATCACCCCCACTATAATTCGAATATTATTTAGAAAGGTTCGATTGGGTTTGTAAACTTTGTGTTAAAGAAGACTCTTTGGTGTGAATTGTTTTGTGGAATGGGAGGATTACTGCTGTTTTGCTAACAGAAGGTTGATATAATAAGAGGAATATGTCTCATTTTGATTAAAAAATTAAAAATAAACTTACAAATTATCATTGTTTTTTTGAAAAGTTATTGATATCTTGAATACATTTCTTTGAAATAATTAACTTTTGTTTATTAATCAAACTGTTCACCTCTGATATGAATACCTATTACAAGAAGCTCCTGATCTTAAAATCGATTGAGTTTACCGACAATCAATTTGAATTGGCTTTAAAAAAAGCCGGTTACGAAATTACCACAGCCGTAAATGTTGAAGTGGTTTTAGAACGAATCGCCAGCCAAAAGGTTGACTTAATAATTTGTCCCCGAAAACTAAATGGTGAGTCGGGCTTTAGTATATTTAAACGATTAAGACCTTACTTGTTAACCACTGCTGTTCCGTTTTTTTTATTCCTGCAAAAATACGATGAAAAAGATATAATGATAGGATTGGAAATGGGGATCGATAATTTTATTTTCAAACCTATCGATATCGATTCTGTTATCAGAAAGGTGGACAGGGCCTTTTACAAAAGAACCGAATTAAATGTTTTTACATTAAAACATTTTAAGAAATATTTTTCAAAATCGGATGTGCCCATGTTTTTTCTGGAGGGGAACCAGGTAGCTTGCGTAAACGAAGCTTTTAAAAAGCTTGTTAAACGAAAAAGTGAGGATATGGAAAACCAGCGCTTCGATTGGTTGTTTTCTATCGCTAATTATGAAAAAAACGAATACCATTACAGGCAGTTTGTTAATGGCGTTACGGAAATATGTAAATTAAAAGAGGTGACTTGTTGTAGCACCAATGGGGTGAAATACAACATTAATCTGCATCGGGGAAATCAGTTTGATATCCGTTCAGCTTTTGCTGAAATATTACCACTGAATAATGATTTTGCAAAAGTTGATTCCAAATCGGATGAGAAGGAGGCGTTAAGCAGGCTCGATATTGCAAAAGAGAAATATGGTCTCACCAAAAGAGAATTGGAAGTTTTTCATTTATCGGCAAATGGGTTAACAGTGAAAGAATTGGCGGCTGAGCTCAAAATATCTGAACGAACCATTGAAAAACACCGGGCAAACATCAGGAGAAAAACGCAAACAAGAAGTATCCTGGAAACTATGTGGGTTATTGACTCTAATCATTAAGCATTTGTTCAATAGGTGCTTCGTTTTTAATCCCGATTGTCATCGTTTTTTCAATAGAGGAATAGCGAAAACCATATTTCCTCAAAAATTTTAATCAAAATGTTATTTTTTTTGGAAACCTTTTGCAATGCTGGATCTGGAATAAATGTATGCACAATAAGTGTAAAAAACTTAGTGAAACCACGTAATAATTTTTAAAGGGTCGTAAAACTACGTATTTCAATTGATTGGATACCTGCGTAATTTAGACATCGGAAAACAAGGAATTGCCCCCTAAGCGTTCCTCCGATCTCCGACGATAAAAATTAAGGGTTTATCTTCAGATCATTTCCATAAATAATTTTAACAAATCCCAACTGTTAAATCAACTTTTAAAATTAATGCTTTTGCATAAATGAATGCATGGTGTAACTGTGTAAAGTATGTTGATATAATATAAAATGTTAAACCAAATTATTATGGAAAGTAATTTCAAAATTGTTGAAAAAGTGTAAGCCACAATCACGTTAGAATCGTGACGTAGTACGTGGCACTCCGCTTGTTTCGGTAGATTATCAGGCTACGCTGATGAATACACCGGAAACTAATCCTGTCTCCTCGGGATTATCAAAATTAACAGTCTTTTTAAAAACAACTTAATTAAAAAAAATGAAAAAATTATTGAATATCCGTATTTAGTCATAGTCCAGTAATTCCAGCAATAACCAGCCTGTCAAAGAGTTTTTCTCCAAAATACCTCCGGTTTAGCTTGTAGACGAACTCATTCAAATACATTTGAA